>CALCQV010000142.1 GCA_937894795.1 uncultured Bacteroidales bacterium
TGCATGCGTGCGCGGCGCACCAGCACATCCTGAATGGTATTGTTAAGCATGTGCCCCATGTGCAGCACTCCCGTAACATTGGGAGGCGGGATCACAATCACGTAAGGCTCCCGCTCATCGGGAACCGAACGGAACAACTTATTATCAAGCCAATATTTGTACCACTTGTCTTCAATACCTTTAGGATCGTACTTTGCAGGAATTTCCATCTGTTGACGTATAATTTTTTTTTAAGAGTGCAAAATTAGTAAAAAGGAAGATACTAAACGCGTTCTGCGTTCAGTGTTCAGTGTTCAGCGACCCATCCTACGTCCCATATTCGTTTAGCGTTAAAGTCCCTCACCCATGACCCCTTACGCATAGGGTGAGGGACAAAAAGGTGTAATAATGAGGGAGTTATTACCTAATCGGCAAATAACATCCTTCTGTAAAATCTCTTTTTGCCCTTCTCCCTCCGGGAGAAGGGTTGGGATGAGGGGTTTTCATTCCCGATAAGTCGGGACACTATTTACCTGATGAATTAAGGAATCTCACCATATTATACCTAATTTTAGCCTGTAAAAGAATAACCGTATGGATTACAGAGATTATGTTTTTATGTCGGTGGCTGAAAACCTAAGTTTTTCGAAATCACAAGGTATTTCTGATGAATGCAGTTAAAGCAAATAATATCAGATGGTTAAAACGGCTTCTCGATAACCAGATAGATGTGGCCCTGGTTGAGAACTACTCCTCGCAGTCGGGTATCCGCTACCGGGATTTCCTTGACGATGAGCTTATAGTGGTAACCGGCAAGGGAAGCGTTTATGCCAGGCGTGAAAATATCAGCAGGAATGATCTGCTTCACATCCCCATTGTGCTCAGGGAACAAGGCTCCGGAACGCTGGAGGTGATAAAACAGCGACTCTCACAATATAATATTGGCTTTGAAAACCTCAATACCTTCATTCACCTGGGAAGTACCGAGTCAATCAAGAACTTCCTGCAGGATTTCGACGGCGTTGCCATCGTCTCAGAAAGAGCCGTCCAGACAGAGCTATACCTTAAAACACTGGTCAAACTAAAGGTTACGGGCTTTACCATTAACCGCAAACTGCGCATCGCCTGCAAACTGGGGCACAAGAGTCCGCAGGT
Source organism: uncultured Bacteroidales bacterium (assembly GCA_937894795.1). Classification (GTDB taxonomy): domain Bacteria; phylum Bacteroidota; class Bacteroidia; order Bacteroidales; family Lentimicrobiaceae; genus Lentimicrobium. The sequence continues at coordinate 1,135 of CALCQV010000142.1, forward strand.
GGAACTGTTTGAGAATTTCCTGTCAACCTATAACTTTTAGTTATTGTCAATAAATAATTAGTATTTGCTTTGGTTATACCATGCCCATACCTTTGTGCGCAAATAACACTGGCATGAATAACGCAAAAGCAATGAACGTAGCGGTTCAAAATGAGGCAAAGGCAGGGAGCTATCAATGGTTATTTCCTCTGATAATCTGTATTTGTTTTTTACCGGTTATATCGCCGGCAGTTGCCTTATTTATCGGGTTGGCATTTTCCCTTCTGGGCATAAAACATCAAAGCATCCATAAATACACCTCCAAAGTGCTGCAGGCCTCCATCGTCCTGATGGGTTTCGGCATGAGCTTAAGCACCGTGATATCAGCCTCATCCAACGGTTTTATGATAACGCTGGTTTCTGTTACCACCGTGATGTTGCTTGGCCTATTACTGGGCAAACTCTTCCATGTGGAGAAAAACATCACCCTGCTCATTTCCGCAGGGACGGCCATTTGCGGAGGCAGTGCCATAGCAGCGGTTGCCCCGATACTCAACAGCAAGAGTTATCAGAATTCCTTTGCCCTGATGGTAGTCTTTGTGCTGAATGCAGTTGCTTTATTTCTTTTCCCCTTTATAGCACTTCAGCTGGTTAGGCAAACGCGGCATGGTCATCGCCCTGTTCCTCATCGGTTCAAACATTACCATCAGTGAAATCAAAAAATCAGGCGTCAGGAGCTTTGCCCTGGGCATCAGTCTGTGGGTTGTGATTGCCGCAGGGGCGTTGATGATTTTGATGAAATGAAGCTATGAACGCGTTCAGCGTTCAGCGTTAGTTTACCTGCCGGGGCAGGCTCCCGATAAATCGGGACAAGTTATGTTTTCGGTTCGCTGTTCGTGGTTCCCCGATAGATCGGGACAAGTTATGCCCTATGCTCCTTGCCAATAAAAAAAATTCTTATCAGCATTCAATCACAGAAAAATAGTTTCTAACTTGCAGGATTAATGATTGAACATGACAGCAATTCAAAAACTGAACGGGTTGAAAAAATCAATAAATTGACAAGAACCACAATCAGAAAAGTATGATAACTATTGACAATTACCTGGACGTCCATTACATACACCGGAGTAACTGGTTAAGAGCCGCAGTTTTGGGGGCAAATGACGGTATTATCTCTGTTGCTAGTCTTGCTATTGGTGTAGCAACAGCAAATGCGACCAGAGAGCCTGTTTTATTGGCGACCATTGCAGGCCTTGTCGCCGGAGCCATATCCATGGCCGCCGGAGAGTATGTTTCCGTTAATTCGCAAGCGGATATTGAAAAATCCGATATCGAAAGAGAAAGACGGGAACTGGAAGAAATGCCCGAAAATGAATTGAAAATTTTAGGCGAGATTTTTGAAAAAAGAGGATTAAAAAAGGAAACGGCAATGCAAGTCGCCAAAGAATTGACTGAAGTGGATGCCTTGGCAGCACATACCCGTGAAGAATTAGGCATCACAGAAGCCAGTAAGGCAAATCCCTTGCAGGCAGCTTTTGCCTCAGCTATCGCTTTTATAGCTGGTGGAATTTTGCCATTCCTCGTTACCTTGCTGTCTCCCTTGAAATATCTGGAATCTTCTCTCTATGCCACTACCCTTGTTTCTTTATTAGTACTTGGTGCACTGTCAGCAAAATCAGGAGGTTCAAGCATCCTAAAGTCCGCAGTCAGAATTCTGGTTTGGGGAATCATAGCAATGGGGCTATCAACTCTTGTTGGTTATTTGTTTAGTACTAATGTTTAATAAAGACAAAATCCAAAGAGGTTTAGGCTGCGATGAAGCGTTTAACATTTAACGTTTAGCGTTAGTTTACCTGCAGAGGCAGGCTCCCGATAAATCGGGACAAGTTATGTTTTCGGTTCGCTGTTCGTTGTTGGTCGTCCAAAACTATGAACCAAAGCCTGCCCCGATCTATCGGGGAACCACGAACCATGAAAAATCAAGGCTTGGGTACTCAAGCTAAATTTGAGCTGGATCCTTCACAAAGGGCAAACTCGACCTCTTTTCTTTTTTACATCCTCTTTACATCACTCTATTAAACATCACCTCCAACTGTTCCCTTACATCAACATCCACCTTTAATCCATAATCAGCCTCTGCTGTCTATTCAACCACAGAAGTCTTCAGACATGCCCTTTGACTGGAGGCTTTACATTATAATCAAGTATTATGGAGCTATTGAATAATTTAATTTACATCATACTTTAGGGTAAAAGAATAAATATTTGTCATACATATAGTATATTAATCATTTAATGATTTTTAGTCATGACAAAATTCCACACCATTGTTTTGCTTTTCACTCTTTTGATCATGAAAGCTATGCCGGGCACTCCTTTAACAGACACCTTGCAACTTCCTTTTGCCGATAATTTTGATAGTGGTACTTTTTATACCAATGGATGGATTGCACAGTCGGGGGAATGGCATATTGACAGTCTGGATGGTATTCAGGTGCCTTGTGCTGAATTTAAGACTACAGAACCTTTGACTGATTATGATATTTCACTTGAAAGTGCATGGATTGATGGTAATTCTGTAACAGACTGCAGGATCAAGGTCGACTTCAGTCATAAACTTTTAGCCTTAAATCAAACAGGTAATGAAAAGCTTTTTCTGGAAGTGTTTTCGAATGGATCCTGGCACCCTGCTTTTGAAATGAGTTCAAGCAATTCAAATGAGGATTTTCTTCAGCGGAAAATTAATATCACTCAATTTTCGAGGGGCAAAATATTTAAAATAAGGTTCCGGGCCTCCGGGTTAAATTCTAATGATATTGAATCATGGCTCATTGATAATATAAAAATCTATAAGTTATGTGAACCGCCTTATGATCTTATCACCTCCGTACCTAATCCCTCACAGTCCCCCTGCAACAGTGGAATGAATGATCAATGGATGCATTATGATGATGGAAATAACTTTACCAATATCGGGTTAAGTACCGGTGGTTTCTGGAGGGCGGCTATCAAATTCAATCCGGCGCAATTCAGTTTGTTTGATAATCCAATGCTTGAAAAAATAAAGTTTTTCGTCGGTGAGGCCGGCTCATCCTTCTCTTTGATGGTCTGGAAAGGGAATGTGTCGCCTGAGTTAGTATATACTCAACATGTAGATACATACAGTCCGATGAGCTGGAATGAATTCAATCTTGATTCCATTATTCCCATTACGCAGGGTGCTGCTTTTTGGGTAGGTTATGAAGTTGCACAATTTGAATCAACTTTTCCAGGAGGAGTAGATAACGGACCGGCTGTTTCAGGTTTTGGTGACATGGTCTGGTCGGAACAGGATGGCTGGAAATCGCTGTCTATTGATTACTATATGAGTTACAACTGGAATATTCAAGCGTGGATTTCTGATAATCCTGATGATACCTGCACGGTACAGAGTTACAATGTTTATGCAAACCATGGAATATTAATAGGAAATACCGAGGAACCATCCTTCCTTCATGTAATGAGAGGTGGAAACGAATATATATGTTACCAGGTAAGCGCTTTGTACAATGATGGAGAATCATCCCTGAGTTACGAAAGATGCGAGTATACAGATGGTTGTCCGAATGCAACAGAAGATATTTCTGATCAGCAGATTCAGTTATTCCCAAACCCTGCCGGAGAATCCATTACCCTCAACCTGATACCTGGAATATTCAGTGGAGCGATATTTGACTTTTCAGGCCGCGAGGTAGAAAATCTTACAATCAATTCAACTGCACAAACACAACTTATTGATTTAAGCAGTTACAAGCCGGGTGTCTACTTGCTTAAGTTATATACCGCTGACGGAATAATTGGGAAGAAGTTTTTGGTGTTGTAATGAAACTTTGAATTAAGCATTGGACAGAACTTGCCCAGATTCATCGGGAACCCAGAACTCATAACTACAAGGGAAGCCGGATGTTTCCGCTGAACATTTTTGATGATTTTGACTTTAAATTCTTGTAACACACAGGAAATGGCATATAACGAGATTGAAAAAATTCTGACAAAACAAGTTGAAGAAAACAAAACACCTTCTGTTCAATATGCTATTTTTAACCAAGACTCTGTTATTCATCAGTTCCGACATGGATTTGCAGACATGAAACAAAAGCTGAATGTCAATGAAAATACAACCTATAACGTTTATTCTGTTACCAAAACATTTACGGCTTTGGCGGTTTTACAGTTAGCCGGGCAAAATAAAATTGACATAAATCAACCCGCAAAAAAGTATTTACCAGCGTTTCCTTATTCCTCCACAATCACTGTCCGGCAACTCTTAACTCATTCTGCAGGTATTCCTAATCCAATACCCATAAATTGGATCCATTTGGCTGAGAAACATCAATCATTTAACAGTAGTGAGTTTTTCGCTCAAATCTTTCAAAAAAATGAAAAAGCAAAGTTCAGGCCTGATGAAAAATATGCCTATTCAAACCTTGGGTATGTATTGCTTGGACAGATCATTGAAAATGTTTCAGGAACCGGTTATGAAAATTATGTAAGGGAAAACATCATCACACGGTTAAAAATCAAGGATAGCGAACTAGATTTCAAAATTCCGGAAACCGGTAAACACGCAAAAGGGTATCAAAAGAAATTCAGTTTTTCCAACCTGATTTTGGGAATGTTTTTAGATAAATCAAAATTCATTGACCAAACGGAAGGCAAATGGATATCGTTTAAAAACTGTTATGTAAACGGCGCCTCCTATGGTGGTTTAATTGGATCAACTGACGCTTTTATCAAATACATTCAAGAACTTTTAAGACCGCAAAGTATCCTGATCTCGGATGAATACAAGAAATTACTCTTTTCAGAGAACCACACTGGCAATAACAAAGCCACCGGGATGTGTTTATCCTGGTTTACCGGACAATTGAATGGGAAACAATATTTTACACACGCAGGTGGTGGCGGTGGTTATTATTGTGAACTCAGGATTTACCCTGACCCGGGAATTGGCAGTTTGATAATGTTTAATCGGTCAGGTATGAAAGATGAAAGATTTTTGGACAAACTTGACAAGTATATTCTTAATGGAAATTAACATCAACAGCAGGCCAATGCCTGGTATCGTGAGACAGGTTCAGCGTTCCCATTCCACGTCCCTTTTTTGTTCCTGGTTCACGGTTCTTAGTTGTCACCCCCTAACCCTGCCCTCCTCCCCCGATTTGTCCGGGGAGAAGGGTTGGGAAGAGGTCAACCAACACTAAACGCTGAACGCTTTTTAGAACCACAAACCAGGAACATTTTTTTCGCTAAACGCTAAACAATCAGGGATATAAATTTTCATGCTGCATACATTCATAAAAATTAATTATCTTTGGATAAAACAACACAAGCATGAAAACAAAACTACTTTTCTCATTAATTGGTGCGATTGTAATATTCGCATGGCAGTTCCTCTCCAATGCATGGCCTAATTTTCACAAGTCGGCTGCCGAATATACTCCGGCGCAGGACAGCATATTGCAGGAGTGTCTAAAACAAGGCCTTACTGAGGGAATGTACTTCCTCGGACAGCCTGATCCTTCGCTGAGTATGGATCAACAGAAAGAGATGATGAAACAACTGGATGGCAAGCCCTGGGCTGTGATCAACTATCATGAAACCAATGCCATGAGCATGCCCATGAATATGATCAGGGGATTCCTCGTTTGTTTCGTGATTTCCTTCCTTTTATTCTGGCTTTTCATCCAGCAAAAAGATCCTACAATGATAAACAGGATTTTAGTTGCCCTGGCAGTTGGAATGATCGGATTCTTCTTTGTGCCCTATACCAGTTTTATCTGGTACAAAGCACCTGGTATCTTTGCCCATTTCGCCGATGCCATTGTTCCCTGGGTTATTTTAGGGTTAATTGGCCACAAAATGGCAGCCAAAATCAGTTCAATATAGTCATCCCCTACCCGTTGTAGAAACGTGCCTTCATTGTAGAGACGCGGCGCACCGCGTCTCTACAATGGATTCGTTTTTCCGGGTTCTCAGTTCCCGGTAGTCACCCCTAACCCTACCACCCCCCGGGGTACCAGGTCAGGGACAGGTCGCGACCTGTCCGCTTTAATGATAAATTATCCGAAACATTGGAACATTTAAACACCGGAACGATGGAATCAAGAACGAAATACAGATGCCAAAAAGTGCGCTAAGTGACTGGTTATTCGTAAATTTATTTGCAGTTCTCCTCGCCAATGGGATGAAAATGAATTAATATCTTTACAAAAGACTACAAATTATGTTAAAAGCACAAGAAATACTTAATGGACTTCAAAATATTGTTAATGAGTATGGAATATTTGCTATAATCTGGCATGTTATATTCTATGCGTTAATAATTGCTTTGGTTGCGAAATGGCAACCTTCAAACAGGCTCTTAGGAACATTATTGTTTATACCATTGCTTTCTGTTGCAATATTTGCCTGGATTTCGGGAAACCCTTTTAATGGAACACTATTCTCAATTTTATCAATCTTAATTTTTATTTTTGGACTAAAGGCATCAACACAACCCATAAACATATCACAATTAGTTTACCTGATTGTTGGGATTTTAATGGTTGTTTTCGGACTGGTTTATCCTCACTTTATTGATAATTCCTTAATAAAACATTTGTATTTATCTCCGGTTGGCTTAATACCCTGTCCAACATTGTCCATAATAATTGGATTTGTTTTAATATTTAACGGTTTTGGATCACAGACAATAAACTTGATATTAATAATATTTGGCTTATTCTATGGCATCTTTGGAGTATTAAAGCTTGCCGTCTATGTTGACCTGGTCTTAATTTTTGGAACCATTACACTGCTAATAAAATACATCCTGACAATTATTAAATAACCTGTCTCGAATTATCTGGCACAGCCTTTGGTTCAAACTCCGATCTTTTGAAAGAAGCATCTAAAGTCGACGACAACCAACCATTGCAAGCTAATAGACAAATAGAACGGTGTCTAACTGATTCAACTGATTTACACAACTTTCCTTTGAAGGCTGAAACGCTTAATCCCACCGCCACTCGAGTCCGGCATGTCGGGACAAGCTATGCTCTTTGCTCTCTGCCCTCTACTCTCTGCCCTATGCCCTCTGCTCTCTGCCCTATGCCCTCTGCTCTCCCGGCGAGTCGGAGCCTGTCCCGATCTATCGGGGACAAGTTCTGCCCTTTCAATAAATCGGAACAAGTTCTGGCAAAAACAACCAAATATTGAAACTCTGAAACAGTGGAACAAAGAACAATGAACAAAAAACGGCAACGCAGTTGCCCCAAGGCCCCTGCGTTACCGGTGTTATGTTGACGGCAATATATGTAGAGACGCGGCGCGCCACGTCTCTACAATGCCTGATTATACAATCAAATAGAGAATGCATACTTCCTCCACATGAAGGCTGAACCTCCTTCAACCTTTACAGTATGCAATTCTCTTCCCTTGGGTGTTTCACAACACTTTAGGGGAATTCATTTCAAGATGTCAAAGAAC
>CALCQV010000143.1 GCA_937894795.1 uncultured Bacteroidales bacterium
GATGCCAATGCCACCAATATCAATGATGGCAGCCCCGCCGGTTTTGATGCAGGCAGGTATATTACCGATGCCACCGACTGGTTTTTGAGGAGTGCTGACTTCTCCGGCATTACCGGAGTGGAGCAGAATCCTGATTTCGCTGTAAGGTTTGTCACCGAATTTACGGATGCCACTAACTATACCGGAACTTCAGGTGCCTATGCCACTGATGGTACCATCCGCTTTGAAAATGTAACATTTACGGGTGTAGCGGGCGCACCTACACCTGTGATAACGTCAGTACTTATGCCACAGTACATAAGTGGCAATCTTCCGGCCAATAACCGTTTACCCTTTGCCTACAGGGCAACTATTGATTACCTGCAACCTTTGACTACCTACCGCTATATCAATATGGTGGTAACTTCAAGTGACGACCCTACCTCTGCAGGCTCAGGCGCCATTATTTATGTTAATGCCAATGGAACATTCACCAGAACACCCGTGGGCTCATTCACAACGCACGGCGAATATGGAGAATTCACTACCGATGCTTCAGGCAGTTACACCGGCTGGTTTATTACTGAACCTACCACCAATACCCGCTTTACCCCGGGCAACCAGGTGTTTATGCGTATACGCCTTAATGACGGAGCCAATGGAACCACTGATGTGCATTATCTTACTACCCAGGAGAGTGTGAACGTACTCGGCTTTTCAGTGGGCAACTCCACCGCCGACGGAACCGGAATACGAGCCGTTACGCTGGCAGGAGCCAAGAACTTCGCAATGATATATGATAATGTGGATGGTACAGGCCGCCCACTGTTTGGTACCAGCATTGAGAGTACCGGCATTGATTTCACTACGCTGCTCTATCCCTCATTCTTCCAGAACTTTGTTGCCGGTATCAACGGCACCTGGGGAGGCATTGTGCCCAATGTTAATGCCAGCGGCGTACGACTCATAGAAGAGAGAAGCCGCACCACCGGGGCAGTGGTCAGTAGCAATACATCTGTTGATGGCATGTGGGGAACCACCAATACAGCCAATCCAACCGGCGGTATTGACGATATTCTGGTTATTGACCTGGTCCCTGCCTCTGAGTTGATTGTCACTCCTACCGCCCTAAATGGCTTTTCATATATGCTCAATGGCGGCCCCTCTATGTCGCAGTCGTATACTATCAGTGGCGTTGATCTGGTAGGGACAGGAAATATAACCGTCACGGCCCCGGCCTCCTTTGAAATATCGACCGATGATATCAACTGGGTTTCCTCCCTTGATCTGCCTTATGAGGCAGGTATCATCACCGGTCAGCCGGTGTCAGTATATGTAAGGTTGAAAGCCAATCTTGCCTATGGCAATTACGCCAATGAAATGATAGTGAATGAGGGTGGCAATGCTGACCCGGTCAATGTTGCCTGTTCAGGGCAGGTGAATGTACCTGCGCCGGTACTTGCTTCTGAGGTAGTGCCCGCCTATATACAGGGTATCAACGGTACCAATGTGCAGCGTGTACCTTTGGCATGGCAGGTCACTCTCAACTACCTGGTTCCCAATGCCACCTACCGCTATTATCACGGAGCAGTGCTGGGCAGTGATCTACCTGATTCAGATGGCGCGGGAAATATGATATTTGTTAACAGTGACACCACTTTCACCCGTACGGAAGCTCCCTCACTGAGCAGTTCGTATGGTGAATTCACGGCCGATGCATCAGGTAACTTTACCGGCTGGCTCTTGCTCGAGCCTAATGGCGATAACCGCTTTACGCCAGGTAACCAACTGTATATGCGACTAATGCTTAATGATGGCGCCAACGGAACCGCGGTTATCAATCGCATTACCACCACTACCTACGCTGCAGTTATAAACTTTGGTACTGAAACAGATCCTGATGCAGGTACAGGTATCAGGGGCATCTCTGAATCAGCTCCCGGCAATATGGTATTCCTGTTCGACAATGAAACAGGTACCGGACGACCTGTTTGTGCTACAAGCATTGAATCAACAGGGGTTAACTTTACCGCAGCAGGTGTTTATGCAGGCTTTTATGCCACCGAAGTGGCCGGTATTGATGGTTCATGGGGTGGTATTGTACCTAATGTTATGCCCAACGGCGTGCGCAGAATTGAAGAACGCAGTATTGCCGACGGCAGCCTGATAGCACATTGGACTTCAACTGAAGGTATTTGGGGAGAAGAAGATACCCGCAACCCGGTTGGTGGCGATGTCAATGAACTCGTTATTGACCTTATGCCAATACCCGAACCGGTAATTACCGCTACTCCCACTGAAATTGACGGTTTCACCTATATCTTGGGAAATGGGCCTTCGGCATCACAGTCATATGCTCTTAACGGCGCCAATCTGGTCGGCACAGGCAACATATCAGTCACTGCCCCGGCCCATTACGAGATTTCACTGGATGATGTTGATTTCGTTGCCTCATTGGAACTTCTTTTTGCTGATGGTATCATCACCGGACAGCCGGTTATGATATACACCCGGCTCATGGAAGCATTGCCTGCCGGCACATACAACAACGACACCATTATTCATAACGGAGGAGGTGCACCTGAAGCATATGTTACCCTGAACGGGGAGGTAGCCCTGCCGCCACAACCCGCAATTACTGATATTACATTGCCACAGTACATCCAGGGAATCAACGGGTCAAATGATACCCGGGTACCATTTGTTTTCAGGGCTACGCTGAGCAACCTTAAGGCTGATTCAACCTACCGCTTCTATAATAGGGTGGTAATAAGCAGTGATGCCCCCGACAATACAGGAGCCGGCAATCCGATATTTGTAAATACCGATGGTACCTTTACCAGAACAACAGGCACTTCACTGGGAACTCCCGGACAGTATGGTGAATTCACAGCCGATGCTGAAGGTACCTACACCGGCTGGTTTATGATTGAACCAACAGGAAACGACAGATTTACACCGGGCAATTCCGTTTTCATGCGCATCATGATCAATGATGGAAGTGAAGGCACCACTGTAGCCAATTACATTACATCGGCCGATTCATGTTCAGTGCTGAAATTCGATACAGAACCAGATGCTCTTAGTGGTACTGCCATCAGGGCTATCAGCTATGATGAACCGGGCGATTTTGTATTCCTGTATGATGGTATTGAATCAACTGAAAGGCCCATCTATGCCACCAGCATTGAAACTACTGGCATTGACTTTGCAGCAACAGGCAGTTATGCCCCATTCTATGCCAATACTGTAGCAGGTGTCAACGGCTCATGGGGTGGCATTGTGCCCAACCTTAATACGGAGGGAATTCAGCAGATAAAGGTTTTTGCAAATGCCACCGGTGAATTGCAGAAATCGTATGAAATGGCCTCCGGTATATGGGGAATTACTGATACACGCAACCCATCAGGGGGTGTTGATGAAGTGCTGTTCCTCAACCTTCAGACAATAAATGTACCTGTTACTGAACTTACCAATGTTAGAATATGGAGTCGTGGGGACGCTATTTCCATTCAACCCGAAACCGGCGAGGATTACACCCTTACACTGGTTGACCTGCAGGGCAGGACAATGGCAAGTTATTCACTGAACGGCAATAACGATATCAGCCTGAACATGCCGGCCGGTATCTACGTGGTTCGCTTTATGAATAAATCGGGTGTGTATACTACCAAGTTGTTCCTCAAATAACTTAAAAAAATGAACCGGGCCCACATGACCCGGCAGTAAAGGGTTAAGACAACCCCGTTTAGTGAGAACCTGTCGTCGGTGAATCGGCGACAGGTTTCTTGTTTTATAGACAATTGATATGCCTTGGCCGGAATACAGCAGGAGGCCGGATACAGCGAATATTTATTGGTTAGAACATCAGGCCCAGGTTCAGGTACAAGCCTGTATGGGCATCTATATCAGAGTTCTTATGCATGAATGTACGGTAGTTAAGTGCAAAGTTTACCCCTTTTATCGGTTTATACTGCACACCCGCCATTACCAATGATCCATCACCATTATAGTTCCATTCATCATCTGCATTACCTATGACATTTGAAGTTAAGTAATCATAACGGGCAAATACCTCAAACTGACTATCAATGATGTAAGTGCCAAACAGTGATAAACCGCTCAGTTTGTAATCCTCAGCCCATTTTCGGTAAGTTGTACCATTATTCATTAAATTGTATTCTACCCCAATCCTGAACTGATCCATCACTTCGTATCCTGCAAATGCCGTGAATATGGAGATAGTGGTTGTATCTCCCACCAGCTTTGTTATAGCAAGCGTATCTTTGGTGGCCATCATATCGTAATGAACCCTGAACGACAGGCCTTCTGCCGGTTTCAGGGTGGCATTGGCTCCAAACTTATGCATCCCAAAATCATCCTGCAATGATTTGAATCCTTCACCGTTGACAATATATGCATTGAAGGTCAGCATCTCACTTACCGGCAGTTCAAGGCCCAACCCCAGATCGGCGGTAGTGCCCATACCATACTCGTCGGTAAATGTTTTCATGATATAACGGTATCCCCATACCTTTTCCTGCAATTCAAAATGCCTGATCGGGATAAGACCGACAGATAATTTAACCTTAGGATTGATTGCCCATTCCAGAAAAGCATTCTTTGCAAAGGCCGTGAATGATTTAACGGTTGGGTCGTAGGAGACATCAAATATTACCTTTCCCGAAATATTCCTTGCAAAATCATACTTATAGCCCAGATAGGCCCTTTCCAGATTAAAGGAACTTCTACGATCAATATCCTTCGACAGGTCATACTTATAGTTGAAGAACACCGTACCAATTCCGCTTCCACTTGGTTTGAATTCATTCTGTGCCGGCAATGCAAGCGCAAATAAGGCGAACAACAAGGCGAGGGTAATTTGCTTTTTCATGATGTGGTTTTATTGGATGTTAGTTATCACTGTTGATTTATTTATTGACGATATGCAATTCCGTTATCATCGATAAATCGTTTATCTACTATACATACAAAGCTACGTCAATATTTTCGTTCTGCAAAAACTCCATTTCAGGTTGATTAAAATTCAGTTGCCAACCGGTTTAAATAGAAAATAAACGTAGTAGACAAAGTCCCCAATTCACGAGAATAAAGGAAATATTCAGTTTCTGAAGAGTAATCAGGAGGCGGCAATTATTTCTTCTGCTTGTGCTTTTTATGCCTTAGTACCCTGGCTTCTTTGTAGAAGACTATCTCCTCAGCAATATTCTTAATGTGATCACCTACACGCTCCAGTTTCCTCACTACTATATAGAGGTTCAAACATTCCTCTGCATCAGTAACATTAGCCTGAAGATATTCTGACACCTTTTGAATTGCATCATCCTGAATTTTGTTGAGTATTTCATCCTGCAGAAAGATTGACCGCAAAGCGGAACATTCTTCATCCGTTTCTATTGACTCAAGGGTATTGAGCAACATGAGGTGGGTTGTTTCAAACATTTTGTTTATCTCAAGCATTTCAAGCAGTTCCGGTTTGAACAGGCTCTCCTTTACTTTAACAATCTTTGCAATGCTGCGCGCATAGTCGCCAATCCTTTCCAGGTTGATGTTGATCTTAAGAGTCGACAAAACAAACCTCAGGTCGTGTGCCACAGGGTTATAGAGAGCCAGTATATTTTCACAGGCTTTCTCTACATTTACCTCCAGTCCATTGATACGTTTTTCATAGCGCATAATCTCATTGGCCAGATCAACATCAGCGGTATTCAGGGCAGTGCCCGATTTGTCGAGTTGAAGCAGCACCAGGTTACCCAACTCCGTAAGGTTATTGCGCAGGCTGGTCAGTTCTATTTCTATTTGTGATATCATTTTCAGCGTTTTTAATATTAACCAAATCTTCCGGTAATGTAATTCTGCGTTTGCAGGTGTGTGGGCTTGAGAAACATCTTCTTGGTTGAATCATACTCAATAAGCTTACCCATAAAGAAGAAGGCTGTTTGATCACTTATTCTTCCTGCTTGCTGCATGTTATGGGTTACTATTACAATAGTATAGCTTTTCTTGAGTTCAAAAATAAGGTTTTCAAGCTTTGAAGTGGAGATGGGGTCCAATGCCGATGCAGGCTCATCCATCAGTATCACCTCAGGCTCTACGGCCAGAGTGCGGGCAATGCACAATCGCTGCTGCTGCCCGCCCGAAAGTGAAAAGGCTGATTTCTTCAGGCTGTCCTTCACTTCATCCCATAACACGGCTTTCCTGAGTGATGTCTCCACTATTTCATCAAGCTCTGATTTCTTGTTCATTCCCTGTATCTTCATTCCAAAAGCAACATTTTCATAGATGCTGGTGGGAAATGGATTGGGCTTCTGGAATACCATCCCGACTTTCTTGCGCAAAGCTTCTGTATTCACCGTTGGGTCATAGATGTTTGTTTCATTGATAAGTATTTCTCCTTCCATTCTGAAATTATCAATGTAATCATTCATCCGGTTGAATAAACGGAGGAATGTTGATTTACCGCAGCCTGAAGGACCTATCAATGCCGTTACCTGATAAGGTTCAATAACCATGGATACATCCTTTATCGCGTGATTCTCGCCATACCAAACATTGACATTCTTTGCGATTAACTGATTCATATTTTTTATTTGATTTCTTGCTTCTTAAAACACTCTTTAACTTAAATAGTCAAAACAACTACATTCTACCATTTCACTTGTTTCTGCCATTACACCTTTCAAATACCATTTCACTTACTTCTACCATTTCACCTTTTTCTGCCATTTATTGCGCAGGTATATGGATATGCCATTGAGCAGGAAGGTTAGGAACAGCAGTACAATGATACCTGCCGATGCATTTACCTGGAATTCAGGCTGTGGCCGTGAGGTCCAGTTGAATATCTGGATGGGCAGCAGGGTATAGTCGTCCATGGGTGTATGGGGTATGAACGGCACATAAACCAGTGCGCCAACAACAATAAGGGGTGCTGCTTCTCCAATAGCTCTTGCCAGGGCAAGGATAACACCTGTTACAATGCTGCCTGATGCAGCAGGGAGTTGTTGCTTCCATATTGTTTGCCAACGGGTGGCGCCCAATGCATAGGCTCCTTCCTTTATGGTCTTGGGCACCGCTTTCAGCGACTCACGGGTGGTAACAATTATTACCGGTATAATAAGCAGTGAGAGGGTGAGACTGCCTGCCAGCAGGCTTCCGCCGAGTCCCAGATATCTGTTGAAGAATGCCAGTCCCAGTATTCCATAGATAACAGAGGGGACTCCCACCAGGTTTGAAATGTTTATTTCCAGAAGCTTTGAGAACCATCCTTTTTTGGCATACTCTTCAAGGTATATCCCTGCCGATACACCTAAAGTTACAGAGAAAATAATGGTTAGGAACAGCATCCAGAAGGTGCCTATCAGCGCTGTGTAGATACCTGCCTTTTCAGGAAACCTCGATGGCAGCGAGGTTATGAAATCCCAGTTGAGCCTTGGCAATCCTACCTGCATGATGACGAAAATAAACACTGCTAGCATGACCAGACCAAGGAATGTATTAAAGATTCCAAAGTATTGGAATGCCTTGTCGGTCAACCTGTTTTTTGTTGAATTATTCATATTGCCTGTGGTATTTGCGTTTAAGCCATAGGCTTACATTGTTCATTACAAAGGTTATTATAAAAAGCACCATACCGGCAGCGAAGATGGTGCGGTATTCAATGGAATCCCTGGGCACATCACCCAAACTGACCTGCACAATGTAGGTGGTGATTGTTTCAACAGGCACCAGCGGATTGAAGGTAAAGTTAGGCTGCTGTCCGGCGGCAATTGCCACGATCATTGTTTCACCAATGGCCCTTGATATTGCCAGGATTATTGATACAATGATACCTGATGAGGCTGAAGGTATGAGCACGCGGAATACCGTTTGGAACCGTGTAGCCCCCATACCGTAAGAAGCATCGCGCAGCGACTTGGGTACGGCAAACAGGGCATCTTCACTGAGGGAGGAGATCATGGGTATGATCATAATTCCCATCACTATGCCGGGTGATATAGAGTTAAAGCCTGCAAGCCCGGGTATAAACGACTGCAGGAAGGGCGTTATGATGGTTAGTGCAAAGAAACCGTAAACCACGGTTGGAACGGAAGCAAGCACCTCAAGCATTGGCTTTACCGTACTTCTGAATTTGCGGTTGGCATATTCATTAAGGTAAATGGCTATGCTAAGGCCTATGGGCAATGCCACCAACAAGGCAATGACCGAGGTAAGCAGGGTTGCGGTGAGCAATGGCAATATGCCGAACTCCTTCTTGGAGAAGAGCGGTGTCCACTCCGTACCTGTCAGAAATTCCCATACAGATACATCAGCAAAGAATTGGACACTCTCATAAACCAATATAACTAAAATGCCAAGAGTGGTCAGTATGGTTAACCAACCACTCATGGCTAATAGTTTCTCAATAAGCTTTTCTTTTGGCCTGCGCATACTCAATAGACCTCAATTGAAACAAATGTGAATATTCCTGAAATCATGTTACTAATTACTTAGCTACCGTATGTGTCTTGACAAAACCAGCCCAAATAGCTTTTCCTGTAGCAAGTTCCTCATCAGTGAGGGGTATATATCCAACCTCCTTTACCAATGCAGGCGAATTTTCAAGATAGAATGTTACAAAGTCCTGAATTACCTCCTTTTCGGCAGCCGTGCTGTTCACATATATAAACAAGGGCCTTGAGAGCGGGGCATAGGTTTTATTCTTTACTGTTTCTATTGTTGGCAGTATGGCACCGTCACCATTCTCAGCAATTTCATCATTTACAGCCACCAGTTTCAACTTATCCTTGTTGTTTTCAAAGTATGATAAGCCAAAGAAACCGAGTGCCAATTCATCAGAAGCTACACCCTGCACCAATACATTATCGTCTTCACTGGCGGTATAATCACCTCTGCAGCTCTTGGCCTCACCCATTATGGCCTCAGTGAAATAGTCGAAAGTACCTGAAGCAGTGCCGGCACCATAAAGATGAATTTCCTTGTCAGGCCATTCGGCGCGTATTTGATTCCATTTGGTAATCTTACCCTGGGCAGCAGGTTCCCATAGCATCCTTAACTCAGTTACGGTTATCTCATTGGCCCATGTATTTGCCGGATTCACCACAATGGCCATCCCATCATAGGCAATAAGCAGTTCAATGAACTTGATGTTGTTGGCTTCACAAGCCTCGGCTTCATTCTGCTTGATGGCACGTGAAGCATCGTTGATGTCAATCTCACCTCTGCCAAATTTCTTGAATCCTCCACCGGTGCCTGATTCTCCAACGGTAACCCTTACCTTGGGATTTATAGCCAGATATTCTTCTGCTACTGCTTCAGAAATTGGATAAACAGTACTTGATCCATCAATGGAGATGTTGCCTGTTTTCTCATTCGCTTTTTGGGGCTGACCACAGGAGGCAACTATCGTGGCAATTACTGCAAGTATTATCAGATTACCGAATCTGAAACGGTTGTTGTTCTTTAAAATGCTTCTTTTCATAATGTTGGAATTTGAGTTTGCAAAACTACCTATGGTATATTAACTAATTGTTAATTCTATTTTACCAAATT
>CALCQV010000144.1 GCA_937894795.1 uncultured Bacteroidales bacterium
GCCATCGAGTGTTGAGATCTCCACCATACGGTACTATAAATACAGGATGAAGAAGCAGGGTGGCAATGTCTATTTTCAACTGCTGAATCAGAAGAATCCTGTAGCAACTTACAGACTGGTAAATATTGAATACATAGAATTGGCCAATCAGCTGCCCTGTACCGCAATAACGCTGGTGAGAGTGAAGGGAGCATCAATGAAGCCTATGTTAAAAGAGCGGCAGCCAAAAAAGCTGCGAAAATTCATGAGAGATAAGCCGGTTATCATGAAGATGGAAAGTAAATCTCCTGTGATTCCTATGCTATTGATGATAGAAAAGTAGAATGTTCAAAAACCAGCTCTCAGCCGGGTGAAAAGTAAGATATTCCAAAGTCTTACCTCAAGCAGAGAGGAGAGAATATACGAGAGTTTATCTTCTTAACCACAACTTTCAATGGTTGCACACATGGCCTTCACCATGGTTTTCATGCTGATGACATCCTACCCCTGAATCTTCAATAGCACCCTTAAGGTAAGATTCCACCAATTGATGAATATCACCCGAACAACCGCGGAAAACTTGAATACCGTTATTTTGAAGCACATTAAGGGCCCCTTCGCCCATGTTGCCTGCGAGCATTACAGTAACCCCTTTTTCTCTAAGGATGGCAGCTATATTACTTTTGCAGCCACACCCTTGTGGAGAGGGTAGAATTTCAGCTTTTTCTATTTGTTGGTTTGCGTTAATGGTAAAAACGGTGTAGGCTTCGCAATGTCCAAAATGATCGTCTACTTCGTGATTTCTTGTTGGTACGGCTAGTTTCATAGTAGTTATGTGCTTATAAGCAGCTCACAACTTTCAGGGTTGTGAGCTGCAGATTTATTTAAAAGAGAATTATTTTATACCATTGAAAACTTCTTCCTTGCTGATTGGCTTGGTGCAGAAAAACCAGTCATAACATTTCACGCCGGCTTCTTTCCCTTCAACCCTGTCCTTGGCAACACCACAGGAGCCTGCTGTTGGAACAATGACATCATCACCGGGCTGCCAGTCTGCTGGAGTAGCAATGCTGAATTTATCGGCCGTCTGGAGTGCAATAACAACTCTCTTCAGTTCTTCAAAATTACGGCCCAATGACAGTGGATAATAGATTATAGCCCTTATTTTTCCAACAGGGTCAATAAAGAATACGGCTCTCACGGCTTTTGTGTTGCTCTCGCCCGGCTGAAGCATGCCATACTTTTTAGCCACTTCCATGGTAATATCTTCAATAAGCGGGAACTTTACTTCAACATCCTTCATCCCCTTATACTCTATTTTTTCCTTGATGGTCCTGAGCCAAGCAATATGACTGTATAAGCCATCAACCGATAAACCAACCAACTGGCAATTTAGAGCATTGAATTCATCTTCCATGTGGGCAAAAGTCATGAATTCAGAGGTACACACTGGTGTAAAGTCGGCAGGGTGACTAAATAGGATCACCCACTTACCCTTGTAATCTGAGGGGAATTTGATGTTACCCTGGGTAGTTACTGCTTCAAATGAAGGCGCGTTGTCGCCAATACGAGGCATGGCAATAATTTCTTGGTCCATAATTATAAGTTTTAAATGTTTATTAATGGGTTAATATAAATTTTGAATTACCTAAAGTTTTTTAATGATTGATTGAATGGTTGTAGGCTTTTCGGGCATTATCATCTGAACGTTTTTATTCTGAAATACCTCAACAACCTTGGAACCAAAACGACCTGCGATGGCAACACTTATACCTTGCTTTACCAGTAATTCGGCAGCCTCACGACCGGCTTTTTCCACATGATGACGAGAGGTATTCTCTAAAAATACCGTTGTTCTAGAATCCGTATCAAAAAGGCAGAACCAATTGCAGCGTCCAAAATGAGCATATACAGGTGATTTAACACTATTTCCACTGGCAGCAATGGCTATTTTCATAAGATTAATTATTTTCAGTTATACTTGCACTTTTACAGAGTGGACAAAGCATGGATGAATCGTTTTGCAGAGTGAAAGTGATTTGGCATGAAGAACAATGATACCAACTGACTATATCCACATTGCCACCTTCGAATATTATACTGCTTCCTTCCATGAATGCTTGTGCAATTTTGCGGCGTACACTCTCATAAATCCGTGTAAAGGTAGGACGGGAAACATGCATCATCTCAGCAGCTTCAGCTTGTGTGAGAAGCTCATAGTTGCACAAATTCAAGGCTTCATATTCTTCGAAGTTAATGAACACCTCCGAGCCGTTTTTATAGGGTACTCCTTTGGGAGCAAAGCCATAGAAGTGAGGGGCTTTCTGTATGGATCTGGTTTTTTTTGTTCGAGCCATCTTGAGCATTTTGATGCAAAGATAGTGAACAAATGTTCATAATGCAAGTTTTAAAATGAACTTATTTTCAGAATATCTTGAATTAATTCAAAGATTCAAAATGGTTCAGGGTTGTTAAAGGAATGTTAATTATTGAATGTTTTGAAGACTTAGCTTTGATTATTGCAGATATTGTACATTATAACACTACCAATTTGCTCTGCTTCATTTCATTAGGAGAGACTCCAACAACCAGATAGATCCCGGCAGGTAGCTGGGAAATGTCAATTTTCATTGTAGGATCAACCAGTGCTATACTCAGTTTAAGTGTGCCGTCAATTCCATAGATTTTCACTATCTGCGGAATGTTTGGGTCTTGCGACCTAACAAGGAAATATTCTGTAGCGGGATTCGGTATGATTTCCATATAAGACAGACTAGCGGAATAGTCCTTGACATCGGTGGTGTAGTCTGTCTGCAGGATACATCCCAGGTTTATGGCAGTTGCCTCAGCCATATATCCGAAATCAAGATAGTAGATGGAATCTACCAACTACACACGCTCTTCTCCTTAATAATCAACACTTTACTCATAGGTGCCAAAAAGGTATTTATTTTCTAAAAGGTTTTTTATCAATTTAAGCATATCATTGATAAGGTGCTGTTATTCAGCGTGCTACATTTTATCTTTCTAACGCAAAATCTGAACAGTGAAATTTCTTTA
This sequence comes from uncultured Bacteroidales bacterium, assembly GCA_937894795.1. Taxonomy (GTDB): domain Bacteria; phylum Bacteroidota; class Bacteroidia; order Bacteroidales; family Lentimicrobiaceae; genus Lentimicrobium. The sequence goes on from CALCQV010000144.1 coordinate 3,040, forward strand.
TAACTCGCTGAATGCGTTAAGGATATAGAGGTTTTAATAAGTTTTAACCTCCTGAGAATTGAATAAAAAACTTCAGCATTGGGAAATGCCATGACAGCGAAATCTGGAGACGAAAACAATCGCACAGGAAATACCGGATTACAGGTATTCATCTAAACTGCATTGCAGGTGTGATCATCTGGATATAAGACGTCACAGCAACTCCAGTGAAAGCTCCTCTACACGCAGTAAACCTTCTGCACTTACTTCCTTCGACTGAATAGTGTAAATTATCCAGCCCGAGTCGTGGACATCGGTATAAGTCCAGGTTTCATGTTTGAGTTTTGGCATCTCCTTCATGGTAGGACCGGGTATTTTCATGGTAGCTGCCATGTCGCTCAAATAGGCAAAGGTTGCATTTATTAGTTGTTCAGGATCTACAGAGAGTCGCATACGAAAGGTGGATACCCAGTTGGTGGTATCAATGCTATCGAGCAATGCGCTTATTTCAGCATCAAACGGTTCTCCTCCGTACAGGTTTGGCACTTTGGTTTGTATCTCCAACAAACTGTCGAGCTTATACCAGCCTCCGTGATAGGTATAAAACAACTGGATCTCATCGATGGCTGCTGCTTCAATGGATTCCTTTGAGGAGAACATTCCTTCTACCTGTTTCATAACATTATCTATTTGAGGCACATCCTTCATTTCCTTGCTCAGCTTTTTTACAACATTCTTGATGTTATCCCTTACATCCTTCCAGTTGACTACTTCCAAAAAAGTGCCGAGTTCATTGGTCTTGATTGTGATGGTTTGTTCATTGGTTATAGTTTTTAACCTGTCATAAAAATCACCTGTTGGAGTGAATTCATAGTCGTGATAGAACCAGTCAATAGTGTAACTGTTGGCTGTTGAATCGGTTATGGTAATATCTACCTTATACTTCACTATATCGGTTGAAGTGGTATCCCATGCTGTAGAATCACTGGTATCGATCTTGTATTTACTTTGCATCACTTGATAGGTCTGCTTGTCATTAAGATTCCAGTAACCGTAAACACGCATAGTAGAATCACTCATATTGATCTGCCCCGATACTCGGAGCATCAACAGCAGTGTAAATGCCAGGAGGTAAAGTTGTTTCATTTTTCAAGAGTTAGGTGGTGCAATTTAAAATAATTTCTTCGGATGGGTGACCTTCCAATAGAATTATATCCACATAATTATTAATATAAATAAGATTACTATAGACAATATTTGGGTTTAATAAGGAATTGTGGCATAAAATCGCAGTATTTTGGCAATTTAGGTTGTTTTATTAGTAACTTTAGGGTGGGTTTTACGGGAGAGTTTTTAGTTAGTATTCACACTTAAATACTTAATCCTATGAAAACACGTGTTTTACTATTGTTTAGTGCTTTTCTGATGGGCATTTACGTGAATGCCCAGGAAACAGATGTGCCATCTGATATTTTTTATGACAGTATAAGAAATATTTCAGAGCTCAATGACCTTGGTCTTGGTGATGCTTTTCCCTGGATTTCAGCCGATGGACTGCGTATATATTATACCAAGGGTAATTTTTCGGAGAAGAGACTGGTGGTTGCCTCCCGTCCTGATACGCTAAGTCTGTTCAATGCGCCAACCGAAGTGCCGGGCGTGGCATCCGTTAACTCAATATCACACTGGCTGTCGGAAGATGAGCTGACCATTTATTTATGCAATGGAGCCTCACTCTATGTTTCAAAGCGCAGTACAATAAATTCACCTTTTGCTATACCTGCTCAGGTGAGCCTCTCGCTGCCGGAGTTTGACTATATCTATGGCCCTTCACTCAATTCCGATGAATCAAAGCTCTATATAAACGTGAACCTCCAGGAGGAGTTTTTGGGCATATATGTGCTTACAAACAACGGGCACAACTCCTTTGAACATACCGGTGAAGTCAGTTTCCCCTCAGGCCATTTGGTGCATTCAGGGCAACTTTCAAAAGATGATCTGGTATTTTTCTATTCAGCCTCTGTGCTGGAATCACATGATCAGCTATTTATGCTCAAAAGAACCAATACCTCTGAAGACTTTGATGCCGGAACAAGCATGAAGATTGGAGGGATCAGTGACCCGGATTATATCAACGGTCAGGCATCCATGTCAGAAGGCCTTAAATGGGTGGCATTTGTTAGGAGTACTGGTGATGGCTGGAACAGCAACGATCTGTATCTGGCGCATCTGAGCTACCCGTCAGCTATTCAGGAAAATGGTAATAATCGGGATTCGTTTACTGTTTACCCAAATCCTGCTTATGATAAGTTGATAATTGAGCAGATAATTCCCGCCGGATTGAATGCTGCTATATACAGTGCTGATGGGAACTTAATGAGAGAATTTTCATTGTTGGGGAAGCAGTCTACAATTGATATTAGCGGCTTGTCGCCCGGATTATATTTCATCAGGATAAAGGGGGCGGCTGGAATTGAGGTAATGAAGTTTGTCAAATCATAGTAAATATATGGTATGGCAGATATAGATTTAGTTATTGAAGAAAGGCCGGCGAGTATTGGAAAGTTTACTGTGGGGCGCTTATTACCATTCCGTCAGAAGAGGATGGTAGGCCCATTTATCTACATGGACCACATGGGCCCGGCTGAATTGAAGCCTGAAGAGAACTTTGACGTTTTACCGCATCCGCATATTGGTCTTGCCACACTTACCTACCTCATAGAAGGGAACCTTATGCACCGTGACTCTATCGGCAGTGAGCAGGAGATTGTGCCCGGCGAAGTCAACTGGATGACGGCAGGCAGCGGGATTGTACATTCAGAAAGAACACCCGCTTACATGCGGAATGCAGTTAAGAGGATTCATGGACTCCAAATATGGATTGCTCTCCCACAGGAAAAAGAGCAGATGGCACCCCGTTTTAGTCATTTTGAAAAGGAGAGAATTCCTGAATGGTACAATGGTGATATGAAATTCACCCTTATTGCCGGCGAAGCCTTCGGGCGAAATTCACCTGTTACCACTTATAGCCCTCTGTTTATGGTGGAGATAACTTCAAGGTCTGTCCGCTCCTTAACCTTAGATGATGAGCTTTTTGGTGAGGTGGGGATATATATCTTAAAAGGCAGCATAGAATATAAGGGTACGTACTATACTTCGGGTCGTTTATTGGTATTTAGTGATTACGCACCCGATGAAATACTGATAGAAGAGGACACAACAATTTACCTGTTGGGCGGTGAGCCATTTCAGGAAGAACGATTTATTGAATGGAATTTCGTCTCTTCAAAGCGGGAGTTGATAGAAGAAGCCCGACAGCGTTGGCAGGATCAACGGTTTGATCCCATAGAGGGTGAAACTGAGTTTATTCCGTTACCCGGTTAGTTCAAAAGGCTGATTCCTTTTGGAGGTTAAGTTGTATAAACATTCATCCGGGAGAGGTGGAGTTGTAGCCTTTGTGTTGCAATGCAAAAAAAAAGGCCTGCATTGCTGCAGGCCACTAATCACTTAGCGGGGATTAGAATTTCTTGATGTATTCAATAACGGAGGCTCTGTCCTGCTCGTCCAGGATTTTCTTTTCGTAGTTGGGCATTTCGCCTGAGCCTACGAAGGAGATGTAGTACAATTCGCCGTATTTGAGGTTTTTGAAAGACTTCGAGGTGAAATCACCCGGGAAAGTCTTCAGTGAAGCAGCCTTGGGGCCATCGCCCAATCCTTTGGCACCGTGGCATGATTTACAGTTTTTGTTGTACAACTCTTTGCCTACAGCCAGGTCACCCTTTTCCTTCTGTACCATAGTTTTGTACTTTTCAGGGGCTTTCCAGCTTGGTTGCTTTTGCTGAGCTGATACAGTTACTGCAAAAGTCAACGTGATCATCATTAAGAATAATTTTTTCATGGTTCTATTTGGTTTTTGCGTTTCATAATACAATTTCTGTGCCATTCTATATTCAATTATCGAAATTAGTAAATTTGTTTTCTTGAATAAATATATCATCACTCAATCAGTCAAATAATGGAAAAGCCACTAAATGTAGATCATTATATTTCAGGGTTCCCACCCATGATTCAGGAAATGCTGCAGGAGCTGAGGTCACTCATTCGCGAATCTGCACCCACCGCTATTGAAGGTATAAGTTATGGTATGCCATCCTATAAGCTGAATGGGCCTTTGGCATACTTTGCGGCACATACCAATCATCTGGGTTATTATCCAGCAGGTACATCAACGGTGGAGGTCTTTAAGAAAGCCGGTTTTGAAGTTACCAAAGGATCCGTTCATTTCCCTTATGGGAGGCCTCTCCCTGTTGAACTCATCAGGGAGATGGTCAGGTTCAGGGTGGAGGAGAACCTGAAGAAGAAGGCAAAAAGATAATTATCTGAACTTTTTATGTGGAGGGTTTGTTGATTCGATAAACCTGATCTATGAAAAGATATTACAAGTCAGCTAACAGTATTCTTAATATCCGTCTGCTTCTTTTATTCGTGTTCCTGATTACGGCATATATTGCTGAAGCGCAGAAATATGACAAGCTCAAAGCATTGACGGGCAGCTCCATCCTTACCTATTACAGTGATGACGCCGGTGACAGGGCTGAAATGATAAGCAACAGGTGTAACAGCGTAATGAATTACTATTCCAAGGTGCTGGGTTTTGCACCTAAAGTAACATTACTGGTGCTAAATCCTGAAGACTGGCCACAATACACCAACTTCCCGGTATATGGCATGCCCCATTACACAGATGATCAGACACTTATTGTTGCATCTGAAGACAATGATTTCTGGAGAAGCTTTATACCACCGCTTGATGGATTGCCCGAAGTACTGGAAGGGCAGATACGGCAAACATATACGGATGAAAAGGGAGTGGTTACCATGAGAGACTTTTTTGACCTGCTTGCAATTCATGAACTGGGACATGCTTTTCATTTTCAGGGAGGCCTTACCATGCACCGGAAGTGGTTACAGGAATTATTTGCCAATATCTTTCTCCATACCTATATTGCTGAAAATGAACCACGGTATCTGCCGGCCCTGACAGTGTTTCCTCAAATGGTGATTGCCGGCGGCAAGGAAGGTTTGAAGTACACTTCACTTGCTGATCTGGAGTCCCGATATGATGAAATTGGCATGCAATATCCTAAGAATTACGGATGGTACCAATGTCGCTGGCATGCCGGTGCCAAGGATATATATGATCAGGGTGGTATAGCCGTGATGAAAAATTTGTGGACTTCACTTAAGGCCAGGAATACTGAGATCCCGGAACAGGAACTGGCTTCTTTTCTGAACTCAAATGTTCATGCCAGTGTTGCTGAAATGCTTACTGAATGGGATAAATAGATGATTTGAAAAAGGTTGTTCAGCAGAATGTTGAGTGATGATTCTTATTTTTGGCATGATTATGGTTACTAGGGTAGTATAGAAAACAATAAAACATACTGCCATGAAACTAAAAACCTCCTTCTCAGCACTATTGGTCCTGATGGCATTGACTTTTGCCTTACCAACAAGTTCATACGCACATCCGGGACGCCATGGTCATCCTAAATGGGTGTCAATGCATTCATGCAGGGTTGAAACACGTCACGTGTATTTCCCCGCATATAATTTCTACTATGACCTTAACCGCGACATGTATATTTACCTGTCGGGAGGTAACTGGATATTCAGCGCAGTACTGCCGGTGCAGTTTGCCAGAATAGACCTGCGCTATGAACCAATTGTGGAACTTGATTTCTATCTTGACGATCCTTTCGTATACAACCATCATCACATTGTTACTTACCGTGATTACTATACTCACTATGGACGGCACAACTACCGTGAATACGGACACCATCATCATTACTATGCCGATCATAACAAACATTACAACAGGCATAATCACAATGATTATGATCGTCACAGAGGTGGCAATAACCATAGGGATTATGACCGTAACCGGGGTGGTGATAGCCACAGGGATTACGATAGGAACAGATCCTATGAACGCCGCGATAATAACAGGACTTACGACAGGAGCAGTCAACCCCGTACCAATTACCAGAAGAACACTGTGGCTGCCAAATATGAGCGTCAGGCTAATGTTAGAAGCAGCGATAAACAATACGGCAAACGTGATAACGGCAACCACCGTGGCAATGGCAACGGCAATAAGGGTGGCAGCGGCAGAGGCAATGGCCACCGGAAATAAATTCAGCCTATAATATAAATTGGTCAACCTTAGAAAAAGGGGGAGTCCAATAAAAAAAGACGCACTTCAATGCGTCTTTTTTTATTCGCTATATTTGTTATATAACTTAACTGATTTTATAATCTATGAAATACACACTCACCGATAAGGATATTAAAGAGCTGAGGTTCACATGCAGAATGGGATACCTTATCCCATCAATGCTTATTCTAATCATGAATCTTATACTATTTGGAGTTGTAATGGTCAATGAACTCAGTTATAGCGATTCGGAAGTACGCCTGGCACTGGGTGGCATTGTTCTTCTTGCCGTGCTGATTGGTTTCTT
>CALCQV010000145.1 GCA_937894795.1 uncultured Bacteroidales bacterium
GTATCTATAACCGGTGGGGACAGCTGTTCTTTGAAACCGGTGATCCTTCAAAAGGCTGGGATGGGAAGGATGAACCTGCAGGTATATATAACTGGGTGATAACCTATTCGAATGTGGTGGGGAAGGTTTATAAATTGAACGGGAGTGTTGTGTTGTTGAGGTAGCACTTTACTCCCGGCTTCATAAAAGTTCCACCAGGTCGTGTAAGGGCTTCTTCCCCTATATTGCCTGTATGATAATCACCGGTGATTAATAGCATATTACCATTATTTTTCTTACTTTTGAATTTCATTTGTAAACCATACCCATTTATGATCCTGCAAAGCCTAACCGGAAGAATTCATCTACTGCCAAATAGCAGTATTATGACTATTTCCAGAGGGAGTATTGCAAACCCGCCAAATAACCAATTCACTCAAATTTCTTTTACTAAAAACCTTTTGTTATGAAACCAATAACCAAATTATTGTTAATACTGACTTTTGTGGTTGTGACTGGCTTAACTATTAAGGCTCAGAATCCTAACTTCACAATTCAATGGATTTCTAACTGCGAGGTACAAAGCACACAGGCTAAATACAAATTAACATATACAATTATCTATATCCCTACACAAACGTCGTTATTTACACCTGTAGTAATTTCAAATATACCATTATCCCAATCAGATCAATGGATTAATATAGATTTTTGGGGTTGTGATATGGATGAATCCGCATTAAATTATCTTGTTTATGCCAAAGTTGAAAGAATTGAACCCAATAATTCCATAAGTTGCATTGGTGAGATGCGTTCATCTTATAAAAGATGTTCTGATTTGTATGATGGATTGACATTTAATGTTCATATGTACTATCCATAATAATGGTAGTATCGATAATAGACAGTTGCGATTTTTAACTTTATATTACCCCACCCCACGAAAGATCCGAGATGAATAAAGCTATAACAATTTTCTTAATTTTATTCTCTTTTGCCATCCAATGTCAATCCCAAAAAGAAGCATATAACTGGTATTTTGGGAATAAGGCAGCACTAGATTTTCATACAGGTCAAGCTGTTTCAATGGATAATAGTGAAATGCTAGCCTTTAATGGTTGCGCTTCGATTTCTGATTCCAGTGGAATTCTTTTATTTTATTCAAATGGTGAAAAAGTTTGGAATAGCAACCATCTAGTTATGCCAAATGGAATGAATTTAAATGGATACAATGGAGCTACACAATCTGCATTAATAGTACCTTCCCCTCAAATCAATGGTACTTATTATCTTTTTACAATAGGAATGTATCTAGGTTCAGGTGATAATCTGGGATGTTACTATTCAATGATTGACATGAACGCTGATAATGGGTTGGGTGATATTGTCCAAGATCAGAAGAACGTTTTTTTAGTAGAGTCAGATTCTGCTACAGATGTAATTATGGCTATTTCTCATGCCAATCATAAAGCATTTTGGATAATTATCCGTGATTTTTCTTCAGTTAATTTGTTTAAATCTTATCTACTTGATGATGAAGGCTTGCATCAAAGTCCAATAAGTTCATTATGTTTAAAAAATCTAACTCCAAATGCATCAAGAGGAACTTCGAAGGTATCACCCGACGGAAAATATTATTTGTTTGGAGGGCAAGGTGGTTCACCCCAAAATCCAAGACAGAATGAGCTATATAGATTCGATAATAGTACCGGTATTCTTACTCCTATTTTTAGTTTTAGCCCGGATGCAATAGCGCTTGCATCAACTTTTGGAGCTGAGTTTTCGGCAAATTCGGATTTTTTATATTTAAGCACTAGTCATATTACCTGGCCTATGATCTGGCATTCTTCAGTCAGACAATTTGACTTAAGTAAACTTAATAGTGTTAATGAATTTGAGACATCTCATGTTATTTTATATGATGAAATCATGGAACATGGGTTCAAACAAATGCAAATTGGCCCAGATGGGAAAATATATATTGCACAGGCTGATATTACATCCAGTCACTATTTATCCTATATTAATTTTCCATCAGAAGCCGGATTAGCATGCAATTTTGAAAAGAATTCAGTTGAACTAATAAGTGGAAATTGTATTGATGGCCTTCCAACATTCATTCAATCTTACTTTGTTAAGTTTAACTGGCATGGCAACTGCTTCGGAGATTCTACCTACTTCAGTTCATGGTTTTTGCCAGAACCTGAAAGCATACAATGGGAGTTCGGGGATCCGGGCAGTGGTCCGGACAACTTAAGCAACCTGCTGAATCCGGCACATCTTTTTTCAGGACCGGGCACCTTCATTGTTATTGCTACAGCGTTTTATCCCAATGGTCGGACAGAATCGTATGAAAGGGAAGTGTTAATTACAAGCTACCCTGTCTTTGAATTGGGTGAAGATCAATCCATATGTCAGGGTGATGAAGTTACACTATCATCCGGTGTTATACTGGCCCAGTGCCTGTGGAATACTGGTGCAACAACGCCATCAATTACTGTTTATGATCAGGGCGAATACTGGCTACAGGTTGAAAATAACAATGGATGCATTTATAGAGATACCATCAATGTTTTTAACTTTCCTTTTCCTGCGCTCGATTCCACAAGCCTTATAATCTCGCCCACCACCTGCGGCGGCTCCACCGGGGCTATCAGGGGATTGGCAGTAACAGGTACTGATCCCATTAGCGTTGAGTGGAAAGATGTGGATGGCAATGTGATTGAAACAGACTATGATATTTATGATTTACCGGTTAACAACTACTTCTTCTATGCAACGGATGGAAATGGCTGTACCAACTTGCTCGAACAATTTGAAATAACAGATGCAGGAGAGATACTGATAGATACTGTTGTATTTCAACCCTCTTATTGCGGATTGAATAACGGTTCCATCACCATAACGGCTGTGAATGGACTGGGCGATATGCTTGATTACTCCATTGACAATGGGACAAAC
>CALCQV010000146.1 GCA_937894795.1 uncultured Bacteroidales bacterium
GGTTAAAGCTCGTCCTGGTATAGTTGGCATATACATTTGATTGCCGTATTGTCTGACTATCGCCCTGATCAATAAGTTCAACAGGCCGGTCGGAAGTAATAACAAGCAACGGAATTTTCTGGTAGTAGGCTTCGGCAATAGCAGGAGCATAATTAAGCACAGCCGAACCACTGGTACATAGAAGTGCTGTCGGTTTATGACTTTGCATGGCAAGACCAAGGGCGAAGAAACCTGCGCTCCTTTCATCAGCCACACTGATTAACCGGAGTGCCTTAATGGCACCAAACAGGATGATGACCGGTGCATTGCGTGAACCGGGCGACACAACTACCTGCTCAATACCCTTTGCAACCATGATGGCGGCAAGTCTGCTGATATGCTTTTTACTCATGTATCTTATGGATATGTATCCTACTTATGTATCTGATTAAGTCGCTAAGTTCTGTATTTTTTCGATTTCTGCCAATAGCGTACGACTTTTAATGGCCGTTTCCTCCCATTCAGCTTCTGGTACTGAGTCATGGGTTATGCCACCTCCTGCATATAGGGCAGCCTCCTTTTCAGCAATCTGCATACAGCGGAGGTTCACGAACAAAGAGCTTCTCTTTTCCATATTTACCGGACCAAGATAACCGGAATAAAAGGAACGTGGGAATTCTTCCGTTGCATGGATGAGTTCCAGTGCTTCAGCAGCAGGCCATCCACAAACAGCAGGGGTAGGGTGCATTTCTTGCAGCAGCAAGTCAAGTTTTATGGATGGCAGTATAGCCTTGAAGTCTGTACGAAGGTGTTCTACATTTCCGGCAGAGCAGGTGTAGGTTTCACTCTTTTCCACATCAGTGCATCCTGCCTTGTCAAGTCTCTCTTCAATATATTTTACCACCCACTCCTGTTCATCAATCTCCTTTTGTCCCCACGGCCCCGGCGTTTTTAACATACGTGTTCCGGCAAGTGCCATAGTTTCTAATTGAAGCAGGCTGCTTTGAAAGGGAATATTACCAGTGACGGCAACAGCATTCAAAAGCAGCTCGGGTGAAGCACCCAACCAACATCCTATACCGGGAAACGACACCAGATAGACAAAGGCATGGGGGAATCGGTCCATTAGATGGTTGAAGAGCAAGGGTGCTTCTGTATTTCGTTCGAAGGGAATCCGCAGGTTTCTTGATAGCACAGCTTTTTTAATGGTACCTGTACGTATAACCTTCAACATTTTTTCTACCTGATTGAGGTAATTATCTTTTGAGGTGGAATCTGGCAGGGGCTCAGGGGAATAGTGCTGGTCATTACGTGCCGATAACTCTATATCGATGGAGTGGAGCGTAGTATATGAGGGTTGTAGTGCCGATGCATCCTCACCATAGAACAGATGGTCGGCTCTATACCAGATTGAAGGCATATTAACATCAAAAGGGGCAAAGATAAAGCCCTTCTCATCCTCAGGAAGCCATGAATTCAGTCGCAAAATCAGCGGTCGCTCGAAGCTTAAAATAGTAACTGGTTCAGGGGCACAGGGTAAACGATACGACACAAACGGCTGTTGATGAAACAGGCATTGTCTCTGGAAGCCTGCAAGTTTGGGATAATCCATCATGACTTGGTAATTACCATAACAGTAAGACGGGACACGCAAACCAGTTCGCCATCTGAATTGGTTATCCTGATTTCCCATACATGAAGCTTACGTGAACGTGAGATTAGCGTTGCCCTGCCTGTTACAGTGCCACTTTTGGCCTTTTTTACATGTGTTGCATTGATCTCCACCCCTACAATAGTATGGGTATGTGGATCGACCATACTTGCAGAAGCCATGCTGCCAAGTGTTTCAGCAAATGCTGCGGATGCACCACCATGCAGCAGGCCGAATGGTTGCTTGGTGCGCCCGTCAACAGGCATGGTGCCTACAAGATAATCATAGCCGATTTCAATATATTTGATTCCAAGATGTTCTACCATCGTTCCTTTTGAAAGATCATTCATCTGGTCGAGCGACATCCCGGACAACAAAGTGTTTTCCATAACTCAAAATAAAGGATATTAAACAGAATTGGAGTGATTTGGTTGATTCTTATCTCTGCAAAGTTACATAAAGCAGAGGTAAACTTCCAGTTTCATGTTCCAAACTATAGACAGTCTTCATGATCATTTTCTAAAAAAAATATTTTTATATACATTTGTTCCTTATTCCGACAATAATGAACTACAAGTACTTCATCACTATTTTCATTCTACTTCCATTGTTTGCAGTGGCAACAGACGAATTGGACCACTCCCAAAAACAGGGGATATCCTTTCCCTTAAGTACAGAATCCCGCCCGCAATCATCAAAAATGGAATCTGAGGCGTCCAGGCCAAAGTATTTGAGGCAACAGGCCCGAGTTAATCTGAAACGTCTTCGCGAAGGTACCCTGTTGGTAAGGTTGAAGACTGATGAGAATAAGATTGCCGCATTTATCAAAAAGGGAAAGAAGGAGCAGGCCGAGCAGACCGAAAGAATACGGAGGGATCTGAATTTACGAATAGTTGATGCCTTTAACAAGCATTATACATTTTCGAAAGTAGTATTCTTTTACAGTTCTGATTCCAAGAAAGTAACTGAACAACAGTTTGGGGGCATCTTTCTGAACAATAAGCTGGAGAGGGATCCTGACATATCAGTTGATACAAACAAGGGGTACTATATTGGTGAAATTGATGTGCTGGAAGCCGATACAGCCAAACATGCCGATATGCCTTATTGGGATCCCAACACAAAGAAAATAGAGCACACCTATTATGGTTCACAGTCTGATTACTCACGAAGTGCCCTGGTTATAAGGGACAAGCACTTTATTCAATTACGACGGCCATTCCCATATTATGTTGCGTGTGAGTCGGAGAAAGCCAGTGATCCCTTGGTAAAAGCGGTAAATACCTCCATAAAACCATCTGTTTATAAGGCAGTTGAGAAATGGAACAAGAAACTGCACAAGAAATACAGAAAGTATTTCGAATGACAAAAACTAAATACCGGTTTTTTCCAGTATTATCTTTTCATTGAACTTGCTGACTATCTGATCATAATAACCTTTCAATGTCAGATAGTCTGCTGCTGGATAAACATCCTTTTTGAATTGATAAACCGCTGTTATCGTAACTTTTTCGGGATCCTGGTTCGTTACCGTATATACTATTCTTACATGCTTATTATTTACAATCAGATTGTCAGGTGTTGTTAGTAAGCGGTAGCCCTTTGGAATATTAATATTTATTGAGAATGTTCTTGAAAACTTATAGGTGAAGTCAATAGGATAACTTCTTTCAGTTTGTTTTAATGGATTCTCTGTAACAATCATCCCACAGAATGGGTCAATAAGCAGGTTATCATCTATATTTTCCACTTCAAAGGGTCGTGAAAAATGGAGTTGCAAGGGTTGGGCTGTCTCCATAAGATTAAGGCAGTTAATACTATCGTACGACAAGTAATTTCTGCCCAGGAGATCTTCAGCGAGTTCTTTGTAATCGGTCTTGAATAATTTCCTCTTGTTAACGGCTTCATAACCTGAAGAACTAAGTTTGATTTCCGCCTGAAGGCTATCGAGCGCAGGATTGATGGTAAGCTCTATTTCATGGCGGTTATCCGACATAAAATTACTTTCAAACTCTATCCAGTCAATATTGTCTTTTCTAACCAGCATCCCCTGGTCATTAAGGCATCGGGTTGGTATTTCGCCAAAATTAAGCAGCGGTTCCGTTACATCCACAATATACAAGGCGCTGTCGAGGTTGACTAATGCTACGGTATAATTGAATGCTTCAAGGAAAGGGTATGCTGTTTGAATTTTTCCGTGGCTACGGGTGCTGAGAATCACAGGATCAGTATCAGCACCGACTGCTCTGAGCAATCCAACAGCCATCAGATTCAAATCACCACTGGAACCGGTTTTCTGATCAAGCAGTTGTTTACACGACTTTGTACTGACGAATGTATTGGTATTATTATATTCGAAGTTTGTCTTTATGTATTTATCAACCCACTTGACTCTATTGGTCAATGACATGGTATCCAGCTTATTCTCAGAGATAAGGTCTTTTCCGGCACGTTCACATGATTTGATAAAGCTGCCAAATGATTCAGCGTCAAAGAGCCCCTCACAGAGTTTTGGCCAGGTAGATAAAACAGGTTCCATGATGCCATATCTGTTTCTGTAACCTGCAAGTTGAAAATCAAGCCTTATCTTATAATCATTGGCTGAAGTAATGAACGACTCGTCATTAAAGGCGGGGATCTCCTTCATGATAAACTTGAAATTCTCACGGCTATACGGGATATTATTTATGAATACAGGTCTGATATTGGTGGTGGAACTTTGGAAGTCATCAAAGGGTTTATCACCTCTTAGTATCTGTGTATAGGTGTAACGCGGATCAAATGTGGCGTCCAGCCTGCTGTACAGCACCGGTATATCTGTCTGGAAATCCCAGGTAGGCAATGTATAGGAACCATTAGCCGTAAGGGTATAGCTTATCTCAAATACGGAACCTTCCTTCACATTGGGCATGGCTATTTTCCTTTGATACCAGTTCTCGGCTACCTGCTCATCAAATGTATTTTTGGTATTGAGTGATGTAGTTTCTATGTTGCCATTTACAAGATTGTAAGTATTTCCTTTGAGTGAGCTTATTTTCTGTATCCCTTTCAGAAACGGGATATTAATCTCAGCCTGATCCAATCCGGCTTTAGTGTAGACCTTCACTCTCAGTCGTCTTTCCAAATTACAGTTATAACTATCATCAAAATAGAGATCGCCAACATCAAAAAGCACTTCAGCTTCAGCAATACTGTCAAAAGTGCAGTGTTGAAGCTCCAGCTCCTCCTTGCTGCAATTGCCGAATTTTGCTATGTCTTTTACCTTCTGTGCAAATGAGCTATCTGCAACAATAATTAATAGAATGCCAATCAGAATTGATGAAATTTTGCTTAAATGTTTCACGGGCTGGATGATTAGAGTTGTTTGATAACGATTTTTGATTTATCGGCTTTTTTAGCCGATTCTATGAACTGATAGAATTCAGGGTATTTTTCAATGTCATAATCGCCCCGGTAAAGTTCAAACTTCTTTATCACGGTGACTTTTCCTGAGTCGGCCATTACAGCATGCTCATACTTACCATAATCACTGCTGATGCTGACCGGCTCCTGTTGATTCTTGATCGTGTAATTCACGGGAAGATTATAAACCAGCGTATCAATAATATTTATAGGATATGGAATAAAGACCGGGAGTGTTCTGTTGGCTGCATTTGTGAAGGCTGGTATTCCCGTAGGATTCATTGTGAAAAATAAGTCATTGCCCAGTGGATTGAGAAACTTGTTAAGTGAGAGATTAACATTAAGATCAATCCTGGCGGTGTCGCGGTTGTGCTTAATTATCTCCCAATCAGTAACTTCATAATTATCAAACATCATTATCTGACGTATAATCCTATCCTTGTCATTGTCATTCAATTGTGAATTAAGACTATTAAACTGCTCAAAATCACTGCCTTTGTACTCATTACGAATTCTGACTGACGTCATTCCGGCTTTATTCAAATCAAAGACCATCATTTTTGTTTCAAGCACCTGACTTCGCGTGAGAGCCGGCACCTTTATAAGTCTGCTTTTACCAGGAGATATTATGAGTGAGTAACGGTTCTGCGTGTTTGACCCCATATATCCCATTGGATTGATATTACTTGTGTTCTCAAGCCAAATAGTATCATTTCCCAATGGAACCATAAGAACGATATGATTAAACTGATGGCTGGGGAAATCAATCAGGAAATCATCAGGAATCTCTTCCAGCTCAATGAGTGAATAGTAGGAGACGATACCCGCATATTTCAACAATGCTTTCATGTAATTGGACAATGCTTTGCAATCGCCATATTTATTGCGGCATACGTACTCTGCCGGGAAGGGTTTCAGTGCTCCTATTCCAATGCTTACATTTATATACCGGGTATGATCCTGCATATAATGGTACAATTTCCTGACAATTTCACGCTTGTCAGTCAGTCCGGCAATGAGGTTAGTCACTGCAATCTGTTCACTTTCAGGAAGAGCATCCTGTCCGTCAATAAGACTGTAAACCCAGTCGCCATATTCTTGCCATGTTTTCCAACTCCCCTTATTCTCATTGGTAAATTCCAAAGGAACTATGGTAACCATTGGTATCCGGCGATTGCCGGCTGAGTATATCTCAGCTTTTACAGGATCTGTATAGGCTGATTCCAATTCAAGGACTACTCTCGAATCAAGGGTGTCTAACTTATATTCAGGTATCTCTCTGGTAAATGTTCTGAAATTCATCTCCAGAGGGATGCTTACACTTAATGAGGCTTTCAGGGTTGGAATATTTTTATAGGCTACCGGCGACCAATCGCATATATGCATATAATTTTTACGCGTATAGCTGTATTCACATACAATTGTATAGGGGTATACGGTATGCTTCATCTGAAACATCTTGAGGAATCTATCGGTATATAGGTCATTGGAGAATTCATTTCTTTCAATGATTTCATTTTTCTTCAATTCTCTGACCAATTTCCCTGAGCCGTCAACTATGGAGGCCTTTAACTGATTTATTTTAAGATCCTTTGAATATGGAATGGCAAATACGGCATAATCATCACCGGCTTTATTGTTGATTTGTATGGTTAAGGATTCTTTGATCAGTACTGAAGAAACTTCAACTTCACATGTTGCGGTTTTTGACAATACTACGGCATCATAATTTTGTGCATTGCCAATAAAACTGCTCATGAATGCAAATATGCATACAATACGTAAAAACTTATTTTCCATAATCACTTATTTTGGGGAAATCGGTAATGACATATTAGACGTTGATAGGTGGTTAATTACGTATAATAATTGCATCAATTTATAGTGTTGCTTGCAAATATAGAAGAATAAAAATATATTCAGTAATAAAATCCTGAGAATTATTTTATTTCCAGCAATGAACTTTCCCCTTCTTCCGATATAGCACCCAGGAAATAATCATATTCGTCAAGAAGAGTAACAAGATTATATTGATTCAGCAAATCGAATGTACGGTCAATAACTTCAACTTTAAAGGGATCAGCACCCTTTTTCTTCATAAAAAGTACAAATTTTGAAGGTGGGGTCACATCAACCGTTTGGCTGGTTTGATTGTATATCAATACAGGAACTTGCCAAAGTAAAGGTATTTTTTGCCTGGTGCCATAATTAATGGAGATAACTTGCTCCTGATTGGTAAAGTCGGGTTTTATATTCAGATAAACGAATTTATTATCCTGATAAACCTTAAGTATATTGTCATGTGCCAGAATCCTTTGGTATTTTATTTGACCGGCTCTTCTCTTTTCGAATCTGATAGTCAAAGGAGTTTGAATTACGGAATAATCAACAGGCCTTTTTTTACTTGACTTTATGACCAGATTTGTCAGTTTTCTGTCTTTTGTGATATAAACAGTATCGATGGCTTCTTTTGCATGTAGATATTCAATTGCCTGATTATAGTCAACTTTAGCAATCCGGTAACTCCCGATTCCCGCAGCTGCTGATTGAAAGAGTTCATCCATTATACTGACGGCATCAACTTTCTTATTCTTCTCCATGAAGTGCTCATGCCAATGCAAGAAATTAACGTAGAACCCGTTAGAAGAAGTAGTCAGCTGAACCTGCTTTTTCACGAATTCAGAAGCAGGATTTATCTCTGAAGTGTTTCTTATATCTAAGAAGAACCTGCCACTACATGGTCGGCTGATAATATTCCTGGTATCCTCAAAGTTCAATTTACCTGAGTAACCGGTATTTTTACCATACCATGTAATACAGGTATCGCCGGAATTAAATGCTGTGTACTCCGAGTTGCGGCCACCTAATATGTATTTGGGCAAACTGTCAGCATATTCAGTTTTCCCGCATCCATAGGAAATTGTGGTAGGCCGGGTAGATGAAACAGATGCTATTTCCCGTATCTTTCTGTCAAGAAAGTTCTTGTCATACATCGTTTTACAACTGGGATAATATACAGATGCCCCACCACGACCGGTATTAATGAATTCTTTAAAAGTCAGGTTTTTGCTATCATCTTCGAAAACATGAATTGGAATGTTGTATTTAAAGGCCAGAAACTCAGCCCATATGGCCCCATATCTCTTATTGTCGTTTTGAAACTGTTTTTGATCATGAGGGATGTATTTATCGGTAACAATTAATATGGTCGCATCGGCATCATTATAGTGCTTACATACTTCAACCTTCATTTTAACCGGATGAACACCTGTTTTGAGCACAGAACAACCTGAAGCCAGGAGGACAAAGAAAGCTATGCAAAGTTTATTTTCCGTGCGCATAATTCATTATTATTAAATCTAAATTCTCCCTTCTCAAATATACAGAATTATTTATTAATACTCGAATATATTTAAAAAGTCTGATTCCGTGTATTATTTATTTTTATTATCAACGGTAACACGGCTGACAATAGATCCCTTTTCTTACAGCCAAATTGTTAAATTCAGTAATTTTGCAGTTTATAAACAACATCTGCTATGAATACTGAAAAGAATATTATTGAACCATACCCGGTTTATACTACGCGACTTGTAAAAAGTGAAGACTTAAACCATCATGGCACCCTGTTTGCCGGGAGAACCGCTGAATGGTTTGTTGAATCGGGGTTTATAGCTGCTGCCAGTATCCTGAATCCTCGCAGTGTTGTTTGTTTGAAGGTACATGGTATGTACTTCTCAAAGCCTGCCCGCCCCGGTGATATCCTGAAGTTCACTTCAAAGATTGTTTATGCGGGTAAGAGTAGTCTTACCGCTTATGTAGAAGTTAGGATGAAGGGGAATGATCAGGCACTGGTAAGCGGATTTGTTACTTTCATTCATGTGGACCATGAAACCAAGCCCCTGGCCCATAACTTAGTGATCAATCCTGTAACGGAGGAGGATAAACGGCTATTTGAGCAGGCATTGTCTCTAAGAAGATAATGTTCACAAGCTCTGTTATACCGGTTGTATTCCGATAAGCCGGGATGATTGTGAACCTTCATTAAGTCACTGATTAAAGCCCAATCACTGACCGGGTATTTATTTAGCTTAGAGCTCTTCCTGAAGCGACTTTTTTACTATGTTTGAAGAAGATTTGTTTTAATTTCAAACATTAACAAGGTACATGCTATATGGAATATGAAATCCTGAAGCCGGTTAAAGAAGGCAACATTGTGGTACTAACGCTGAGCAGGCCACAGGCGCTTAATGCGCTGAATACTAAGTTTTTTGATGAGATGGATCATTTTCTTGATTCCATGGCTCACGATGGTACGATAAGAGTTTTGATTATCACCGGTGAAGGGAAGGCCTTTGTTGCCGGTGCAGATATTGCGGAGATGGTTAATATGAATGGGGAGCAGGCCCGTGCATTTTCCAGAAAAGGGCAGGAGGTTTTTGATAAAATCGGCGTTATGCCATTCCCGGTCATTGCCGCCATTAATGGTTATGCATTAGGTGGAGGCCTTGAACTGGCTATGGCCTGTGATATCAGGATTGCTTCAGATAAAGCGAAATTCGGACAACCGGAAGTAAGTCTTGGCCTTATACCGGGTTATGCAGGTACCCAACGGTTGCCCCGTTTAACCAATCTTGCCGATGCTCTCTATCTTCTCACTACCGGTGAGGCTGTTGATGCCAATACTGCACTTGCCATGCGACTGGTTCAGAAAGTTGTTGAACCCGAGAAGCTGATGGAGGAGGCAATGCGTATTGCAAACGTTATAGCTTCAAGAGGCCCTATGGCAGTTAAGTTAGTGAAATCAGTTACCAGAAATGGTTTGAATGGTAGTTTTAATGAAGGTGAACTGCTTGAAGCCAAACAGTTTGGTGATCCTTTCGGTACTGAAGGTACTGAAGGAATGAAGGCATTTCTTGAAAAACGTAAACCTGAATGGTGATAGCCATCAGAATCAGCCATTATCCCGGAATTAATTAGGAACAATAAACAAGATACTTTATGGAATATATTGATAGAATTCAGAATGTTACAGTGTTGGGTGCTGCCGGTAAAATGGGCAGTGGCATCCTGCTGCTGATGGCCCTTGAGATGGCTGACCAGAAACTGAAGCCCGAAAACAAGGAGAAGCCTTTTGTGCTTAATGCCATGGATGTCACCTCCGGTGCCTTGCCCGGGCTTATGAAATATATCCGCGCCCAGGTGCTTAAAGCTGCCGAGAAAAAGGTGGTTGCCCTGAGAAAGATATATGCCGACAGGAAGGACCTCATTGAAAATGCTGAGATTATTGATGAATATATTGAGGATGTGATGAGCATTATCAGACCCGGTACCCGTATTGAAGTTGCTTATGAAAGTACGCTGGTGTTTGAGGCGGTAAGTGAGAATGCGGCACTGAAGGCTAAGCTTTTCAGTCAGATAGACCAGAACAATACACTGAAACCCTGGTACTTTACCAACACTTCATCAGTGCCCATTGAAGGACTGAATGAGAAAGCAGGTATTGAAGGACGGGTATTGGGATTCCATTTCTATAATCCACCTGCCGTGCAGAAGCTTGTAGAGCTGATTACCATAAAGGAGAATCCGGTAGGGATGAGGGAATTTGCTGTTGATCTGGCAAAGAACCTCAGGAAAATCATTGTTCCTTCAAACGATATTGCCGGATTTGTTGGTAATGGCCATTTTATGCGTGATGCACTCTATAGTATTCAGAAAGCAGAGGCATTATCAACCGAAATGCCCATTTATGAAGCCGTTTATGCGGTAAATAAGGTAAGTCAGGATTTCCTGATGCGCCCCATGGGTATCTTTCAACTGATAGATTATGTGGGTGTTGATGTGGTACGTTTTATTATGAACGTGATGAACCCCTATATGAAGAATGAAGATCTGCACAGTGATATGCTTGATAAGCTGTTTGATTTGGGTGTAAAGGGCGGTCAGTTTGCTGATGGAAGCCAGAAGGATGGTATCCTAAAATATGAAAAGGGCCGTCCGGTTGCAGTTTATAGTCTTGAAAGGAAGGATTATGTGGCATTTGCATCCTTCGCAGGTAAGATTGATGAATGGTTGGGTGAAATGCCCAAAGAGGTGATGCCCTGGAAGAATATCATCAAGTTGGCTGATAGGGATGCTGCAGCCAAAGAGGCATTTGCACAGCTTAAGAACATGAAGACCAAGGGTGCAGAACTGGCATTGGCCCATGCCCGCCGATCACGTGAGATTGGTGAACAGTTGGTGAATACCGGCGTTGCTGCCTCTGCCCAGGATGTAAATACGGTGCTGGCTACCGGTTTCTTCCACGCCTACGGACCTGTTAATGATTTTGTCAACTAACCTTTAATACCTGAACAAATGAAACCACGCATAAAGATATATATGATTGCCGGTTACAATACCATCTCCATGGGGACCGGACGAAAGGAATTCAACCCAAAAAGAGAACGCCCCGGGCTTGAGCATTATCTTAAAGAGGCAGGCCAGGGTACTCTTCAGCAGATTGGAGGTGCCGGGAATGTAGATGAAGGTGTTGTTGGCAACTTTATGGCGGCCCGCTTTAATAAACAGGGCCACCTTGGTGCATTTATGGCGATGATAGATCCTGAATTGCGGTACAAGCCTTCATTACGGGTGGAAGGTGCCTGTGCTTCAGGCGGTCTTGCCCTTGTTAGTGGTATTAAGTCGGTGCTTTCAGAATCAGCTGATGTTGTTCTGGCAATTGGAGTTGAGGTGCAGAATACCGTGAAGGCTATTTATGGCGCCGATATACTGGCTTATGCCGGCTGGTTCAATAAACGAAAGGATGGACATGCTTATTTCTTCCCGGGTCAATTCAGTGACCGGGCAGGGGCTTATTTCAGCAAATATGGTCGTGAGAAGACTCGTTTAGGTATGGCACGCTGGTATCGCAATGCCATTGAGAATGCCCGCTTATGCCCTACAGCCCAGGAGTATAGTAATAGCACCGCTGATCTCGATGCCCAGGGACTCACTGAACCCACACCCAAGTCCTTTACCGATAATCTCAACGTATTCGACTGCTCAAAGGTGTCAGATGGCGCTTCAGCCATTGCCATTGTTTCGGAAGAAGGGCTCAAGCGTGCCGGAGTTCCATTGAAGGATGCCGTTGAGGTTGTTGCCGTTGGGCATGCTACCGATGACATCACCGCCGATCCTGAAGACCGTACCGTTATGTCAACCATCAGAGAAGCGGTGAAGATAGCTCTAAAAGATGCAGGCATTACCGTTGATCAGCTTGCAACCATTGAAACGCACGACTGCTTCTCCATTGCCGGTCTGATTACGCTGGAGTCCATTGGACTGGCAGAACCTGGAAAGGGAGCTGAATTTATACTTGAAGGGCATACTTCACGTACCGGCAAAATCCCTATCAACACTACAGGAGGCCTGATAGGGTGGGGGCATCCTACCGGCGCTACCGGTGTTCACCAGGCAGTAACCGTTTGGGAACAACTCACCGGCAGGGCAGGCAATGCACAGATAAATATACCAACCGATAAACCTTATGCACTGTCCATCAACATGGGTGGTGACGACAGGACGGTGGTTGCAATCGTTTATAAGAAATTATAGTGCGGTACTGTAAATTAATTGTAGTGTTTGAAGTTGTACTGAAGTACATGAAATTGCAATGAAAAACAAGGTACTATAATTCAGTATCTGCAATAAAAAAGACCTTCACTAATGCAGTGAAGGTCTTTTATTATTACTGACTTTTGATTTATGCTTTGAGTGTGCCACTTCGTATCTGCAGTGTTAAAAATGCAGTGTCATTGAAACGCATGCTTCTCGAAGTATCCCTCAATTATACATTCTTCAATATTACGGCAGTTCCCATACCACCGCCAATACACAGGGAGGCAAGTCCCAGCTCTTTGCCGGTACGCTTCATCTCATGGATGAGGCTTACGGTGATGCGGTTACCTGAAGCTCCAATGGGGTGGCCTAAAGCAATGGCGCCACCATTAACATTGCAGTTCTGCTCAAACCATTCAGGAGTAACACCATGTTCTTCGCACAATTGCTTGATAACTCCCAATGATTGGGCTGCAAAAGCTTCATTCAATTCCAATACCTGAATATCCGATAGTTTAAGGTTGGCTTTCTTTAGCGCCTTGCGTATGGCAGGAACCGGTCCCAGTCCCATAACTGCAGGCTCCACACCTCCCTGTCCTATGGCAATAATCTCTACCAGTGGGGTCAGTCCATGTTCTTTAACGGCCTCTTCACTTGCAACCATCACAAACGATGAGCCATCATTGATACCTGATGCATTTCCTGCAGTAACTGTGCCATCCTGTTTGAAAGCAGGGCGGAGGTTACCTAGTTTTTCGGGATTGGTGGTGCGATTAACAAACTCATCGGTATCAAAAACAATGGTTTCTTTTTTCGTTGTGAAAGTAAGAGGCACAATTTCCTGTTTGAACTTGCCATTATCGATTGCTGCAGCGGCTTTCTGCTGTGATTTATAGGAAAACTCATCCTGCTGCTGTCGGCTGATATTCAATCTTTCGGCAATATTCTCAGCGGTAATGCCCATGTGCAGTCCTGAAAAGGCGTCGGTCAAACCATCCAGTATCATGGTGTCAATCGCCTTGAAGTCGCCCATTTTAACGCCATTGCGAATACTACCGGGAAGTGCATAACAAGCAGCCGACATATTCTCGGTACCACCGGCAAGTATAAGGTTTGCCTCACCGGCACGTATGTTGTTGTAAGCGGTGAGAATACTCTTCATACCACTGCCGCATATCATATTGATTCCCCATGCCGGCACCTCCTGAGGTATACCTGCCTTGATGGATGCCTGTCGGGCAATACCCTGCTTCTGACCTCCTGAAAGGATGTTCCCAACAATGACTTCGTCAATCTTCGCCGGGTCAACCTTGGTCTCTTCAATTATTTTTTTAATTACTTCAGCTGCAATATCAGCCGGATGCATGTTAGTGAGCGCACCGCCAAATTTGCCTATGGCGGTTCTTTTTGCTGCTACGATAAAAACTTTACTCATTTTGGTTTAAGATTTATAAATGTCTGTTTAGTAACTTGTATTTTTTATTTTACCTCACCCCTCTCTTCAAGGAGAGGGAAACCAACTCCCTTCTCTATGAGTAGTAAGGCTGGGGTTGAGGTGATATCCACAATATTGTTTATTTCATCCTTTTCCTAGCCGTACCACCATTTCCTGTGCTATGTATGAAGCAACATCGTCAGCGTATGAATTCATGCTGAAGCCTGCATCATAACCCAGTTCCTTGGCAAGTTCATGTGAAAGACGGGGGCCGCCGCAAATGAGAATCACTTTACTGCGCAAGCCTTCTGCTTCCAGCATCTCAACCAACTCCGTGAGGTTCTTGATGTGAACATCCTTCTGGGTTACGGTTTGTGATACCAGCAATGCATCGGCTTTCATTTCAATGGCTTTGGCAATGAAGTCCTCATTCAGTACCTGGCTACCCATGTTGAGGGTTTCAAACATCTCATAACGCTCTAATCCATAATGCCCTGCATATCCTTTCATGTTCATTATGGCATCAATGCCAACGGTATGGGCATCTGTTCCTGTACTTGCCCCAACTATCACTATCTTTCGGCCAATACGGCTCTTGATGAATTCATCCGTTTCATGCATGTCCATAGCTGTTGATTCCACTTTAGGAACATGAATGGAGGTGTAGTCAACCGTATGAACACAACTGCCATAACAGGTGAAGAATGTGAATCCTTTGGCTAATTCCTTATAGTAAACCACCTGTGGATTCTCAAATCCCATTTTACGCATCAGTTGCTTGGCTGCTTCTATTGCTTCATCATTGCATGGTACCGGCAGTGTGAAACTGAGCTGGGTTTTACCATCATTCATGGTATCGCCATATGGCTTAATTGCTTTAAGATCAAGTGTCTGATCAAAGCTAACCTTGTCCATCGAGTATAATCCGCTGCTCATTACTTCTTTCCTCCTTTCATCAAATCAATAAATGGGTTTTGGTAGTTGCTTCCTTTTGCAACCACTCCGCTCAGTCCCTTGCCTCCTGTTTTTGGGCGCTTTACATCAGCAAATATACCTTTCTCCAAGGCATTGAACAGTCCCTCTTTTTCTATCTTCATAAGCAGATCAAGGGCTTCGTCAAGCACTTGTTGAGCTCTCGACTGGATGATACCGCCTTCCTTATATTCAACCTCATCACCTATGCCCTTCATATTGTTGAAAATGTATCTTGCATTTTCTATGGCCAGGTATCTGTCGGACATAAAAGGCGTATGTACGGCCTCGGTTATCATGCCTAGCAGTTGTATACCCTGGCCGGTCCAGATGGAGATCTCATTGAAGAGTGCATTCTGTATCTGTCCCCTGAAGATATTGCCGGTCATGAACTTGGTAGGCGGCATATATTTAAGGGGTGCCTTGGGGAATATTTCACGCGTCATCTGTGCCTGGGCAAGCTCATATAGGAAACCGTTTTCCATATCAGGGTTCATCTCGAAGGCATGACCCAACCCCATCTGTTCTTCGGGCAAACCGGCAAGCAAGGCAAGCTGCTCGTTTATCAGATCACTGGCAAGAACGGTGCGGGCCTCTTCAAATGCATCTGCGGTGGTGAGGTAGTTGTCCTCGCCCGTGTTAATTATTACACCGGCAAATCCGTTGATTACACGTGAGAAATACTGGTCAATCATGGTTCGCTGCATATTGATATCGCGGAACAATATCCCGTAGAGGGCATCATTGAGCATTACATCGAGTCCTTCCAACGCCCCCATAACTGCTATTTCAGGCATGCAAAGACCTGAGCAGTAGTTGCAAAGACGCACATACCTGCCTACTTCGGCGCTAACTTCATTCAGGGCATTGCGCATGATCCTGAAGTTCTCCTGTGTGGCATAGGTGCCTCCAAAACCTTCAGTAGTAGCACCATAAGGAACATAATCCAAAAGACTTTGACCGGTAGTACGTATAACGGCAATTATATCAGCACCCTGTCGCGCTGCAGCTTGTGCCTGAACCACATCCTCATAGATGTTTCCGGTGGCTACAATAACGTATATGTATGGTTTGGCTCCTTCGCCTATGTTGGCGATGAAGTCTTCACGACGCTTGCGGTTTGCCTTGATACGCTCAATGCTGGTTTTTATATAGGGCTTGAGAGCCTTGTTTATTTCCTCTTGTGAGTGAACGGCTGCATTGACAATGTTATACGTTTTGCTGGATACCCTCTCAGCTATCTCCTGTGGTGAAAGCCCGGTCTCCAGTATGGCATTGCCAAGATAATAGAGAACACCCTGACTGAGCACTTCATTATTTCTGAGCTCATCAACCAATATGTTAGGTAAGGGAGCATCATTCTCATCAATGCCGTCAATTCCCATGAGCCGGCAAAGGGTACGTTCAACCGCTACGGTAGTATAACCGTTTACAAACTTCTGCATTTCCATGGCTATGCTACCGGCAATCTGCCGGGCTTTTGCCACTTTATGGAAATTCAGACCAAGCTTACTTTTCTGCATTATCTCTCTTGTAATTAGTTGTTATAAATTTAACTTGTTTCAGGTTATTGTTTAAAATAGTTCAAAGTGGTTCAATGTGGTTCAAAATTGTTACAACGCTAAACACTAAACGCTAAACCATTCAAGAACCCGGAACTCAGAACCCGGATCGCTGATCTATTTTTTCTCATTTCGTTTTTTTATCAGATGACAACAAATACCATTTCGCCCGTTCAAGCAGTGCTTCATCCACTTCCAGTATGGCGGCTATGCGCAGGGCTTCATGAGGCACCTCATCCTCATCAC
>CALCQV010000147.1 GCA_937894795.1 uncultured Bacteroidales bacterium
AATCAGTACTATCTATACTCGTTGGGTATGCTCAACGGGGAAGGAAAAGTAAAACCCGATATGCAGGATAAGTACCGTCAGATCAATAAGTACATTGAAATAGTTGATGGCATTATCAAGGATGTAAACCTGCCGGCCAAGGTATATGTTGCCGATATGGGATCAGGCAAGGGATACCTTACTTTTGCCATTTATGATTATTTGGCAACCCGGCTTCAGAAGGAGGTTGAAATGACCGGTGTAGAATTAAGAAAAGAACTGGTTGATAGCTGCAACAAGATATCACAGGATGTTGGCTATAATGGCCTGTCATTTAAGCAGGGGTCAATTGAAGCCGCTGAGATCCCTTCAGTTGATCTGCTGATAGCCTTGCATGCCTGCGACACGGCCACTGATGAAGCAATTTACCGTGGTATAAAAGCCGGGGCACAGGTTATTCTTTGCTCACCCTGTTGCCATAAACAGGTGCGCAGGGTAATGGAAACCTCAGGCATTCTGTCAGAGATAACTCAGTTTGGCATACTCGCAGAGCGTCAGGCTGAAATACTAACTGATACAATCAGGGCATTGATCCTGGAGGCGTATGGTTATAAAACAAATGTTGCCGAGTTTATAGCCACTGAACATACTCCCAAGAATCTTATCATCTCGGCTGTGAAGAAAAAATCAGGCAGTTCACCTGATAAACCCCTACCCGACCCGGCAATTATGAAGAATATCAATGAACTTAAAGCACTTTTCCAGCTGAAATCACATTATCTTCAGGAGCTACTGGAAAAATAATTCTACAGCTTCTCATAATGCCTGGATATAATTCTTCAACCATCTGAATAATAACGAATTATCCATTAACAGCTATAATTCACTTCATTGTAGTTGGAGTCAAATTATAGTTACCAAAGAAATAAGCTTATAGTATTGATATTCAATAAACTAGCATCATTTTTTCTGTACAGAAAATATAAACTGGTATAAAGCGCCTTAAACGACTGAAATAAAGTTTATTATGGAGTTTTTCAGCCGACTTGGCCTCAGTAGAATCGCATAATTTAAACTGAACTGTACAATTCCCTTGACAAGCTATTTTACGGCAATATAACTTGCCTTTTGTTGGCTTAACCTGTGGTTATTGGGCATAGGTCCATTTTACCCCTAATGTTGGATTAGCCTGAAATCCTTTTACCCCCGCAAAGTTGTTACTAAGCTCAAGTTCACTGCCTAATGAAAAATTCCTGGTAAAGTTGTACCATAACTGGGGCTCAGTCATGAAAACATATTTGGTTTCAGAAATCAGGTTATCCATTGCAAACATATTATCTTCTCTCCAGAAGTCAGCAAAGCCTGAGAACGTCATTTTATTCTTCAGGAAGTTAAGATACCATACCCCTGTGATCTGGAATGAGGCATCATGCTTGTTGCGGATATACTTATAGAGTAACTGGAGTGTTACTCCCTTTGTAAAGCTCTCATCGTTATATATGTATTCGGCACCAGCAAGCCAGGCATCTTCTATTTGTAGGGCTCCACCCATGGAATCCTGTTTCCATTGCAAAAAGCCTCCATTGTATTCAATGTGTGCAGCCAATGGCCCTTTCCAGAAACTCAGACTACGGGCAATCTCCCAATAAGCTGAGCTTACTCCTTTTACATCACCGGCATTATAATCCATGTCAACGAATAGAAACGTGCTGCCAACCTTGTCAGCATTGAAATATTCAAATGTGGAAGTGGGGTAATTTCTATCTTTCCCAAAATCATAATGCAACTGCAGGTTTTGAGCTTTTACACCGAATAAGGAAGAGAATAGAATAATCAAAAACAGCACTCTTTTCATGGGCTTGTACTAATAAATTGCTGATAATAATTTGAGAGCGCAAAAGTACTCTTTTTTGGACAGCCACCAGAGGTGGTTAAGTTATTCACCAGAGGCGGTTAAGTTATCCGTCAAAGGAGGTTAAGTTATCCACCAAAAGCGGTTAAGTTATCTACCAGAGGCGGTCATGTTATCAACCAAAGGTGGGTAGGTTATAATCAAACCTCGTCTTCAGTCAGCATTTTAAGCTCCTTCCCATAGTCGTAGCGCAAGTCCTCATGAAGTGAGGTGATTGCTTTTCCAATATTAAGAATACATCGGCTCCAGATAGCGTTAAGGGCTTTAATGCGGGTCAATGGGAGGTTTTTACTCTTCAATAAATTGCAATAATGCAATAATAACTGCACCTCTGTTTCATCCTTTCCTGAGAACTTTATGGCTTTACGGGTATTACGCAAAACCCGTCTTATCAATTTCAATGAAATCCTTGCATTGGTGGATGATACAGTGCTAAGAGCTGTTTCCATTTCACTCTTTATCAGCTTTACATACTCTTGTTCATCCTTCGAATCAAAAAGCAGATAAGTCAGCAACTCTTTATTCTCCTTCCTGAACCTGGTCATCCTTAGTATAATAGCCTGCAACTCCTTGTTTGTCAGTGTTGACAGTTCATCCTTGATGATCTTCTGTGAGGCCACATTAATCATGGACAATGTGTTGTTTTGTTAGTCCCCGCCTTAAGAGGTGTTAGTAAATACTCCAATCCGTTTAGCCTGATCTCGTAAAGTGTCTGAAGGTACTCTCCTAACTTTCCTTCGGGGAATCCCTTTCGCTGAAACCATTCAAGATAGCTAACAGGTAAATCACAGAGTATAACGCCCTTATACTTGCCAAAGGGCATTCGCATTTGTACAATCTTTAACAGATAATCACTTTGAGGGAACATTATTGTCAACCGTTTTGTAAGCAAATATAAGGATAATCATGATTAACCGGCTTTCACCTGAGATAGCAATAATGGGCATATTAGACTGATCAGGAGAATTTACAACAAGCTTAACAGGTATTATGATAAAGACAGTTTACAACATACTTAACAGGTAACCTGATAAGGCACCACCTAAAACCACAAAGACACTGTTCACCTTCTTAAATAAGAAGAGTACGGCCACGGCTGCCACTGCAATCAAGGCAGTACGCCAGTCGGTTATTGATTCTATGCCTAAGGTAATCCCAACAGCGGCTATAAGTGCAACGGAGGCTGCAATAACGCCGGTAAGAAAATCCATAAAAACAGCAGAACTCTTCAAGCGATGGAAGAAACCGCTCAATAAGGCGATGAATAAAAAGGATGGAAGAAAAATACCGATGGTTGAGAAGAGGGCACCCTGCCAGCCTTGAAGTATATAACCAATAAAGGTAACAGAGGAGAAAACAGGTCCCGGTGTCATTTGGCCAACCGCAATTGCATCAGTAAGCTGAGCCCGTGTGAGTATTCCGGTGGCCACCAGTTCAGTTTCCAGAAAAGCGAAAAGCACATAACCACTGCCATAAAGTATGGCACCGATTTTTAAAAATATAAAGAACAAATGGCCAACGGATGCTGTAGTACCCGCATATCCGGTTATCAGAAGTGGGAGCATTTGAATCTTCCTGCCTTTTGATTTCCCTCTCATACCCCTGTCTTTATCAGCTGTTTTATGTTTGCCCTGACTATGACCAATGTTAGTTTCAATGTCTGATTTTCGACTAATGACTGTTCCACCGTTCATTAGCCTATAAATCATATAGCAGAATCCAGCGCCAAGCATAATCAGCAACTCATGCAAACCGGTAAAAGAGAGTATTAAGCTAATTAAGCCAATTATTAAAAGAGCTGCTGATTTGTATGTACTCCGGCCCAGTGGATAGACTGCTGAAAAGATAATGGCGATTATGGCAGGCTTGATACCAAGAAGGAACGGTTGCACAACTGGCAACTTGCCAAAGTTGACATATAATATGGCTAAACACAGAGTAATGAATACAGCAGGCAATATAAAGCTCAAGCCCGCAATCAGTAATCCACGCCGGTTACCTTTGACTTTACCAATGTGGATGGCCATTTCAGTAGAATTAGGCCCCGGTATAAGGTTGGTAATCCCAACTAGGCTCAGGAACTCTTCATCAGTCATCCACTTCTTTCTAACAACCACCTCATTCCGCATCATTGCTATATGAGCAGCCGGTCCTCCGAAACCAATAATACCCAATTTCAGAAACAAGTATGCCAGTTCCTTCATTTATAGGGTGGTTGAAGTGAATTAAAGCATTTATCAATCAATATCAAAAGTAACCAATTAATTCATTGAATTAAGAAGGCTGCCTAAGCGGCAGCCCTCTCACTTATTAAACACTAATTATAAACACGCACTTCGTTAAGTATCTCAAGAGCAAAAATAGCAGTTCAAGCATTTCAGATTGAGCACGACCTATTCACAGATCTCCGCATCAATATGCACTCCATAGAAGTTGGCAGCAGGCACAGTCACTGATTCAGCAGCCCCTACTGAATTAAAATGATGTTCAAATAATCCGGGTGACGGATTACCGGATGGTGCAACAGCATAGCCCTGAATCTTTAGTGCTGCAAGAACATCATTAAATGCCCAATTCCCTGTAAGGTTAATTGTTATGGTAACTTCGCCATTCACTACAGCTGAGAAATGGGCGGTTCCAATATTCATGGTCTTTCCGGCATATATGGTAACAGTGCTATTGGGGACATAAGGAGTATAGGTAGCCCAATTGCCCTTTGGTGTGTAGCGTGGTCCAAAAGCCCATGCTGTTTCAGCTGAACAGGTTACCTCTTCACAAATATCTCTTAGTTTATAACAAATTGAAGCATCAACATGTCCAACATGTACATGAATACCGCCAACGGTAAGTGTGGAGTTAAATTCAGCACAGGTTACCCAATCCAATGACAATGGAGTGGTCCAGCTCCATTCAGTAACCGGGGCATTGGTGTAATTCAACACAACAGTTCCATTTATTCTCAGGTAGTTAAAGGTTGCACCATTTAACCTGTAGAGTCGGTAATAGACTGTGGTCTCATCATTGTAAACATCTAAAAACAGATTGTCAGGGTTTTGTGAATTCACACTTTGAGGAATAAAATAAGTTGCATCCCAGGTAACCTTGGTATCCAACCAGGTAGGTACACATTCTTCACAAAGAATCTCTAAAGATTTTTGCTGATTTGTTGATGGCTGATCCTGTTTCAGGGATTCCTCCTTTTGACAAGACGACAGCATTCCACCCGCCAGGAGCAGCGAGCTGAAAACAAGGAGAATGTTGATCTTTTTCATTACTTTTCTTTTAAGTTAATTTGAGTTGTGAGTTTATATATTCCTAACACAGCTTTTTAACTAAGGTTTTACGGTTTGAAAATAATTTTGCGATTAATATATTACCATCGCGTTAACCTGATGCAATAAAAAAGCTGCTTCATACAGGTATGAAGCAGCCTCTCAAATAACCTATTCTATTGATTTACATCTTCTTATCTACATATTCAGTTAACTTGCCCAGCATATTAACATAGCTTCCAAATTCATTGTCATACCACCCGAAAATCTTAGCATGGCAAACAGGAATCATAATATCCTGATTTGATTGTATTCCAAAGTTCTGCAGCAAATTAGGATTAATTGCCATGAAGCCTGTGCGGGTATGGGTTTCAACGCCTTCTATAACCACTGCTGCCCTGCGGCCAATAATATCAGCCGACACATTCTGTTCTTCACTAAATTCAAGCATTCCTGCACCGGGGCCTTCAGCTGCCTCTTTATAAATCTGATTCAGGTACTCACGGGTAATAATGGGCTCTCCTATATCATTAAGTGGTGATTGAAATGTAATATTCAGAATTATCAAGCTGGCAGTGTTTATGGGTATACGAACTGAATCAGCCATAAAACCTATACGCTGTACTTCAGGGATGATTTTTTCAAGTGCTTTTGCGGCTCCTGTTGATGTAATAATGATGTTATTAAACACTGATCTGCTCTTCCTGAGGTCAGATGTTCCGGTAGCAGGAACAGCATCAAGTATGCTTTGCGTGCTTGTAGATGCATGAATGGTTGACATGCCCGCAGTGAGAATATTTGATGTTTCAGGGCGCTCAAGCAGAGGAAGCATCATGTGCGATAAACCGGTAGTGGTGCAGCTGGCTGCAGATATTAAATGATGCTTACGATTATCAAAATCCAGGTGATTAATACCATGAACCATTATGGTAGAATCAGCCGGCATCTTCTGCGTGGAGTCCTTGATTTTAAATGGAGCACTGGCAATTACCTTATCTGCACCGGCTTCCAGATGCCCTCTGAGACTTCCTTTGGCGTTGTCGGCAGGTACTGTAGGGTCAAGAAATGCTCCTGTACAATCAACCACTAGCCTAACCTGGTTTTCTGACCAGTTAATGTCGCGTGGATTGCGGTTAGCAGTCAGGAACCTGACAGGCATACCATTAATTTCAACAAGATTCTGGGCGCTATCAAGCACTTTTACTTCACACTTTTTTCCTGAATGGCCATTAAGGAAATTAGAAAGTGAACCATAGGTTGAATCATTTGTGATGTTGTGCAGGAGTGCCTCGAGATTCTTCCCAACGCCTCTGCCTACATTAACAACCAGTCCACCAAAGTGCTTATT
>CALCQV010000148.1 GCA_937894795.1 uncultured Bacteroidales bacterium
ATGGCAGGTGTGTAGGTGCGGTAGGCCAGTCCCATGATCCGGTCAGAAATGTTTTTCTTTTCTGACTTTGTGGGCCGCAGGAAGAGAGATGATGCCACCGGCAACCAGGTAAGGCCCATGATCATGGCACCAATGATGGCAAAGCAGAATGAAAGGGCCATCGGCTTGAACATCTTCCCCTCGACCCCCGTGAGCGACAGCACCGGAATGAACACTATAAGGATGATCACCTGGCCGAAGATGGCTGATTTCATCATCTTTGATGCCCCCTCAAACGAGATCCTGTCCATGAGTGAAGTGCGCTCTTCGCCTGTTGCGTCCATGAGTTCGCTCTTACCCGTCGATATCTTCAGTGCGATAAACTCCACAATGATGACCGCCCCATCAATGATAATCCCGAAG
Source organism: uncultured Bacteroidales bacterium (assembly GCA_937894795.1). Lineage (GTDB taxonomy): Bacteria > Bacteroidota > Bacteroidia > Bacteroidales > Lentimicrobiaceae > Lentimicrobium. Next base: position 403 of record CALCQV010000148.1, read on the forward strand.
TCAAGAGCACCCAGACTCATCAGGTTGGCATCAATGCCAAAGATGAACATCATTGAGATGGTGAACAACAGGGCCAGCGGAATCATGGATGTGATGACCAGTGCGGAGCGTATATTGCCTAACAGCATCATAACCGTGATCATCACAATCAAGGCACCCAGAATCAGGTTTTCAACCACCGTGAAGGTTGTCTTGGCCACCAGCTCACTGCGGTCGACAATAGGATTGATAGTCACCCCTTCGGGCAGATTCGTCTGTATTTCGGCCACCCGCTCCTTAACCTGCTTAATGACCTCCTTTGAGTCGGCATTCTTGAGCATCATCACCTGGCCCAGAATGGTCTCACCCTTTCCGTTGGCCGTAATGGCGCCATACCTGTTGGCATAGCCGAACTTCACCGATGCAATGTTCTTTATAAGAACAGGAACACCATCCACATTTTTGACTACAATATTCTCAATATCCTCTACTGATTTCACCTGCCCGTCGCCCCTGATGAAATAGCTCTGGTTGGTTTTCTCTATATACGAACCGCCCGATATGCTGTTATTCGCCTCCAGCGCATGGAACACCTCCATGAGGGTGATATCCATTGCCAGCAGTTGTGCAGGGACCACGGCCACCTCATATTGCTTCAGATAGCCGCCCCAGCTGTTTATCTCAACCACCCCGTTTATGCCCGACAAGCGCCTCTTTATCACCCAATCCTGTATCGTGCGCAGGTCGGTGGCAGTATACTTATCTTCATAGCCCGGCTTCGTATCCAGCGTATATTGATAAATCTCACCCAATCCCGTGGTTATGGGCCCCATTTCAGGTTCACCAAAACCTTCAGGAATCTTTGCCGAGGCACTTTTTATCTTTTCAGCGATAAGCTGCCGAGGCAGATAGGTACCCAGATCATCCTCAAAAACGATGGTAACCAATGAGATGCCAAACTTGGAAACCGACCTTATCTCCTTCACCCCCGGCAGGTTTGCCATCTCCATCTCAACAGGAGCCGTGATATACTGCTCAATCTCCTGGGTCGACAAGTTGCCCGAGGTAGTGATCACCTGCACCTGGTTGTTGGTAATATCAGGCACGGCACCCACTGAAATCCTGAATACGGCATATATGCCAAAAGCCGCAACCGTCAAAGTAAAAAGAATAACAATCAGTTTATTCTTAATGCTAAAGTCAATTATCTTCTCAAGCATACCATTCCATATCTGTATGTTAGCGGCACCATTACGCCCAAACCGCGAATAAGGTGACCAACTCATCGTTCACACAAATATAAAAAGAAAATTGAGTTTAGCTATCAGTTTTTATGTTCCCCATGCCCGACACTGTGTTCAGCCAGGCTACCTTGTTGTACTTATCCCTGATCACCTTGTAAATATGCCCATTCAGGCCTGCCAATAATTCATCTACATCCTTGTCGGCAATGGCTTTATCGCTCATAACCACAATAGGCTTGGTGGTACCTGCCGGTTTTAGCCCGGTATAGGGGGCTCCTTCTGTTTCGCGGTGAAGGCGTACCAGCGTTTCCAGAAAATGCTTTTCCACTATCTGATAAATTTCCTTATCGCCCGTCCTGAGGTTGTAGGTCTTGCTGAACAGTACTTTTATTTCCGGTTTCTGATCGGCCGATATCCACTTCAGCACCAGATTTACGTTGTTTGTCTCCAGTGCTTTAACGGCATCCTTGATTACCGGGCCATCGTATGAATCGCAATGTGCGGATGATGTGAGCGGCAGGGCCAGCATTAAGCTGAACAATATGCTGAGCATAATAGCCTTAACAGATATGTGGTTGTGGTTACGCGGATTTTGTTCTTTTGTCTTCATGATTCAATTGGATCGGTTATATAGCCATGGTTTTCCGCTGTATGCGAAGAAAAGATCTCCTTCTGCCGCAGTCCGTAGTAACCCACCAGGATAATAAAGGCAGAGAGCTACAGGAAGGGGCTGTGGAGCAAAAACAGCGAAATGATATAAACCTGCAAATGCCTGATCCCCAACAGCAGCTTACCGGCAGAGAAGGCATACAGGGCAGTAGCCAGTCCCAGATACACCAACCAGTACAATAGCACCCTGTCGGGCAATGCCCTGGGCTTTTTCTGCAACAGCAGCGCCGAAAAACAATGCATTGAAAGCAGCAATCAGGAAAATAACATTCATAATTGGGATTATAGGGATACAACGTTAGGGAATTATGACTAGAAAAAGCAGTCAGCACTGAGACCGCAGCCGATAGTTCTCAAAAAATAAATCAATCGAGATATACTAATAATATTTATCCTGCGTTTCTTGTCATATCTTTGAAAACCATATAACCTTATTATGAAAAAGAACATAATCAGTCTTACATCCTTACTGTCAGCAATTCTGCTGTTTTCTGTCACCGTCGGTGCCCAAATAACCAACCACTACGACCTTTCAGCGTATAAACTTCCTGATTACAGATACAGGCAGCTGATAACTAATTTTGAATTATCAGGTGCCAATAATTCTGATAACCTGGACGACCAAAAGTTTTTAAACCGTTCTATTGATGGCAATATCGGAGCCAATTACTATTCCTACCTGAATAGCAGAAAAACACAGCGCACTCATTACCTCAGCTTCAACTTCCGTGGATATTCATTCCATGATGAGGATCCAATCGAATATTGTGACAATTCCAGCGTATATTCATCGCTTAACTACCAGCTTTACAATAAGCGTTATTTCGCGAATAAAACATTCCTGGTAACCGGTGTTTATGCACGTTACCATTTTGGCCATATCGGGGACTCCTTTGAGAACCAGGATACTATCAATCTGACAGGAGATGCCACAACCAATGAACATACCGTGACGGTAAGTATACCACTGGGATTTGGCTTTGGCAGAATTGAACAGGTGCAGGACTACCATGAGGCTATTTACATTTACGAAGACCTGCTTAAAAGCCAACGGGCCGTTGCCGGAAAATCAGAGGAGGAAGTGATGGAACTGGCAACCCTGATATCTCGGTTAAAAAACCAACGATACTTTGATTCCCGCATCAAAAACATACAGGACATTGAAACCCTTGATTCCTTCCTGATTGCAAATAATTACAAAACACTGTCCGATGCCCGTTATTTTGCCACACTGGTGGATAACTGGAACTTTGTTACACATTTTGTAAGAGAAAGCGGCACTTCCATTTCACTTGAAGTGGCCCCTGAATACGACTATTACCAAAACAAAAGGATATTAAACCCGGCTGATTTCAGATATAAACATAAAAGAGGGTCCTATGGCATTGGAGGAGGAATTTTATTTGAGCATCGCATGCCACTGAACCTTTACTGGCAGGCCAATACCACTGTGCGGGCAATGGCAGGATATATGGAGAGAACCTTTAAAGTAACAGATACCATTGTTCATTCTGATTATACAAGCAGCTCCCCTGAACTAAACATGTACCTGACCCAGTCGCTTGAGTATTACCCCAATACACGAACAAGGATGACCGCGTCATTTATCGCCCAATATGATAAGTACTTTGAGGAGAAGGATGTTGATACAGACTTCATAATGCTCCCCACCAGACAAAATATCCGCACCGGCTTATCGCTGATGGTTGACTATTACATTTCCCAAAGACTAAGACTCAATGCAAGCTCGTCCGTTTACTATAGCAACTATACTATTGAAAGCATATCCGGTATCCCCGCTCAGGAAAGTGATCGCTTCAATTCAGGGTTTAATGTAAGGCTGGAGTATAGCATATTCTAGTTCTGCGTTCAGTGTTCGGCGTTTAGCTGACACCCCACCCAGTCACCATATTACAATCCTAAACAGGAAAAAACAGAAAAATAAGGAAAATTTAAACTGTTGGTTGTGTATAACAACTATAAGTAGGGCAATTACAACTATAAGTAGGCGTTTTTTCTTTGATTCAGCATGGGCGGGGAGATAACTTTGTGGCATCAAAAAACTTAATAACTTTATCATGATGGAAACACAGAAAATCGGTCTTAGAATAGCCGAAGCACGTAAAAGGATAAAACTTTCACAAAATGAACTAGCCCAACGCCTTTTCATTAGTCCGCAGGCTGTCAGCAAATGGGAAAGAGGAGAGTCAATGCCTGACATAACCTCCTTTATCCGCCTGGCTGAAGTGCTGGGTGTGGATCTTAACTATTTCTCGGGGAATCCTGATTCACAGGTTGCCGAAAAGAGTTCCGCTGAAACAACAGAAAATGAACCTTCGCCTTCATCCGATGAGGCACCCGCTGCCATTCAGAAAAAGAAGATCAGCTGGGATATGTCGCGAGGGAACTGGGCAGATGCTGATTTTTCGGGCCTTAAGAACCTGCATGAACGATTCAGCGCTTCCAATATGCAGCGCTGCCGGTTTGTGGGTTCTGACATGAAAAGCCTGCTGCTGAAAAGTAATAATGTGGGCCGTTGTGATTTCTCAGGATCCGACTTCACCGGAAGCCATATCCAGTACTCCACTTTGTCGGATAACCAGTTTGCAGGCTGCTTGCTGAAAGAGACAAAATTTACCGGAAGCACCATTACCGGCTGCGACTTTACAAATGCCGACTTTACAGAGGTGACATTCAAATCGTCGAGCCTGGATAAAAACAGCATCAGCAACGCTATCCTGAAGCGTACCTCATTTCTTAACACCTCTCTTGCCAACATGGTGTTTGAGGGTGATATTGAAGAATGTTCGTTTGAGAACTGCGGCTTTGCAAAAGTGAAATTCCACAATGCCCGTCTGATTAATACTTTCTTTAAGAACAACAGAAAACTGAAGAAGGTGGAGTTTGTCAACTGCCGGGCCGACCGGATAACGTATGCCTTTCTTAAAAGCAACCAGGCTGATGTTAGTGGGATTACGGTGATGGAATGAAAAGCCAGACGAGTTTAGCATTTAGGGTTCGGGGCGCTCCGTAGGAGCGAAATATCGGAAGCCCCGTAGGGACATAGAAGCACCTGCGGTGCAATAATGAGATTTCTCGCTACGCTCGAAATGACGAGGGCTTCGCTATCATAAGGGAAGGAAAAGGGGAGGCAGAAAGGGCGGCGTTGCCGCCCTTTCTGCCTCCCCTTTTCCTAAATAAACACGACGATGGTACGTCATTCCGATTCCGATGAAATCGGAAGAGGAATCTCAACCTTGTCAGCGTTCCCAATAGATCGGGATTCAACAATTTTGAACCACTTTGAACAATTTTGAACCACTTTGAACCACTTTAAACCACCTTGAACAATGTTGAACTAATTTGAACAATTTGCCCCCCCCGGCGTGGATGTTAGTTCTAGAGAAGCAAAAAAATTTCCTTAAACCGTTCTTCTATCATTTGAATTTCGGTAGTGTTTAGTTTAACAAATTCCTTTTCTTTGGCGCGTTGGGATAGCCGGCCGTTGTTTTGTTCCAGAAATCTAACCAGCAAGGCTACTGTTTTATCGGGCATTTCAAATTCATCATCGAGGTAACGCTTGAACTCATCGTATCTGGTGAGGTATTCTATCTCCTTAGGGATGATATTGTCAAGGGTATCTTTCACACAATCGTAAAGAAATTCCGCCTGACGGGTAGCATCAAAAAACCTGTAATAATTGATGGTATTATTTTTTACCTCTATGTTATGATCTTTTGTTTCTGTCCACTCAATGAAATCAAGCAAAGGAAGGGAAAAGGACTCCAAAACCTTCCGGTATTGGCTTATATTATTCAGTATGGAAGATGAAACAGGGAAGATCATTCCCTGATGTGCAAATTGCTTTTTTGCCAAAATATGGTGAATGAGGTACCTGTGAATACGTCCGTTTCCATCAGCAAAAGGATGTATAAAGACGAAGCCGAAGGCTACAATCGCAGCCGCAAGTACCGCATCAAATGAGCTTCGCGTGAGCAGGCCGGTTGTTCTTATAAGTCCGTCAACCAAAACATCAATATCCTGCCATTTGGCAGAAATATGATCGGGCAGAGGTTCAGCGGTAATACGATCATGTTCACCAATAAAACCTCCCTTTTTGCGGAAACCCATCTCGGTAAAGCGTTCATTTTCGATAACTATCTGTTGCAATCGAACCAATTCCTCCCTGGTCAGGTCATTTGCTCCTGCCTGAGCTATGGCATTTCCCCAACGTGCCGCACGACTGCTTTTAGGACTTTCGCCTTCAATGCTGAAAGAAGCCCTGGAATCTTTGAGCAGCAGGAAAGCAGATGCCCGCATAAGGATATCTTTACGGATTTCACTCAGATAATCTCGCTTTTGTCCTGATAGCTGAGCCGCTATGTATGTTTCCAGTTTTTCTGTTTTACGGATCAAAGGACAAAAGTCGGGATTTCCCGGTAAGTTATTGATAACAAGATGGCGTGGCGATTTTACACCTTCCACTGCATATTGCAATCTGTCATCAATAACAGGTATATATTGCTTTCTGGCCTCGAGATTCATTTGTTTCAACTCCCTGCCATTTACCCATTCAAGCAGAAACCATATTCTGCGGCTGTATTGCCCCAAAGGTTCAAAGCTTACCAACTGAGTGAGTTCACTTTCGTTATAATGATCGGCAAGGAAACGAAAAACTAAAAGATTCACTCCTTCATACTTCAAAGCAAACACAAGGTGTTTGTACAACGCCTGTATCTCAGTTATATCCTCATGATCATCTGGCAGATACTTATTGGGAAATACTTTCCATTTCTCCGTTTGGTAGCTTTTATTTTGCCGCGATACCAATGCCGCGGGATAAGGTACGGGCATTGGAAGATTCTTACGGGCGATTATAGCCGCATATCCGACAATAAAACCGGCTTCCGGCACCAATTCACCATGAAAAACGGGCGTATAATGAGAAAAATGGGTGCTAATATCCATAAAGCAAGAATTTTGAGTGCACAGAGCAAGGTACCATCCTGCCCTAAACAGGTGCAATATACAATAAAAACGGGTGCGATATGAGAATAATGGGTGCGATTTTGGCAATATGAAGAAAAATGGGTGCTATACAGGCAACCCCCAGCGGGGGTGTCAGTATGGTAAAAAACATAGCACAGATCCACTCCCCTTTCTCAACCCTCTCGTCCTTCTCAATCTTCTCGTTTTGCAATAGAAGACCTCCCCGGCGAAGCATAGAGTTTAGTACATAAGGTTCAGCGGGCTCACCTCATCCCTAAATCCCTTCTCCTCAAAGCCTGTCCCCAATAGATCGGGGAACAATAAACAAAGAGGTCCTATTCAATATTTGGATTAAATTCCCATAAATCTTTGTAACTTCTCCAAATAGACCAACTGCTGCCTCCACCATATGATTTTGCTCCTGTTCCAATATAAGCTTTGTCATTAATGGTGAAAACAATATTATTCCATTTTGCGTTTCCAATATATGAATCCTTTTTCAGCCAGGTATCAGAATCTTGTTGATACTCCCAAATATCAGAATAACCTTGATAATTTTCTCCCTTCGAACCTAACCCTAAATAAGTTTTCCCTTTTATATTAAAACTCACCGACATGCCTCTTTCTCCTCCCGGAAAGTCATTCTTGCGCAGCCATGAATTTGTTTCAGGATTATACTCCCAAACATCCTTATAATAATTGTAAATACCATAACCCAAAGCAACATAACCTTTCCCATTATTGGTGAAACTTATTGCATCGAATCGGCCATACCCCGGGAATTGTGCACACTCTGACCATTCCTTTGTAATGGGGTTATATTTGAAAAACTCATTATATAAATGTGAGTAGTCTGAACCCAGGCCAACATATACTTCATTATTAATCACAAATGTTGTAAAAGTAAATCCATTACCCGGGTAATCTGTTTCTCTGGTCCAACTATCAGATATATTGTCGTATTTGTATATGGCAGGGGCGTTGCCTGATGTTAAAACATATCCAATGTTCTCAATTACAAAGGCTCCTCTTCTGTCTTGATTTATAAATGGCATACTATCCATTTTCTGCCAGGCATTTTCATCAGCATTATATCTCCATAAGGTATTACAAAATTGTCCACTCGTATTTACATCGCTATCATATTCTTGCCCACCAATCATATATCCATAATTATTGATTGAAAAGTATGCTGCGGAATGATTTCCTAATCCTGGATAATTTTCCTTTTTAACCCATGAAAATAAAACTTTATAATCATCTATTGAAGATGTCTCCATTCCGGCCACCCGGATAGAAATTTTAACTTTCACATTTTCTGTTATCAAAGAAGATTTAACATAAATTTTTTCATCTGTGATGGAATCAATTGTTGCAATCTTTTCTCCAAATTTTACAGTTACAATGCTCTTATTTCCGGAAAAGTTTGCCCCTTCTATTATTACACTTTCTCCTGCAAAGCCCTTTTGAGGAGTAAAACTAAATATTTCAGGAGGTAAACTTCCTTTACTATCAAATGATTGCACATTTCCATAGACCTCATATTGGCCAGTACGGACATAAGCACGAACATAATAGGTTTGATCTTTGGCTAGCCCACTATTAACATTGCATGAATAAATACCCATACCTGCTCTTCCATCAAATAGTTTGCTAAAATCATGAATTGTCGGATTAGATTCTGTGCTCCAAACAAATCCATGTTTTATTATTGTCTGATTACCTGTGTTTTTCAAATCTGCTGAAAATACAACTCCCCCACTATCAACACTTGGTGTTTGGGTAATTACAAAAGGATAATCTTTGGGTTGAACCTCGGCGTCCTTTTCACAATTTGCCAGAAACATTAATGAAGTAATTATTATAATAAGTCTAATGTATCTCATAATTAGAAATTTATACCTGCCAATACACAAAATGCAGTACTGCCGGGAAATTCAGAATCTCCCTGGCTAAATTGATTGATATACCTTAATTCAAAAAACAGCGAATTCTTATAATTAAGTTTATATTCCAACCCACTTCCAATAACACCCCCTGCTTGAAAATCAGAAATCATTGAAGCACTTTGTTTTGGGACATTAATTTCAATTGCATTTTCACTTAAAATTGTTTCGAATAAAAGAGTCTCATTTTTAACAATATATGACCCAATAGGGCCCAAATTTATGAATGGGCGAATTTTATTTGAAGGATAAGTATACCTTACAAAGAGTGGAACATTTACGACAGACAAATTAGCAACAAAATCTAATTCTCTATTACCTGTCAAATTATAATAAGAGAAAGCATGTTTGGAAAACAATAACTCCATATGTACGGAAAAGTCACTTGCAAGAACAGGGTTGTCCAAAAATATTCCAATAGAAGGACTACCCTCATAATCAAAATCGAAGTATTCTAAGTATTCGTCATGTTCATCAGAAGCAATTAGTTTTGAGACCTCATAACCCATCAAAAGTCCATATCTAAAGTGTGGGAATGGTTTTAATTCACAATTATCATAACGAGATATAAGCTTGGAAATAGATTTCTTATTATATGACACTAGTTTACAGGCACTTGAAACATTAGGACAATCAGCCGTATAGTTTGATAACACTTCGGAATAGTGTTTTTTCGAATCAGCCTTTTTAGGAATCTCAATAAACACAGTGCTATCTTTCTCAATGAAATATATCTTTATACCACTACCCCTATAGTAATATAAAGTCGTTTTTCCATTATATAAGCGTTCAAGGAAAACCATTTTTGATGAATCGGCTGAATTTATTTTTCTTGCTATATAAACCCGGCCATTTTTTAAACCATATTCCTGCACCTCGTATGGTGAGTATTTAACTATTTTGTTACCAGTTTTCACCTGGCATAATTGTGAATTTATTAAGTCCCCACCATCCACAAGTTTAACTCCATATGAGGTTTTTATATCAGTAGAGAAGTATTCACTTTGCCCTTTTACAATCAAGGCACTCAGCAATAATGCCAATGCTAGTAATGCTTTATTTCGCATAAAAAATATTGTTTATGCTTGCACAACGCAGATTTTTACCCCTCGCAATTTAATAACTATTTTCTTTGATTGTTGCAAGATTAAATATTATTTTTTTTGCGAAGCAAATAAAATGTTCAGAGTTCAGAGTTCAGCGTTGACCCATTCGGCTTTCATTGCTTGTTCCCCCGATAGATCGGGGCAGGCTCCGATTTATCAGGAAGCTAACCAAAATGCTGTTAATACCCATAAGCCCTTTCATACATCACCACATACGAATTATCATAATGATCCTCATAGGTCATCATTATTCTATCTATATGATTCCAACCTGGATAGGGTGAACCGGTTCCCCAGTCAATATTTTGACAACTAAGTGTATGCGAAGTAGTGCTGATGGGTAAATCGGGCGAATCATAAAGTCGTGATTCACTTGAATTGCTGTCGCTGCATTTATTTCCCGTACCCTCTATTTGAATTTGCATACTGCGCATCAGTGCATTCAGGTCGTAACTAACTACTCCGGCAGGAGCCTTATAAACCCAGCCAATTTTGTTCATAGTGCCATCGCCATTGAGCGTAAGTGTGGGCCATGGGTATATAATATTGCTTTTGACATATTCCTGATCGGGCAGGTTAAAAGTAAGATCCGTGCCATTGTATTTAATGGTATAAACACCACTTACGGGAATATATGAAACGGTATCCACTATATCAAAGAGATATGCGGTAGCATACACGCATTGATCGCCGAAATCCATGCGGTCATCTGAAGGAGAGTTGTTGAGCGGAGAACCGGCAGGCCCCGTAAAGTAAACGGCGCCCGGAAAATCATTGTCTTTAACAGTTAAAAACAATTTGTATCCCTCGATCAATTTATTTGAGTTGTAAGTGGGCGTGAGATTTCCTCCCATAAAGCGCCCTGGTTTTATAAAATAGATAACCTCCAGTTTAAAGAATTTCCCTTCCAATACATCAATTTGCCCGTTATTGTTGGCATCAGGATTTTTGAGCAAAGTCGCCAGATAATCATCCATCATGGCTATGGCTTCTTCCTGATCTGCAGTAAGAATAATTTCGTTGCCGATAGGATTATGCGCAGGAATAAACTCGCTTTCGTTGCGGGTGATAGCCTGCAGGTCAATGGTATCAGTGCCGGCAGTAATGCCCTGCAACGGAAGGGATTCAATGCCATTGCCCAGTGACAGGAAGCCCAGGGGTTGTTCTGAACTGCTTAAGAAAATCACACCCCATGGTTTGCCATTGTCAAGCTCCATACTGAATTGATCATTGGTAATGTCAGCTGTTTTGTAGGTGTCAGTAGATGAAAATGCAAGCACTTTTGTCGCCTGGGTTGATGCCGAATTTATCTCTCCGGTAATTATGACGGGAGTTCCCACTATATCATCTTTATCATCTTTACCGCCATTGTCATCATCTTTATCGCATCCGGAAATGAATAAGAATAGCGAAATTGCTATGACTGAACAAAAATAAAATTTAAAATTTCTCATTTTGTTTGATTTTAATTTAAATCATGAAGATTACTTGTGCATTCATTTCCCTTTCGGCTGATATCTTTATCATAAAAATTACAATGTCAACCACCTAACTCTCCGCAATTTAATAACTATTTTGCCTGATTGTAACTATAGTGAACATTAATTATTTGGAGCATGGGGCGGTCATAGAGCCTGCGGCGCTTATCATGAGATCTTTCGCTACGCTCAAGATGACAAGGGGCTCCCCCTTTTCTCAAGAAACATACGATGACGGGTCATTCCGAACGGAGTTAGGAATCTCAGGATGCTTAATAATCCCTACCCTATTTATACATAGTAACCTGAACTGAATGTTGGGCGTTGGTGGATTATGAAAAAATCGTAATTTGGCTTTTTATTATTCAAGGACATGGAAGAAGATATTCGTTGGAAACAGTGATTCACCAATTTTGAAAAGTCTTTTAAACATCTGGAATTCGCTTTAAAAATTGAGAATCCTGACATTGTTCAGAAAGCAGGTATCATTCAATTTTTCGAACTGACCCACGAGTTGGCATGGAAATTAATGAAAGATTATCTGGAAGCACAGGGATTCAGTGATGTTAAATCACCCCGTAATGCAATTAAAAAATCATTTGAAACGGGTTTGATTGCTGATGGCCACACCTGGATGGAATTGATACTCGACAGGAATCTCACGGCGCATACTTATGATGAAGAGAAGGCAACTGAAGTTGAGAAGCTCATTAAGAATAAGTATTTCAAGCTGTTAGATGATTTGTATTTAACATTTTCAAAAAAGCAGAATGAATAATTTGTTTGGCCTGAAGCCCGGAGAAATTGAATTGATTCGCTCTGTGCTGGCTGCAGAACCTTCAATTAGTGAAGCTGTTATTTTTGGAAGCAGAGCTAAAGGCAATTATAAATCAGGCAGTGATGTTGATATTGCATTAATAGGTGATGGCCTTAACCTGGAAAAGATTATCAGGTTAAGTTACATTTTAAATGAAGAAACCGGCATGCCTTACCATTTTGATTTGATAGAATACCGGACTATCAAAACCGTTGAGTTAAAAAAACATATAGACAGGGTTGGGATAAAGATACTATCTGCAGTTTAATCCTATCCTGATAATTCACCTTCCCCCAATGTAGTTCTGAGTCAAATGATTTTTGAGACAAGTGGCTTCGGTCCCCGTGGGCAGTTCGAGCGATGGAATGGATTAGGTATGGCATTCCGCCCCTACGGGGCTAACGATATTTCGCTCTTACGGAGCACCCGGAACTGTGAACTAAGAACCGGGAACAGAGAACAACTTTTGACTCGGTGGAACAATTATAAATTAAAAAGCAGCCCTGCTGATCCTGTTAAAGCCTGTACCTTGTATGTGTCGTTCCTGAATAATGGGTATTCATAAACTGCACGGGTGATGAAACTAAGAGTGTTATTCAGCGGCAATTCATATTGGAATCCTGCATTGGCTGTGATTTCATAAGTAAAATCTTCGGTATACAATGGTTTGGTGTATCGCTCACTGATTACACAAGAACCTGCGATCCCTGCTACAGCAGAAAACCCGGAACTCAGGATTGGTGTGAAAATGATGTTTAAGGGGAGCTTGAGATAGGTGGAATTAAAACTGCCTGAACCTGAATACCATTGTGAATTACCAAGCGTTCCTGAGAAGGCTTTCTGGTAAATGGTGAGCCCGGTTTCAGTGCTTAATTTTTTAGAATTATCAAAAACGTAGATCATGGATACACTAAAAGTAGTTGCGCCTTTTCGATTTTCAGGAAAACTCCTTAAAGCCCCTACCGTAAATCCAAGCTGCGGTGGTTTACTGGCCGCCTCTCCTATTTTTTGAGCACTGACGGTAGTATCCATTGTCAATGCCTGTTCTTTACTCACCGGTAATCTGAAGATTAATCCTGCCGAACCGTTTAATGCGTTTATTCTGTGAATATCATTGCGATAAAGCATCAAATCGTATTTCGACTGACAGAAAACTAAAAGCCATGGAGTAATGGGTTGCTGAATCTGCAGTCCTGTTTCAAAGCTTGCTTCAAATATGTTGCCGGGGCTGTCATAATCAAACATTGTGTTCTGTTCGCTCTTAATTTTAAATGAAAATGCTCCTCCTGCAAGTATTGAAATAACAGGCTTTTTGAGTAGTTGATATCTGAGAAGCAGAGGGACCTGAAGATGGTTCTCATTTAGTGCAGCTCCCCATAAAACCGGGACTTCGGGGTCAGGAAATGCGACCAGTTTCTTGTAACGATAAATCTTTCTCATCAACGACAATTCTGTCTGAAAACTAAGATTACCGTTAATCGGAATAATTCCTATACCGGTAAAGAGAGGCTTGGTCTCACCTGAAAAGTCGGACATATCAGAACTGCCTGTTTCTTCGGTAGGGAATGTACTGTAAAAACCGGCTGCAACTCCGAGTTGCAACTTATGGTATTGTTTATCCTGACTATTTGCGATCAATGAATTTACGATAAGAACTAAAAGCAATAGAGATCTGAGATTCATGAGGAAACAATTGTTTAGATATTTTCATTAATCATAGTTGCGAAAGGGGCGACAATCTATTCAAATGTATAAAGAAAGATTTTATTTAAAAAGAATTCGTGTGAATAATTATGATGGAATGGTATTAAATTGTAGAGACGCGATTAAGCGCGTCTCTACAATTTAATACCATTCCGCGTTCCGGGATTTGTGCGGTAATTATTTATTAATCGGTAAACGAAAATTATCGTTGATCCAATTGGCCGGATTATTATTAATATAATTATCAATTCTACGATATTCCGCGTCATCGCGAAATATATGGTTGTAAAATCTTGACTGCCATTCCAAATCTGCATGTATTTTACGCATATAATATGAACAAACACCCTTATACCATCGTATTACCCTGGAAATATTAATATTTATCATGGGATTTTTTGCACCGGCAAAACCACCGGGAGGATTACCTGATTGAGGGCTACTGTTATTTCGCTCCTACGGAGCGGTTGGCATTGCTACCAAGAACCATCTTGAACAATTTTGAACGCCGAAGGCTTTGTCCGCCGCAGGCTTTTACTTCTCAACAATCAACTTTACAACATCAAACCCCACGGCACCAAACATATCTTCCACCTGGTTGGTATAGTCGGAATTATGGCTCATGATTGCATCCTTTACCATAAAAGCTTTGTAATCCAGATCCTGTGCACCGATCCAGGTTGCAAGCACACATCCCACAGCACTCAGTCCACAGAGGAACAGCGTATTGCATCCCTTCTCCTTCAGAACCTTATCCAAATCCGTTTTATTGAACCCATTCCCGTAAGTCTTGATTACTCTGGCATCTTCGTCCTTAATTAAAATGGATGGCGGGTATTCAAACAGTTCGGTACCAGGCTTGGGACCGGCTTCCTTATCAAAATGGTAAACTCTTATTACAGGATAGCCATTGCTGCGGAACAGGTCAATCAGTCCATTGATATAGTAAATAGCCACTCCCATTTCCCTTTCGGGGACCATACCCATGTATACGTTTTGGGTGTCGATGACCAACAAGGCCGGTTTGATAGGATTGGCAGATTGCTGCGGCTGATCCTGTGAGAATAAGTTACCGGAAATAACCGTGAACAGGATTGTTAAGATAATAGCTGACTTTTTCATTGCTGATGATGATTTGAATTTCAGCTGAAATTTAAGGATTTTTATATTTGAATACTTTATAGAAGGTGCATATTTTTATATTGACTTATCGGGATGGCAGAGGGCATAACTTGTCCCCGTCATGTTGGGGGTACACGGAACCTCTGAATCTTGAACAGTTTGGCTAAGTAACATAGTCCCGTCCATAGTGAAGATATTAAGCCTGCTATGCTGACTGACAGGCCCTTCAAGTTTAAAATTTAAGGTATTATTAGCTGGGTTCGGAAAGATAGTTGCTTGCAATAATTCAATATAATTTGTTGCGACGGGAATAACATTGATCCTGTATCTGAACATATCCACATAGCAGCCTAAAGCATCTGTAACTTTGCATGCATAACTTATGGAATATTCCGGATGTGCCCAAAAAGTGGCACTTGTTGAATCATCTAATCCATGTGTAGGATGCCAGTAATGCTCAAAAGGCCCACGATCACTATAAGCAGCAGCTCCCCATTCAAGGTAAATCCAATCACCCTTATCTATTGTGAATTCCCAATAATCAAGAGTAAAAGAGAAATATGACTGAAGCACTACCATTGTGTCCATGCTTACCTGATTATTGGCATCGGTAACCGTGAGGCGGAAAAGAATCTCATCATTGAGGAAACTGCCAATATTCATTGTTGGATTTGGCAGAGTAGTATCATTTAGAAAATATGAGGCAGTTTTATGGGCCTAATAAGAACCCATTTGATAGATATCATCAGCCTCCCACTTATAAGTATATGGTGGTATACCTCCGGTTGCTACTGTATCTGCACCCAAAACCGGGTGGATAACATTGTCGGCATTAGTGCAGAATCCTTTATCTGTTCCTGCATCTGCAACAAATTGAGCGCTTGCATCATTCAAAATAATGATGAGAATAAGCAAAAGTAAGATTTGAGTTCTCATAAATTAGGAGTATTTATTATATGACAATCAAAGTTGAATTTACCCTAAGTTATATTGAAAAAATTTTTCGATACAACATATCTAAAAATGTCTCAGCTATCAGCTTAACAGCTATACATTCCACGCACTAAATTGGATTAGCGTATAGTGTTTGGCGTTTATCGTTAATACACTTTGAATAAAGCGCCAATGGTGCATTGGAGAGGGGCCTAGGGTACGAAAGCGTTAAAAATTTGGGCTCGTTAAGGCTCCAGTCAAAGGGTATGTCTGAAGACTTCTGCTGTTGAATTGAATGGGTAAGCTGATTACATGTTACAGGTGGATGTTGATGTAAGGGAACAGTTGGAGGTGATGTTTAATAGAGTGATGTACAGAGAATGTAAAAAAAGAGAGGAGGTCGAGTTTGCCCTTTGTGAAGGATCGAGCTCAAATTTCCAAAATCTAGGTGCGGTCACTGAGTAAACGAAGTGCATTGAAGTGTGACTTTTCTTTCTTACTTCTTTGTGTCAAGACAAAGAAGTAAGAAAAAAAGAAAAAAGCCCTACCTGATCCGGCAGGTAAAACAATCTGCTTAATGTTCGACCAATCCAAAATACTTACACCCCCGCCGGGGGTTATTGGCCATTTGACTTATCTGGTTTCTATACAACTTTCACCCACTCTGTGGGTTCCGGAAACGGCTTGTGGTGCTAAACCTTGAACAACATTGAACAATCTTGAACGCCAAAGGCATTGCACGCCGAAGCATTGAACCACTTTGAACGCCGCAGGCTTTGAACTAATTCAGCCTTCAATGTTCAAAAAATCGGCAATAATGATTTTCTTCATGCCCATCATTGCTTTGAATGCTCCCTGTTTTTTGGTTAATTCATCAAAATTCTCGGGACACACCTGCCAGCTTAGACCGTATTTGTCCTTCAGCCAGCCACATACGCTTTCTTCACCTCCATTTGCGGTGAGGGCATCCCAGTAATAGTCAATTTCTGCCTGGTCTTTACATTGTATCATCAGCGAAATGGCTTCTGTGAATTTAAATTCAGGTCCGGCATTAATGCCAATAAACCGCATTCCCAATATTTCAAATTCAACCGTCAGGACTTTACCTGCAAAATCCTTTTGAAAGTCAGCCAGTCCTTCGGCTTCTGTCATCGGATAGTAGGTCGTGTTAAGCAGTTTCCCATCTTTGAAAATAGACAGGTAGTATTCAGAGGCCTCCTTTGCGTTGCCGTCAAACCAGAGGCTGGGAATTATCTTTTGCATAGCGATTCTGTTATATATATACCTTATTCCGCAAGGTATACAATTCTAACAACAATTGTGCCCCTGCGGTTTCAACAAACGGCAATAAAATACAAGCCTATGGGGAGGCCCCAACGCCAAACGAAAAACTGTTCTTTGTTCCATTGTTCCATTGTTCCATTGTTCCATTGTTTCGGTGTTTTGGCATAGAGCATAGAGCATAGGGCAGAACTTGTCCCGATTTATCAGGAGAGCTTTGATCAGCAGAATATTTTTCGCCACCAGGTAATAGCAATCTCATTAGCATACGTTCTTTTCCCCTCGCCCGGTGGGCGAGGGGAAACAGGGGTGAGCGGCTTCAACTAAGAACCACGAACCATGAACATCTAGTGCGCGGAATGTTCCGCTAAACGCCAAACGCTAAACAACTTTTGAACGCCGAAGGCTTTGAACCACTTTGAACGCTTTAGCTTTGAACCATTTTGAACCATTTTGAACCCCGAAAGCTTTATTGAACCTTAACCCCTTTCACCGCTTCTTTCGTTCCATCACTGTAGGTGAGGATGAAGAGATAAAAACCGCGACTGACATCTTCGAGTGGAATCACTGTTTCCTGATCGTGCAGGTTCATTTTTTTTATCTCTTTACCAGATATATCGGCAATAGAAAGTTGCACCCGGCAGATGGGTGGTTTGGCAAAGGTGAGCCGGAGGTTGGTGCTGAAGGGATTGGGAAGTAATTTGCAGACGGTGTTGGCTGAATTGGGGTGGATGTTAATCACATCAACCACACCGCCGGTGGTTGTTTTGGCTGCCACTCCTTTGCCGCCGAAGATCATGCCGTTGTCTGCATCACTGAAATAAAGGCCGTGCAATGGGGAGGCTGTATTGGCAGAAATGGCGTTCCACGTTAATCCACCGTCAACGGTCTTCATCAGGTTGCAGTAGTCGCCTTCGCCGACAGCAAATCCAACGAGCGAACTGGGGAAATAAAGGGCTTCGGGAGTGAACGAGCCGGTGAAGTTTAAAATGCAGGTGGTGTCCCAGGAGGCGCCACCATCAACTGACCGTATAATTTTATTCCGGCACGACAGAAAAAGGGTATCCATGCCAACCCTGAAGATATCCTGCACAAGGCCGAAATTGCCAATTTCAATTACCGTCCATGAAATTCCGCCATCGGCAGTAATGAAAACAGCGGTCTGGACCCATTCTTCATTTGCTCCACCAACCAATATGTCATTCTCAGTAATAAATTCAACTTCAGTGAAATATGCATTGAGATCAGAAGAGATATCTTCCCAGGTGTGCCCGGTATCTTCTGTTTTTAAAATTTTGAATTTATCTGCAATGATACCCGTATTACTGTTGAAGAACTTAATGTCCTGCGGGTCGGTACAGCCGGTATAAATAGATTCATCCGGCCAGGTGACACCCCCGTCGACAGTATATGTATAACCACCCTCATGGGCCATATAACCTCTGTTTTCATCAAGGAAAAAACTTATAAAATCCCAGGTATAAGGTAAAAATGGAATTCTTCCCCAGGTTGTTCCACCATCAGTGGTTTTATAGATATGAGTACATGCCACACCACCTCCATAACAGTCAGAGTGTACAAAGCCGATACTGTCGTTTACGAATTGCACATGGGATATATTTCCGCCAAGGAGTCTATCATCAATTTCACTCCAGGTAATACCACGGTCGTCTGATTGGAATATTGCTCCAAATAGACCTGCAGCAATCACCTCTGTTTCGCTAAAACAGCAGGTTGTATTAATGAGTGGGTTTGCTCCCCAAAGCCTTAGTTCAGATGCAGTCCAGGTGCTGCCTCCATCATCGGTATAGAACACCTGCGAATAATACATGAACGTATTACCCACAGCAATACCATGCAGTTCATCAAAGAAGTCAAAATAGCCTTCCACAGGGCCCCATTCAAATAAGACCTGATTCCACGTTGCACCACTGTCGGTTGTTTTATAGATGGTTGCTTGCCAATCGTCAAGTTTGACCATGAATGCAAGACCTATGGAATCGTTGAGATAATAGAGAGCCTCCAGCCTGTCATCAGGATTTCCTATCGGGATGGAATCAATGACCCAGGTGTTTCCGCCATCAGCGGTGGTGAGCCATTGATTCAAGGCCCCTTTAAAGTAATGATTATTCAAAATATAGCCTGTTTGATCGTCTCTCATTACGATATCATTTAGCAACCAGGTAACACCGGTTTCCACTATTTCCCAGTTTTCACCGCGGTTATCCGCTCTAAGCAATAATCCATCATCGCCGGTTGCGAATCCCACAGTATCATTAATAAAGCATATATCGTTGATATTAAAATCCCCGCTTCCGGGTACCGCATGCTTCACCGACCATGTTTCCCCGCCATCGACCGACTTTAAGATGGTTTTATTGCTGCCACCAATAAATGCGGTATGGTCATCAATAAAACAAATGGTGTTGCAATTGAAATAATTATCCATCCCGGCAGGATTAAAGGACAGGTTCCAGTTAACGCCATGATCATCAGAGGTCATCACGGTGGAGTAATCCGTAACAGCCATCAACCGCTCAGAACCCGGTATCAGGGTAACATCATTTATATGGTTTTCCTGAGGTGTTGTAAGGATTCTGGTCCATGCCGGCTGTGCAAACCCGGCGGTTGAAAACCCTATCAGCAAAAGGATTATTAAGCAGCTTCTGATTCTCATGTTATAAAGAAATTATAATGGAGTAAATATATAATATTTACTCCATTCCACAAAAAAACCACTATTGAACCTCATCCCCAACTCTAAACGAAAAACGATTTTCCACCCCTACATCCGTTCCCGGATGATGGTTATTAAACATCATGAGATCTTTCGCTACGCTCAAGATGACGAGGGTTTCACTATCATAGGGGAGAAAAGGGGGAGGGCTGCTAAGCGCGAAGCCGAAAGTCCTTTCTCTCTTGAGGAGAAGGGATTTAGGGATGAGGTGCGTCCGCTAAACGCCAAACGCTAAACCTCTTTTTATATTTCTTCTCTCCCACACATGTAAATAATTATTTCATTACATTTGAGGAAAGTAATCATTTTTGTTTTTGTAATAACATTCGTTTCTATGGGATTGGAAAAGGTTAAATTGGAAGGTACCCCCGGCAGGGCTTTGTTGGGTACTACTTTGGGATTTTTCTTTGGTTTTGCGGCCGTGTCATTGTATGGGCCAACAGCCATTAAATTCAAGGAGGCCATGGGGCTCACACCCGCCATGATGGGCCTGTTGGTGGCTATTCCAACGCTGTCGGGCTCGCTGCTGCGGATACCCTTTGGGGCATGGGTTGACACTACCGGCGGCAAGAAGCCATTCCTGATTTTGCTAATGCTCTCCATAATTGGGCTGGGCGGAGTTACCTACCTGCTTAATACTTCGTACCCCGACGGCATGACGGGCATGTTCCCGCTAATTCTGTTTCTTGGTTTTCTGAGCGGTGCCGGCATTGCCACCTTCTCGGTTGGCATTGCGTAGACATCCTACTGGTTCCCGAAGAAGAAGCAGGGCTGGGCGCTTGGCTCCTATGCCGGTTTGGGTAATCTGGCTCCGGGGCTGTTTTCCATAATCTTACCCTTTTACCTTCTGGCTTTTGGCTTCATATCAGCCTACTTCGCCTGGTTTCTGTTCCTGGTGATCGGCACGATACTGTATGCCATCATTGCTAAAAACACCTACTATTTCCAGTATAAGAAGGCGGGTCATTCAGTGGCTGAGAGCAGGGAGCTGGCAGCCAAACTGGGACAGGAGATGTTCCCGTCAGGCAATGTGAAGGACAGTCTGCTGAATTCGGCGCGCATCCCTAATACCTGGGCGCTGGTGGCTCTTTACTTCACTACCTTCGGTGGATTCATAGGCCTTACGGCATGGTTCCCCATCTATTGGTACCAGCTGCATGACTTTACGGTGGTGAAGGCGGGGCTCTTCACCGCGCTGTTTTCCATAACCGCCTCCATCATAAGGGTATACGGCGGCACGCTGGCCGACAAGCTGGGAGGTGAGAAGACGAGCCTCTTTGCCATGATCATAGTGCTCTGTTCATCGTTATTGCTCTCGTTCACGCAGTCGGTGATACCCGGAATCATACTGGCCATTGTTCTCGCCCTGGGCATGGGCATAAATAATGCGGCTGTGTTCAAGCTGGTACCCAACTACATACCCAAAGCAGTGGGGGGTGCATCAGGCTGGATTGGCGGACTAGGTGCCTTTGGCGGATTTGCCATACCTCCCGTTATGGGAGCCATTGCCGGCTTGGAAGGCAGGATTGGTTATGCCCACGGTTTCATTGTATTTGCCGTACTGGCAGTAGTGAGCATACTGATCATAGCGCTGCTGATGAAACAGCTTCGTCGGCAGCATAAACATCAAACAGAGGAAGTTAATATAGTAAAAAAATAGATATGGGCCTGTTAAACCAACTAATGTATTTCAACCGGTCAGTCACCAAAACAGCTGACGGCCACATTGCCATAACCGGTGAAGACCGCGATTGGGAACGAATGTACCGTAACCGGTGGCAGCACGACAAGATAGTGAGGTCAACGCATGGTGTAAACTGCACCGGCTCCTGTTCATGGAAGATATTTGTGAAGAATGGCCTGGTCACCTGGGAAACGCAGCAAACGGATTACCCGCGTACCCGTGTCGGTCTGCCCAACCATGAACCGCGTGGTTGTCCGCGGGGAGCCAGCTACTCATGGTACCTTTACAGTGCCAACAGGGTCAAGTACCCCATGGTGCGCAGTGAGCTGATATCCTCCTACCGGCAGGCAAAGCTGGTTGCCGGTGATGCAGTGAGCGCATGGGAGAAGGTGGTTGAGGATGCAGCAACGGCCAAAGCCTATAAGAGCGTGCGGGGCCTGGGTGGTTTCATCAGAGCCTCTTGGAGCGAAGTGAATGAGATTATTGCTGCAGCGAATGTATATACCATTAAGAAATATGGGCCCGACAGGGTAGTGGGCTTCTCCCCTATTCCTGCCATGTCAATGGTGTCGTATGCCGCCGGCACACGCTACCTGAGCCTGCTGGGAGGCACCGTGTTAAGCTTTTACGACTTCTACTGTGACCTGCCGCCGGCATCGCCGCAAACATGGGGCGAGCAGACGGATGTACCTGAGAGTGCCGACTGGTATAACTCGTCGTTCCTGATGCTGTGGGGTTCAAATGTGCCGCTCACGCGCACACCCGATGCCCCTTTCTTCACGCAGGTAAGGTACAAGGGTGCCAAGAGCGTGGTGATAACACCCGACTACAGCGAAGCAGCCAAGTTTGCCGATTTATGGATCAAGCCAAAGCAGGGCACCGATGCCGCCCTGGGCATGGCCATGGGACATGTGATACTAAAGGAATTCTATATTGACAGGCAGGTTCCCTACTTTGAACAGTATGCCCGCCAGTACTCTGACCTGCCATTCATGGTCAAGATTGAACAGCAAAACGGCAAAAACACGGGTGGCAAACTGCTGCGCGCGAATGAGCTGGAGATTAATGGGCAGCACAGTGACAATGCGGCCTGGAAACCGGTGTTGTTTGATGAACGCTCAGGCAACTACGTGGTGCCCAATGGAACGATTGGTTCACGATGGGATAAGAAACAGAAGTGGAACCTGGAACTTAAGGACAGCAACACAGGCGCGGAGATACACCCGCAGCTGTCAGTTTATAACCGGCATGACGATGTTATTGAAGTGCAGTTCCCCTATTTCGGGGGCGACCGCTTCAAGCATCAACACTTCAATGCCACCGGCCATGAGGATGTGATAGTGCGTAAAGTGCCGGTAAGATATATAGATACCCCTAGCGGTAAAATAACCGTTTGTACGGTATTTGACTTAATGCTGGCCAATTACGGCGTAAACAGGGGCATGGATGATGAGAACACCCCTAAAGGCTATGATGATGACATGCCCTTCACCCCGAAGTGGCAGGAGCACATTACCGGTGTGCCCATGGAACAGGTGATAAGCACGGCAAGGCAATTTGCCGAAAATGCGGCTGCCACGCAGGGGAAATCGATGATTATCATTGGCGCCGGCGTGAACCACTGGTATCATACCGACATGATATACCGGAGTGCCATTAACATGCTTGTTTTCTGCGGATGCGTGGGACAATCGGGCGGAGGCTGGTCGCATTACGTGGGACAGGAGAAGCTGAGGCCCCAAACAGGATGGCTGCCGCTGGCTTTTGCCCTTGACTGGAACAGGCCGCCCAGACAGATGAACACCACTTCATTCATGTATCTGCACACGGGGCAATGGAAATATGAGAAGCTGCGTCTGCGCGAGATACTCTCACCACTGGCCCCTAAAGAGCCGTGGGAAAACCTGTCGCTTATTGACTGCAACGTAAGGTCAGAACGTATGGGCTGGCTGCCCTCGGCTCCCCAGATAAACCAGAATCCGCTTACCATATCCGCGAAAGCGAAACAAGCCGGGAAGACACCCGAGGAATACATAGTGGCCGGCATGAAGAGCGGCGAGATCAGCTTTGCAGCCGAAGACCCCGACAACCAGAATAACCACCCGCGGAACCTCTTTGTGTGGCGCTCAAACCTCATAGGCTCCAGCTCCAAAGGAATGGAGTACTTTATGAAACACATGCTCGGGGCACAGAACAGCGTGCAGGGCAACGACCTTAAGAAACTGGGACTGCCGCTGCCAACCGAAGTGAAATGGCATGACGAGGCACCAGAGGGTAAACTCGATTTGCTGGTGACGATTGATTACCGTATGTCGACCACCGGCCTGCACAGCGACATAGTGCTACCTGCCGCCTCATGGTATGAGAAAAACGACCTCAGCACCACCGACATGCACCCCTTTATCCATCCGTTCTCCAAAGCCGTTGACCCGGTATGGGAATCAAAAAGCGATTGGGATATATTCAGGGGCATTGCAGAGCAGTTTTCAAAACTGGCACCTGGGCACCTGGGCGTGGAGATCGATATGGTTTTGCAGCCGCTGCAGCACGATACACCCATGGAACTCTCAGAAACCTCTGACGGCAACGACTGGAAACATACCGGCGCTGAAATAAAACCGGGCGTTAATTTCCCGAAAATAATCGCCGTAGAGCGAAATTACCCCTCTGTTTATAAACGGTTTACATCATTGGGCCCCCTCATGAAATCATTGGGAAACGGCGGTAAAGGGATGAACTGGAATACCGCTGATGAAGTGGACTTTATTGCAAAGCTCAATGGCATAGTAAGCGAAGAGGGTGAAACCAGAGGATTACCGCAGATCAGCACCGACATACAGGCTACCGAGGTGATTTTATCACTGGCACCCGAAACCAACGGGCATGTGGCGGTGAAAGCCTGGAAATCGCTCGAAGCCATCACCGGCAGGGAGCATACCCATCTGGCCGCATCACGCGAGGATGAGAAAATACGGTACCACGACCTGCTCTCGCAACCCCGTAAAATCATCACTTCGCCCATCTGGAGCGGCATTGAATCTGAGCATGTGTCGTATAACGCCGGTTATACCAATGTACATGAGTTAATACCATGGAGAACCATTACCGGACGGCAGTCGCTCTATCAGGATCATACGTGGATGATAGCTTTCGGTGAAAACCTGGTGACCTACAAGCCTCCCATTGACACCAAGACCATAAAGGAGGTGCTGGGCAAGATGGAGAGCAATGAAAAGTACCTCATCATCAATATGATGACACCCCATAATAAGTGGACCATACACTCCTCATGGTCAGATAACCTGGTGATGCTAACACTGGGCAGAGGCGGGCCCGTGGCCTGGATGAGTGAGGAGGATGCGGCCACTGCCGGACTGGTTGACAACGACTGGATAGAGGTATTCAACAGCAATGGTGTGTCGGTGGCCCGGCTCATTGTATCGCAAAGAATTCCCAATGGGGCTCTCATCATGTATCATAACCAGGAACGCACCGTGAACATGCCGGTAAGTCAGCTGTCGGGCAACCGCGGCGGCGTACACAACTCCATTGAGCGACTGTGCGTGAAGCCAACCCACATGATTGGCGGTTATGCCCAGCTGGCCTATGGATTCAACTACTATGGAACCATCGGCTCCAACCGTGATGAGTTTGTGATTGTAAGAAAACTGAAAAAGGTGGAGTGGAAAGATGAGGAAGTGCAACAATTAAACAACCTAAGCAAGTAAGACTATGAAAATACAGGCTCAAATTGGTATGGTACTCAACCTTGACAAGTGCATTGGTTGCCATACCTGTTCCGTTACCTGCAAAAACGTTTGGACAACACGCAAAGGAGTTGAATACGTGTGGTTTAACAATGTGGAAACCAAGCCCGGCAGCGGGTACCCCAGCCACTGGGAAGATCAGGATAAATACAAGGGGGGCTGGCAGCTCGATGCATCGCGCCTTAAACTGCGCATGGGCACTAAGGCAGGCATCATGAAAAACATATTCTCAAACCCTTACCTGCCTATTATTGACGATTATTATGAACCATTCACCTTCAACTACAGCGTGCTTCACTCGTCGGCCCGCTTTGCCACGCCCCCGTCAGCCAGGCCTCATTCCATGATTACCGGTGAGCCGATGGAGAAAATTGTCAAGGGCCCCAACTGGGAGGATGACCTTGGAGGCAGCTTCAGCGAACGCAGCAAGGAGAAGAACTTTGATAATATGGAAAAGGAGATTTATGGCAAGTTCGAGAATGCCTTCATGGTTTATCTGCCGCGCTTATGCGAACACTGCCTCAATGCATCGTGCGTTGCCTCATGCCCCTCGGGCGCCATATACAAAAGGGAAGACGACGGCATTGTGCTCATTGACCAGACCCGCTGCCGAGGATGGCGCCAGTGCATCAGCGCCTGTCCGTACAAAAAAATATACTTCAACTGGAAGACCAAACGCTCAGAGAAATGCACCTTCTGCTACCCGAAGGTGGAGAACGGTGAGCCTACCATATGCAGTGAAACCTGCGTTGGCAGAATCCGCTACATAGGGGTGCTGCTGTATGATGCCGACAAGATTGCCGCCCATGCATCGGTTGAGGCCCCTGAGGATCTTTACAAGTCGCACCTCGACCTGTTTCTCGACCCCAATGACCCTGAAATTATTGAACAGGCACGAATACAGGGCATTGCCGACAACTTCATCAAGGCGGCGCAGAACTCGCCCATCTACAAAATGGCCGTTGAGTGGAAGGTGGCCTTCCCCCTGCATCCTGAATACCGCACCCTCCCCATGGTTTGGTACATACCCCCTTTATCGCCCATACAGGAACAGGCGCAAAGCGGAAAACTGGGCATGAATGGCATGATACCCGATGTTGACGATATGAGAATTCCATTGAAATACCTGGCCAACATGTTCACTGCCGGTGAGGTCAAACCGGTGCGCGATGCCTTGGAGAGGATGCTTGCCATGCGTGCTTACATGCGCGACAAGACCATTGACAACAAGATCAATACGCAAGTGCTGGCCGGCACAGGCCTCACACCCGAAATAACGGAGGAGATGTACCGTTACATGGCCATTGCCGATTATGAAGACCGGTATGTAATTCCCGTTTCACACCGCGAATATGCCTTTGACGCTTTTGGCGATAAATCAAACTGCGGCTTCACCGATGGTGAAGGCTGCGGAAGCATGGAAGTGCGTTTAAAAGAACTGTTCGGAGGAATGTAATATGCTCAAAACTTACAGGCTGCTCTCCCGCTTATTAAGTTACCCTGACGCCGACATATACCGGATGCTTGAAAGTACGGGGCAGGTCATGGCTGAAGAGAACTTACTTGATGACAAAGCCATAACAGGGATCGCCGAATTCTGTCGCTTCTTCTCATCAAACACCCTCATCAAATGGCAGGAGCATTACGTGCAGCTGTTTGACTACTCACGCAGCGCATCGCTCTACCTGTTTGAACACCTGCACGGTGACTCAAAGGACCGTGGACAGGCAATGGTTGGCCTCATCGACCTGTATCAAAGTGCTGGTCTGCAAATCAACAGGTCAGAACTGCCTGATTACCTGCCGGTATTTCTGGAATTCCTGTCGCTGCAAACACCCACAGAAGCCGCTTCATACCTGTCGGAAATAATTGACATTGCAGGCTTTATCCACTATAAACTGGCTGAGAAGGACAACCCCTACCGCCATCTGCTGTATGCAGTAATCCATCTGTCGGCCCGTAAACCTGATTCAACACGAATCACCCAACTCAACTCCCTGATGCCCGAGGTGAGTCTGGACGAAGCCTACGAAGAGAAACCCGTAACCTTTGGATGTGAAAACCCAATCGGGTAAGGTAAAAAATGAGAGGTAAAAGAAAACTCAACCGGCAGAACAAGAAATGAGATTGGATGTAAAAATTCAAACGAGTATAAACAAGAAACAAGATAAGCATGAATCACTTCTTCAACAACCTGTTTTTCACCTATCTGCCTCACATAGCCATGACACTGTTCTGGTTTGGGGTGATAACACGCATAGTAAAGACAAGGCGTTCCATACAGGCCGAATCGAGTCAGTTTCTTAAGAAAGGTGGTCAGCGTGTTGGGGGCAACCTGTTCCATTATGGTATCATACTGGTGTTTATAGGCCATTTTACCGGTTTATTCACCCCCCCTGATCTTTACCATATTGTGATGAGCACCGGCACCAAAAAAGTACTGGCCGTAGCCATGGGCTCCGTATTCGGCACCGCCGCCCTCACAGGCATCATCATACTGCTCTACAGAAGAATAAGCTTTACGCGGCTGCGCAAAAACAGCACGCCGCAGGATCTCCTACTGCTCCTCCTCCTCCTGGTGGAGATGGGCTTAGGCATGATATCCATATTCACAACCGCGGGGGCATCGGTTGAGAACTATGCGGCCTTAGGCGAGTGGGCTCAGAAAATAGTGACCTTCCAGCCCAATGCCGGCGACGTGATAGCAGGCCACAGCCTGACCTACAAGCTTCATATCATCATTGGCCTGTTCATCTTCATGATCTTCCCCTACACCAAGCTCATGCACATGTGGGTAGCCCCGCTTGCCTACTTCGTCAGGTCAAGCCGACAGTTGATCAGGAGAGGATTTAGAAGTGTTTAGTGCTGGGTACTGAGAGCCTTCAGCTATCGGCCCTCAGCTACCCATCCAACTACCCTGAATGGTTCCGGCTTTACCCCTCATCCCTTCGCTTCTCCCTCCGGGAGTAGGGAAGGAGAGTTCGGAAAAGCAGGATGTTTTGAACCACCAGGAATGACCATTACAACTAATAATATCTTTTCCACATCGCCCTTCGGAGCCTGTTCCCGATAAATCGGAACAGGCTCCGATTTATCGGGAAGAACTCCTTTAAATTTCACTTGTATAATTGAAAATAAATGCGTTACTTTGCACCCCTAATTAAAAATTCCATTAACACATTAAAATCTAAGATTTTATGCCAACAAAAATGAGATTACAACGCTATGGTAAGAAGGGCCGCCCTTTTTATCACATTGTAATTGCGGATGGTCGTGCACCCC
>CALCQV010000149.1 GCA_937894795.1 uncultured Bacteroidales bacterium
GGCCATATTTTCCTGGGAGTTTCCGCGGGAGGCATGTGCATTATTTACAAGGATATCAACAGAACCGAAATGGGCAATGATATCGGTGAAAAAGCGTTTGATGCTATCGGAGTCAGTGACATCAATTTCTCTGAAATGCAGGGATTCACATTCCAATGATGAGAATGCTGCAAAAAAACGGTCGACCGACCTGCCGGCGACGATGACTGTGGCGTTGGCGGCCAGCAGGGCACGTACCATGGCACTGCCAAGATGTCCATATCCTCCGGTAACGATGGCAACTTTGCCCTGCAAATCGAATAACTTATTCATGTTCATGATGGCCAGGTGGATGGGGTTAATATTTCATGGCTTATTTGTTGATTCAATAATGGCAATGAGCCGGCTGATTCAGGCATTTGCAGATTGGCAATAAGTTGATCAAGTGTATTCACGCCAAAAATGACTTTATCAATAAAGGGTTGCCGCAGACAATAGTGCAACAGCATTCCGGGCAGCGCATCACCATAGGATTGCAGATGTAAAATTAACGATTTTACCTCATTGAAAAAAGGGGGCAAATTCAGCGGATTGGTAAAAAAAAGGCCCTGAAGGAAAGGAGAGCGGGTATGTACTTCACATCCTGCCGAATGCAGGGCCGTTAAGCGGGCAACAAAGCGATTGTCGAAGTAATTGAAAGGCACCTGCACCAGATCGGGCATATACCCGGTATCAAGCACGGCATCAGCCTCATCAGTGGTGTTGAAAGAGAAACCTGCCTTTTGAATGATCTTATCATGTTTCAATTTCATCAAGGTATCCCAATAGGCAGGATGGCTCACTATGCTGAGAGGCCGGTGGGCAAGCAGTCCATAAAGGCTGTCGACCTTTAAACGTTTCAATGATTGCTCCACCTGGGCTTCAATAGTAAGATTGCCATCGGGCGGCAGGAACTTTGACACCACCCTGAAATGATTCACCCCTGCATTGCCCAGCACCTCTTCACTCAACCCGTAACCATAGGCCGTATCGAGCAGGTCAACACCGGCAGTGTGAGCA
Source organism: uncultured Bacteroidales bacterium (assembly GCA_937894795.1). GTDB lineage: Bacteria > Bacteroidota > Bacteroidia > Bacteroidales > Lentimicrobiaceae > Lentimicrobium. Next base: position 1,039 of record CALCQV010000149.1, read on the forward strand.
TACTGCAGCAGCCTGACAACCTCTCCGGGTGAAGTGATTCCATTGCTATTGCTAATGCCGTAAGCCATTCCGAACTGCACGGTACCCAGTCCTATTTTATGTATGAGGGAGTTCATTATTCATGATTATGATAGAATGCATCAATTTTATCGATTACATACTGCTGTTGTTCATCGGTAAGAGTAGGGTAAATGGGCAGACTGATACAATGACGGTAGTACTTCTCAGCATTTGGCAGATCGCCCTCTTTCCAGCCAAAGCCGCGGTAATAGGGCATCAGGTGTGCCGGGATATAATGTATCTGGGCAAGTATGTTGTTGGCACGCAGATATTTGAATAGTCCTAAGCGGTTTTCGGCTTCAACCACATAAAGGTGATAGGCATGTCCGTCAACAACACCCGATTGGCCAATGATATAGGGTTTATTCATGAAAGCCCGGTTGTAGACGGCGGCGATGTTTCTTCTTTTGGCAAGGCCCTCATCGGCACGAAGGAGTTGACTGCTGCCCAGTGCTGCCTGGAAATCAGTGATACGGTAGTTAAAGCCCAGCTGTTGCATTTCCATATACCAGGCGGGGTAATCGGTTCTCAGTTCGCGGTTGCCGGTTTCTGCTCCTGTATTTATGCTCTCCGGCTCAATACCTTCGGCAAATTCTATACTATTTGTGTATTTATCGTCGCCCTTGGTAATACCATGTGAGCGGAGCCTGTTGAGTTCCTTATAGAGCTCCGGATCGTTGGTAGTAACCATGCCGCCTTCACCACAGGCAATATGTTTAACAGGGTGGAAGGAGAAGATGGCAAGTTCAGCAAAGTTACCGTTGCCACAGAACTGCTTTTGTGAGTGGGAGTCAGTAAAGTAACCACCGGGTGCATGACAGGCATCTTCAATAATCCAGAGGCCATATTCATCGGCAAGCGCGCGGAAGGCTTCAAGGTTTACAGCATTACCGGCAAAATCAACCGGTATGATTCCTTTATAGGTGCCTTTGGGAGAAGCTTCAAGCAGTTTTCTCACCGAGTAGATGCTGAGGAGATATGTTTGCGGGTCTATGTCGGCAAAAACGACTTCCCCTCCGCAGAATCTGACGCAATTGGCAGAGGCCACAAAGGTTATGGGAGTAGTGATTACTTTATCGCCCGGCTTTACATTCAATGCCAATGCGCTGATATGCAGTGCGGCGGTGCCATTGGAGACTGCCACTGCATATTTGCAGCCAATATAACGGGCAAAATTCTCTTCAAACTCTTTTATTCTGGGGCCCTGGGTGAGGTAGTCAGATTGCAGTGTTTCCACTACAACCCGGATGTCGTCGTCAGTGATATGCTGACGTCCATATGGAATAGGTTTCTGCATCAGACGATCGGTTTAAAGTCGGGATCCACAAATTCTTTAATCAGTGCCTGCATCCCGGCAACATCAACCCATTGGCTGTTGGTGCCAGAGTTGTATTTAAAGCCCACGGGTACCGGTTTGGCATTGAAGTGGCGCAGGTACTTTTCCTTATTGGCGTCGGTAGGCAGGATAGCATAATACCTGTCAAACTCAATGGTATTGTATGAATCGCTTTCTGTTATCATCTCCTCATGCAGCTTTTCGCCCGGGCGGATACCTATATCGGTCAGTTCAGCATTGGGAGCAATAGCCCTGGCAACCGTTTCGATTTTATAGGATGGAATTTTAGGGACAAAGAGTTCACCGCCGATGGCATTTTCAATTGCCCAGAGCACCATTTCCACACCATCCTCAAGGGAGATATTAAAACGTGTCATTTCACGGTGAGTGATTGGCAGCGGTCCGCCCTGTTGGGCCAGTTTCATAAAGAACGGAATGACAGAACCGCGGGAGCCCATCACATTTCCATACCTTACTACCGAGAAACGCAGGTCGCGGGAGCCTTTAATATTGTTGGCGGCAATGAATAACTTGTCGGAAACCAGCTTGGTGGCCCCGTACAGATTTATGGGAGCGGCAGCCTTATCAGTGGAAAGAGCCACTACTACCCGCACATTGGAGGTGAGCGCTGCATCTATTACATTTTGCGCTCCCCCGATATTTGTTTTTATGAACTCGTCAGGATTGTACTCCGCTGCAGGTACCTGTTTCAGGGCCGCGGCATGGATGATGACATCAATTCCTTCCATTGCCCTGCGGAGCCTTGCATTGTCGCGCACATCACCAATGAAAAACCTGACTTGCGGATATTTGTGATGTGGATATAACTGTGCCATCTCAAATTGCTTGAGTTCATCCCTGGAAAAGATCACCAGCCGCTTTACATCGGGATAGCGCTTCAGGATGGTTTCAACGAATTTCTTGCCAAATGAGCCGGTACCACCGGTTATAAGGATGGATTTATAATTCAGCATAACGGTATATTTATTACAGGTAACAAAAGTAAATAAAAAAAAGAGCCCGCAGGCTCCTTTTTGATCAATGCTTGTTGTTGGTTATATGCATTGCAAAACATCACGGAGGAGTTTGCCCTGCATAAAGTGTTATTTTATTATAAGACGTGTACCAAAGGTTTGGTTTGCAGTAACTATTTTAATCAGGTAGTAACCTGTTGGCAGCTCATCAATAGAGAGGCGGGCAGCAGGATTGATTACTGATTTTACGAGGTTGCCCTGTAAAGTGCGGAATTCAATCTTTTCTATGCCGGTTCCATTAATATTGATGAATGATGATGCCGGGTTTGGATAGATTCGGTAAGAGGATGCTTCAATGGGGCTGATTCCGGTTACCAGGCCTACCTGGATTTCAATGTCGGCGCCATTAACGGTGGCAGTGCCAACAACGGTATCGTTGAATTCAGCAGTTACCGAATAGGGGTATTCACCATCTTCCAGATCAATGGTGGCAATACCTGCAGCGTCAGTCAACAGGGTGGTGTCGGCAATGGCTACGGTCGCTCCTTCAATGGGCTCACCATCACTGGTCACCATGAAAGTAACGGTGTATTCGTAAACCGGAATGATGGCTGTGAGGACTACGTTTTCTGTTACTGGACCATCAACAACGGTTACGGTGCCTGAACCCGGTTCATAACCTTCTTTAGTGACAGCATAGTCGTAAGTGCCCGGCAGAATGCCAATAGTGGCTTCACCACCGGCATTGGTTGTAATTTCGAAACCGCCTACATTAATGGCTGCTCCGGCTATTGGCAGGGTGCCATCAGTAACATTGAAGGTCAGGGTATAAACGGCGTCATAAAGAATTACAGGAACGGTAAGAGGAGTTCCGGCGAGGATAAAGGAGGAGGAAGTGCTTGAATAACCTTCAAGTGAAGCTTCAAAATCCCACTCACCCTGCATCATCATTATGGAGGCAACACCCTCGGCATCCGTTACCAGGGGAGTATCCATACCTTCAATCTGTATGGTTACGTTTGATAATGGATTGGAGAGCATATCAGTTACCTCAAAAGTCACGGTTTGTGAAGCCGGCATAAAGTTCACAAGTCCGAGTGTTGAAATGTCGGGCTGGTGTACTATCACCTGCTCAATGGAGGCTGCGTCCTGTACGGCAACATTCCAGAAGTTGCCCATGGCATATTGTTCCACAGGGCCGTTGTTGTACAGGTCATAGAGGATACCGTTGTTGCCGTTATCGGCAAATATGTTAAGACCGGGATTATAATTGGCCGGATCATTGTTACCCATGTTCACAACCGGGTAGCCGATGATGGTGATACCCCACAGGTGGCCGGAGATGGTGTTACCGGTAACCATAACGTGCTGGTAAGCAGACGAAGAAGAGGCTGTGAGGTTGATACCTGAACCGCCGAGGTCAGGGTTGCCCTGGATATTGTTGTCAGTTAAGGTATTGTGACGAATCCATGCGTTCATACCGCTGCCCGTGACGGTGATACCATAGCGGTTGCTGACAACCACATTGGAATCAATAACCACGTCGCCGTCCACACCCAACAGTGAGGAATAAGCTATACCACCTGAATTGGTGAAGCCATTACCGATAACCGTATTGCCGATAATATAGGAAGTTCCTCCCGCACCGGCAGGGCCAAGATTGATTTGAGGACGGTTAGAGTTCTCAGTGGTATTGCCGAACAGATAGTTGTTACGGAAAATGATAGGACTGTCGACATTTGAACCGGAGGCAATGGCGCCGCGCTGGTTTGAAATGAAGTTACAGTTTTTAACTTCGGCAGGACCGATGATGTCGAGAACAGCAGCCGACGCCATGGAGCCTGAAGTGCTTCCTGATTTGTAATAGTTGTGGCGGAAGGTGCTTCCTTCAACATAGATAGTGCCGCCACTGTTGAATTTCAAACCACCCCCATATTCAATGGTGGCATTGTGGATAAAGGTTTCGTGTCCTTCATAAAAGCGGAAACCCCTCCATTTGGTGGTTGAAAGTGAATCAAGAGCCGTAAACAGAACCTGTTGAGGGGGATCAATGGTTAATTTGCCATAAGAATAGATGTACGACAAATCATGAAGTACGATAGTGCTATTCTGGAGAATTTCCAAAGTATCGCCTGCTGACAGGGTAATGTTTCCGTTGATCTCATAGTGATCACCATTGACAAAAACCACACCGGCTGAATTATTGACAAGACTGTCGAGGTCCCATCTTACTCCTGTACCGGGGGTAACGAATTGTGCTTGCGCAAACATGGCTAATGCTACAAGCATGGTAGTAAAGAAATGTTTCATGATAATATAGAAATTTAGTTTATGAATTTCGTATCAAGGTCAATCAGGCATTATAGTACATGCGATATAATGCCATGGTTTGTAAAATAAAATCAAGTGTTATTATAGCTTATACAAGCAAGTTTAGTTTAATAAGAAAAATGATTATCCCGGATTGCAAAGATACAAAACATTATAGTAAAAAACAGACCGGAAAAAGGCGACAAAAAAGAGGGGGTCAGGACAAACGTACGGTTCTATTTATCCAGCGTACGGTTTGAGTTATCAGGCGTAGGTATCTTTTTGCAAAAACTGATTTATATTTACGATCGTCGGTAAGCATAATATTTAACCATTTTAATCTGCAGGGGGGCTGCAAAAAAAATGCTTACCGATATATTCTATGAAAGAGAAAATAAGTGCCTATTATTTACAAGTGCAGCATCTGGCTGATCCAATGGTGCAGGCACAGATAATGCTTGATCTATTTACAGAGGAGCATGGCAAAAAATGCAAGACATTAAATACTGATTATCGGTCAGAAGATCTTGATGAGGCGCTCAACAGGTTTTATAAAGCCAAAGAGTGCCAGTATGTGAGGTCACTGCTTGAACATTATGTGGAATACGGCACCTTTGAAATACCGGTGGAAAGGCAGGATATCATACAGCGCCTTGACCGGTTCAGGAATATCAAATCAATACTCATGCAGTTGCTTCCGGTTAGAGAGGCAGAAAAACAGCCTGAGAATTACAAAGGATAAATTAAGAATATTTTATAATGGAGCGAATCAAGTACTTTTTCCTTAGCCGTTCGCATAACTATCTGCCTAGTTGGGCTGTACTCCTGAAAGATTTGCTTATCACACTGTTCGCATTTTGTTTTGCCTACACCCTGCGATACAATTTCCAACTCAGTGATACCACGTTATATGCCATGAATCTTCAACTGTTGCCGGTTGAGGTGGCATCTCTCGTGATGTTCATGTTATTTGGGATACATAGAGGCATTATTCGTCATACGGGCATCAAAGACGCTCTTCAGATATTGAAGGCCGTTGCAGCGGTGGCATTCTTTATGCTGGCATACAATAGCGTGGGTTATTATTTCTTTAACCCGTTAATCTGGCACATTCCCTATTCCGTTATTATTATATACGCCATGCTCACTTCAGTACTCATACTCTTCACCCGCAATGCCGTAAGGTTGTTCTTTTACTGGCTCAATTCAGGTGGCGATATGACGAGGGTTCTCATCTATGGTGCCGGATCGGCAGGGCTCATCACCAAGAATGTACTGCAGGATGATCAAAGCAGAACCACTAAAATAGTGGGGTTTGTTGATAATAATCCCGGGAAGATAGGTAAAACTGTGGAGGGCATATATGTCTACTCGACAAGTGTGCTGAATACCGGTTTTCTGCGCAAGCATGGGATTACTGAAATAATCTTCTCCATACAAAAAATTGAAAAGGCGCATAAGCGAGAGCTCATTGAGGAGGTATTGCTCAAAACACAACTCACCGTTAAAGAAGTTCCACCGGTAACATCATGGATAAATGGAGAATTCTCTGCTAAACAAATTAATCCCATTAAGCTGACCGACTTATTGATGCGAAATGAAATCAGGCTTGATAATCAACATGTTTGCAAACAAGTGGAAGGTAAGCGGGTATTGGTTACGGGGGCTGCGGGCAGTATTGGAAGTGAATTGGCCAGGCAGTTATGCAAGTTCAGGCCTTCATTGCTGGTATTGCTGGATCAGGGCGAAACACCCATGTTTCATCTTGAAAATGAAATGCGTCAACACATTGCTGAAGTCTGTGCCAGAGAGGAACAGGCAACACCAATGGTGGAATTTGTTATTGGCAATGTTGCTGACCATGAGCGTATGACCAGAGTATATGAAGAATTCCGTCCACAAATAATCTATCATGCTGCCGCCTATAAGCACGTGCCCATGATGGAACGAAATCCATTTGAGGCGGTTAGGGTGAATATTCTGGGGACAAAAAACATGGCCGATCTGGCGGCAGAATATCATGCTGAGCGGTTTGTCATGATCTCAACCGATAAGGCTGTGAATCCAACCAATGTGATGGGAGCTACCAAAAGGGCTGCCGAGTTATACATACAAAGTCTCAATAACCGCCTTCAGACAGATTTATCACTTGATTTCATGGCCAATGATGATGATTTACCCAATATCAGGCATCTCTCACACCGCATGAAATTAAAAAATCCGATTACAGAATTCATCACTACCCGCTTTGGGAATGTGCTCGGAAGCAATGGATCAGTCATTCCCCTGTTTGAAAAGCAGATTGCCAAAGGCGGTCCGGTAACCGTAACCCATCCTGACATTACCCGTTACTTTATGACTATACCGGAAGCCTGCCAACTGGTACTGGAAGCAGGTGCCCTGGGTAAAGGCGGTGAGATATTGATGTTTGATATGGGTAAGCCGGTTAAAATTGCTGACCTGGCTCACAATATGATACGATTGAGCGGTCTGGTTCCGGGCAAGGACATCCAAATTGTGTACGCGGGCCTCCGTCCCGGTGAAAAGCTCTTCGAGGAATTGCTTTACGACCGTGAAAAAAGCCTTAAATCATACAACGACAAGATCTTCATTGCAGATGGAAATCCGGCACCCTATGAAGAAATAATGGAACATATCGAAGTGATGCAGGAGATAATCAATACCGGCATCCATAACCTTACCATTACCGGCAATTCAAGGAACCATACATTCCTTAACGGACATAAAGCCTATGGCAGCCATCATTTCTCCTATTCTGACAACAACGATTTAAGAGCTGAAAAGATGCGACTCATTTCGCAACTTAAGTCACTGCTGCCTGAATACAAGAGTAATAACTCAATTTATGAGAAACTTGATGTGGCTGTTGTTCGTCAACATGCTGCAAGCATTTGAATAAGGGAATTTTTCAAATATCAGGTTGAAGCTTCTTCATTGGCGTAATAACCGCCATCATTGGCCATTTATTTAAGGAAAGATAGTTATAAAATCGCTAAGGTTCAATGACTTATCTCTGAATAAAAATGATTGGTGAATAAAATTGCTTCCGGTACTTCTATTTTATATAAATTTGCCCTCTACATATATGCTAAAGGAAGTGTTTCGGAATTACAGCAAATACATACGAGAGTTTTTAATAAATCACGCCGATCGTTTTCTTCCGGGATGGTTGGTGTTGCTTAAGGACCTTTTTATTGTTGCTTTCTCATATTTGGCGGAGAAGGAGAAATCAGATCATCCGTGCAGATGAGGTTGTGGCCTTGAATG
>CALCQV010000150.1 GCA_937894795.1 uncultured Bacteroidales bacterium
TATAAGTACTTATAATTGGATCTCGAAACAACTGATTCTTCTTTACCATCAGGTTTAATCCCGACTTCAAGATTGATATCGAAATTATGCATTCCTTCTGTTCTTAGGTAATCCATAACTGCCGTTTGTTGAACGGGGCCTGGTGTTCTGAAAGGCTCAAGGGCTTCAAGAGTTACAAGCCATGGCGAAACCACTGATCCAAAGTTCTTTGAAAGAAATGGTCCCAATGGTACATACTCCCACGATTGTATGTCGCGGGCCGAAAGGTCATTGAACAGTAAAAAGCCAAAAATATAATTCTCAGCATTCTCAGCTTTTACCTGTTCACCCAACTCCGTGGATTTCCCAACAACAAATGCCATCTCGAGTTCAAAATCAAGCATTTTTGTTGCACTGAATACAGGTTCAGTTGCACCCTGAGGCAATATCTGCCCTAGAGGCCTGTGAATTTTATGCCCTGAAACAACAATGGACGATGCCCTTCCATGATAGGCTACGGGCAGATGACGCCAGTTGGGAAGCAATGGATTGGATGGATCACGGAATATACTTCCCACATTGCTGGCATGCTCAATGCTGGAATAGAAATCAGTATAATCAGACACCTTCACCGGCATCAACATTTCCACTTTATTGGACTGATAAAGGTATCTCGACTTAAAGTACTGCTTATCAGTAATCTCTTCAGTCGCTTCATTCAGCAATTCCTGTATTCTCAATCTAACCTGTCTTGTAATATCTTTACCAAGATTAATAAAGTCATTCAGTTCAGGCCTGCTGAAGATACCTGTCAGATCAGCTTTAATATCTTTAAAGTAACCATCCTGCTGCAGCAGGTCGAGGTTGATTGCCCATTCACCTATTCTGCTGAGTCCAACCACTGAATTATCAGGTAACCGGCCGATGCCGAAAGGTATATTGTATAAGGAGAAATCACTATGCTTGTCGACAGCAAGCCAGGAGTTCATGGGTAAATGATGAGTTGACGTAGTCATTATAATGTACCCCTCTTACTTTGTTCAAGCTCAATGGCTTCAAAGAGAGCTTTGAAATTTCCCTTACCAAATGATTTAGCCCCTTTACGTTGTATTATTTCGAAAAAGAGGGTGGGCCTGTCAACCAATGGTTTGGTGAAAATCTGCAACAAATACCCTTCATCATCCCTGTCAACCAGTATCCCGAATTTCTTAAGATTGTCAATCTTTTCATCAATGCTGCCAACCCTTTCTTCCACTATATCGTAATATTGATCAGGCACTTCAAGAAACTCAATACCTCTGTTCCTCAGTTCGCCCACAGTCTTGATAATATTATCAGTCTCCATTGCTATATGCTGTACACCACTGGTACCATAGAAATCAAGATACTCTTCAACCTGTGACTTCTTCTTGCCTGCTGCAGGTTCGTTTATTGGGAACTTGATCCTGTCATTGCCGTTGGTCATTACCTTGCTCATCAATGCCGTATACTCAGTGGAGATATCCTTGTCGTCGAAACTGACCAGTTGGTTAAAGCCCATTACATTGGCGTAGAAATCCACCCACTTGTTCATTTCACCCCATCCAACATTGCCTACCATGTGATCTACATACTTTAGTCCGGTGGGTTGGGTAATATAATCAGATTCCCATGCTTTGAAACCCGGTAGAAAAGCACCGTTGTAGTTTTTCCGTTCAATGAAAAGGTGCACCGTCTCGCCATATATCCTGATACCCGATGTAATTACCTCTCCAAATTCATCATTGGTGGCTGTTGGTGCCATATACGACTCAGCACCTCTCTTGGTGGTTTCCACCCATGATTTTGTTGCATCATCCACCCATAGGGCAATAACTTTCACCCCATCGCCATGTTCCATTGCGTGGCGGCTAATTTCATTCTCACCCTGCAATGCAGAGGTGAATACCAATCTTATTTTTCCTTGCTGCAACACATACGATGAGCGGTCCATAAGACCCGTTTCCAATCCGGCATATGCCAACGGTTGAAAGCCGAAGGCTGTTTGGTAGAAATAGGCTGCCTGTTTTGAATTGCCTACATAAAACTCAATATAATCGGTACCCAGTATGGGCAGAAAATCAAAATTATCTTTCATTGTGGTTTCTTTTGTTGTTGGTTATAATTTTAAGAATTTCAATTAAACGGATTATAAAGGTGCCACGTCCTATATTCCAATCTTCCTGACAGGGCAACACCCACTATATCCACGATTTATAATAATCAGGATCTTCTATTTGCATGGCATCTTTCGTCAGCCATAGTGGCCTGAAGGTATCTACCATCACAGCCAGTTCACGGGTGGCTGTGGCACCAAGGCTCTTCTCTACTGTCCCGGGATGCGGTCCATGTGGTATTCCAATAGGATGCAGTGTGATCTGTCCCTTATCCACATGACTGCGGCTCATGAAGTCGCCATCAACATAATAAAGCACCTCGTCTGAGTCAACATTGCTGTGATTATATGGTACCGGTATAGCCAATGGATGATAATCATACATACGGGGGACAAAGGCACAAACTACAAAATTGTGGGCTTCAAAACTCTGATGAACAGGGGGTGGCTGATGAATACGGCCGGTAATAGGCTCAAAGTCGTGAATTGAGAGTATGTATGGATAAAGGTAACCATCCCAGCCAACAACATCAAATGGATGTGAAGCATAATGGTATGGGAAGAGTTGGTCTTCCTTCTTTATATAAATAAGAAAATCACCTTTCTCATCGTGTGTTATCAGCTCTGATGGTTTTCTTATATCCCTTTCACAATAGGGCGAGTGCTCTTCCAACTGTCCATATTTATTTACATACTTTCGTGGAAATCTGATATGTGAGAATGATTCCACAATCAGCAACCTGTTGTCCTCACCATCAAATTCCATCTGATAAATTACCCCCCGGGGAACAATAATGTGATCACCATATTTAAAGGGCAGGTTCCCATAAAGGCTCTTGAAAACACCGGAGCCTTTATGAATAAAGATCATCTCTGACGCCTGGCTGTTTTTAAAGAAATAGCCTTTTGTACTGGTCGTTGGAGCAGCCAGTGAAATATAGAGATCATTATTCACCAAAACAGGAATGCGGCTTTTAAGGTAATCATCAGCAGGCTTTATGTTGAATCCCTGGAAACTGCGATGCTGCATGTTATTCCTGACAGCAATCTCTGGCTTTACATCAATAGGCGCATCTATTGATTTTACCATTGTAGGGGGATAATTATGATAAGTGATAGAGTAAACATCAGAGAAACCCTCGGTCGACAGTAACTGCTCAGCGTATAGGGTGCCGTCAGGTTTATTGAACCGGGTGTGTCGTTTGGGTGGAATTTTTCCCAATGAATGATAATGTGGCATGATCTTGTTATTTAAGGAAGGCACTTTCGCCTCGCTCCAATAACAAACCCATTCAATAATTGTTTAATTCTGATACGCCCGTATTAAGGCTTGTCAATTTGAAAATCAATAAGACATATGTGCAAATACCCGCCCGTATTACCTATTCATCAGGCTACAACAGAGTATTAAAGTGGATCTGATCATCCAATAATCAATATGCTCTATTGACTCTTATCGCCCAGCAATGGAACAAATCTGAAGGCTCCATGGGTGGAAACCTTAATTGAATTATCGGCATTTTTAGTGATCAATGTCATGATCTGGTAATCGTTTTCATCGACGGGAATAACCATTTTACCTCCCGGTTTGAGCTGCTCAACCAGTTTTTCAGGTATATAAGGAGCCCCGGCAGTTACCAGTATCCTGTCGAAGGGGGCAAAAGCGGGAAGTCCATTGTAGCCATCCCCAAAATGGACTTTTACTATACACCCTATTTTAGGCAACATCTCCTTAGCTTTCAGGAAGAGCACCCGTTGGCGTTCAATAGAATACACCTTAGCACCCAAATGAAAAAGTATGGCAGCCTGATACCCGGAACCGGTACCTACTTCCAGTACTTTCTGGCCTTTTTTCACATCAAGCAGTTCTGTTTGAAAAGCTACAGTATAAGGCTGTGATATTGTCTGGCCTTCACCTATGGGGAATGCTTTATCCTCGTATGCAAATTCAAGGAATCCTGAATCAAAGAAGAAATGACGTGGAAGGGCTTCCATAGCCTCAAGCACGCTTTTACTACTGATACCTTTTTTCTTTATAATCTCTACCAGCTTTTTTCGTAATCCTTTATGTCTGAAGGTATCAACAAAATTTGACGTCATCTTTAAATGTAAGTTATAATTTGCAGCTAAATTACTAATTTCGCCATGTAGAAAAACAATCAATCATCTAAAACGCTATTCATGCTCAAAATCGGTGTTGTAGGGGCAGGTCACCTGGGAAAGATCCATATAAAATGTATTCAGCAAATTGAAAAGTACCGGCTGGTGGGTTTTTATGATTCTGATCCGGAAAACGCAAAGTTGGTTTCACAGGAGTTTAATATTGCCGGCTTCAACAGCATTGATGATCTGATTGAAGAGGTTGATGTTGTTGACATTGTTACCCCTACCCTTTCTCATTTCGAGTGTGCCAACAGCGCCCTGCGTAAATTCAGGCATGTATTTATTGAAAAGCCTGTAGTTACAACCCCGGCGGAGGCACTCGAGTTAATAAGGATCGCCGAAGAGGCCAATGTGAAAGTTCAGGTGGGACATGTTGAAAGGTTTAATCCCAGGGGTACAGACGTTCCTGTCATCCTCGACCTCATGATTCATGATCTCGACATAGTACTTAGTGTTGTGAAATCAGGTATTCATAAAATCAGCGCCAGTGGCGTTTCAGTGGTGAGTGATACTCCTGATATTGCTAATGCCCGTATAGAATTCGATAATGGCTGCGTTGCCAATCTTACTGCAAGCAGGATTTCAATGAAAAATATGCGTAAATCACGAATCTTTCAGCGTGATGCCTATATTTCTGTCAACTTCCTGGATAAAAAAACAGAAATAATACGAATGACTGAAAATATTGATGAGTCTGATCCTTTTGCCATGGTCCTCGATCTGGGATCAGGTAAAAAACCAAAACAGATATATGTTGAACAACCTGTTATTACCCCTACTAATGCTATACTTACTGAGCTTGAGAGCTTTGCAGATGCTATAATTCATAATTCAATACCACCCGTAACCATAACTGATGGCTATAATGCACTTGACCTTGCCTACCGGATAATTGAGAAAATGGAGGACGCTGCAAACCTGGCCGAATAATTCTTCATTTTGGTTAAAATTTGTTAATATTCAAGCAATAAAAAAAGTTTTAAGCCGTTCAAGCTACACGGTTACTTCAAGAATATTTATATACGATGACTATATCTACACGTACACTTTTTATTTACAATATTTTCCTTTTATTTTCTGTCATCTTAATAACCGGCTGTGAACCTAAAAACGATGATGAACTGGTACCTTCCTATCTTCATATTGATAAAATTGATGTCACATCCAATTATCAACAGGGCACCTCATCATCAAAAATCACTGATGCCTGGGTCTATCTGGATGGAACTCTCATAGGCTCTTTTGAACTACCGGCTACTATTCCTATTCTTACCGAAGGGAAACAAAATATTACCATCTATGGAGGCATCAAGTTAAATGGGATCAGTAATACACGCAATGCCTACCCCTTTTATAGCCCATTAATCAGAGAGATAAATTTTGTTAAAGACAGTGTAATCAATCTGGGCACTCTTAACGTTGGTTATCATTCAAATGCCATCTTCCCCTGGATGGAAGATTTCAATAACCCCGGCATATCACTTGATACCACCTCAAAGAGTACCGTCGGTATTGGCCAAACCTACAATCCCGACTGGATATTTCCTGAAACTGACAATCCATATTCAGGTATCGTGCAACTAACTGCCGATTCTGCCATCTTTGAAGCAGCAACTGCTGAAAAGTTTGAATTTCCTTCCAATGGAGGTTCTATTTTCCTGGAAATGAATTACAATATCAATCACCCTCTTGTTGTTGGTGTGATATATAAAGCCTCCGGTTTAAGGGTTCAAAGACCATTGATAGTTTTGAATGAGAGTGATGAATGGAATAAAGTATATATCAATCTGTCGGTTATCAAGTACGATACACCGGCTGCTACTGATTTTCAGATATTCTTTGGTGCCCAAAAGGAAGATGGTACGGGTGATGCCTTATTCCTGCTCGATAATTTAAAACTTGTGCATTTTAATACCTCAAAATGAACAGAAAATTACAAGTCGCACGTTATGTAACAGCTGATATGTTAGCCGCTATATTGGCGTGGGCCACATTTTTCGTTTATCGTAAATATAATGCCGATCCTCAGATCTTTGATCATCCTGAGTCGATTTATCAGGATATGAATCTGCTTTATGGTTTAATCTTTATTCCCATCTTCTGGCTCTGTTTGTACATTATGATGGGTACTTATCGCCGCATTTACCGAAAAGCCCGCTTAAGAGAGCTGGGACAAACACTCCTAATTACCATCATTGGTGTTATCATACTTTTCTTTACACTCGTTATTGATGATATAATAACTGAATACCATCACTATTACGACTCAATTCTGGTATTGTTCTGCTGCCATTTTATTCCAACATACAGCCTCAGGTTAATTCTTACCTCTGTCACCACTTATAGAATCCATAACAAACTGTTGGGTTTCAACACAATCATTGTGGGAAGCAACGGCAATGCCATTGGTATCTACAATGAAATTGAAAACCAGGAAAAGTCAAGTGGCAATAAATTTGTTGGTTTCGTAAATGCAGTACCATATAAAGACTATAAGCTTGAAAAATTCCTGCCTCATCTGGGACAGATTAACCAGCTAAAACAAATAATTATGGAACATAATGTGGAGGAGGTTATAATTGCTACCGAACGGTCGGAGGTCAAAACCATTGAACAGATCATCACAGAGGTTGAAAGCACCAATGTTATCATTAAAGTGATACCTGACATGCAGGACTATCTGTTAGGAACCATACACTCAACATCCATATTCCATACACCTTTGCTTGAGATATCACCCGATTTGATGCCTGCCTGGCAGCAATCGCTGAAACGGCTCATGGATATCTTCGTGTCCATCATTGCCATGATTATACTCCTGCCGGCTTACATAGGTGTTGCAGTAGGTATCAAGATGACTTCAAAGGGCCCAATATTATACAGGCAGAAACGCATAGGACTGCATGGTAAACCATTTACCATGATCAAGTTCAGAAGTATGTACTGTGATGCCGAGAAGAATGGAATTCCTCAACTCTCTTCAAAAGAAGACCCCCGTATTACCTCCTTCGGCTTGTTCCTTCGCAAGGTACGTCTGGACGAGATACCACAGTTCTGGTCCGTTCTTATTGGTGATATGTCGCTCGTTGGGCCCAGGCCTGAACGTCAGTATTTTATTGACCAGATAGTACAACGCGCTCCACATTACCGCTTACTGCAGAAGGTAAAACCCGGCATTACTTCATGGGGCCAGGTGAAATATGGTTATGCTGAAAATGTGGAAGAGATGGTGGAACGATTGAAATTCGATATCCTCTATATTGAAAATATGTCTCTGGCTATGGACTTTAAAATATTGATTTACACCGTTCTGATCGTATTACAGGGCAGAGGAAAATAATTAATAAACTACCTTCTACTGATTCCATACAAGTTAAAAACCTACCATTAAAGATTTCAGGTTTCGAATAAAGTTCAGTTTTTCTATTAAAGTAAGGATTGATTCAAGGCAATGAAAATATTCTGATCAAATGGTCCCGTTCTCTATTCGCTGAACAATAATCTCAATATCCCTGTCCCTGCCATAGGGGTCATATTTATCTTTCAGGTTATAGCCGAACAGGCGACTTAAGTTTTGCCAGAAGAAAGCTACGAAAGTACCACGGAGTTCCTTAACAATATTGTAGGTTGGATTACCAACTTCTCTGTCAACCAGTTTCAGTAATATATGGCCTTGCGTTATAGTCAGGGCCTTCAATTCCTCACCAAACTCTTCCTTCAGGTCGGCCTCTGCTTTTTTGTATAGTTTCTTTTGTTCCTTCTCCGTCAAGCCGGCCATCATGGCATCATACTCACGCAACTTTATCCCTGCCAGGTGGGCATAAGGATACACCTTCTTCACATTGCGCACAAGCTTGTCGTAACGGCGTTGTTCACTTGGAGTACGGTAAATAACATAACCCTTGATCCTTACTTCAGGCAGGTTCATCATAGGTATGGTATCCCCTTTAATTATTTTAGCTTTTACTACAATTGGATCCTGAAAGGATTGGGGTAAAGCCGTAAGTGAGAAGACACCGGTAAATAATATGCCAAGTACCAAGCGGGTCATTCAGTCATTCATTTGTATTCAATATAAACAAAAAGAATGCCAATATATTGTAGATGCGGGCAGAGGTTAAGCTACACGAAGCTTCGACTGACTGATTTTACTTAACTTCTTTTCAGCATAGGGTAAGGTGAGTTTAAACTCACGAACATTCTGGTCAGAAGGGAATTCAAACATAGCATCGGTAAGAATGGTTTCCATTATTGACCTCAATCCACGGGCACCCAGTTTGAATTCAATGGCTTTGTCGACAATAAACTCATAAACAGGTTCACTGATGGTGAATTTGATTCCATCAAGCTCAAACAACTGTGTAAACTGCTTGACGAGTGAATTTTTGGGTTCAGTAAGTATGCGACGCAGGGCTTCCTTATCCAACGGACTAAGGTAGGTTACCACAGGCATACGTCCTACCAATTCCGGTATCAGACCAAAGCTTTTCAGATCTTGTGGAGCAATATACTGAAGCAGGTTGTTCTTGTCAATTTCCTGTTCCTTGGCAGCCACATATCCCATAATATTAGCCTGGATACGTGAGGCAATCTTCTTCTCGATGCCGTCAAATGCTCCACCTGCAATAAACAGAATATTCTGGGTGTTTATCTGAATCATTCTTTGCTCAGGATGTTTTCTGCCACCCTGAGGCGGAACATTTACCACGGCTCCTTCCAGCAGTTTAAGCAATGCCTGTTGCACTCCTTCGCCTGATACATCCCTGGTAATGGAAGGATTATCACTCTTACGGGCTATTTTATCAATCTCATCAATGAATACAATCCCCTTTTCGGCTGCAGCAACATCATAATCAGCCGCCTGCAAAAGTCTCGATAATATGCTTTCAACATCCTCACCCACATAACCGGCCTCGGTTAAAACCGTAGCATCAGCAATACAGAAAGGAACATTGAGCAATTTGGCAATGGTACGGGCAAGCAATGTTTTTCCCGTACCGGTGGCACCAATAAGTATAAGATTTGATTTCTCAATCTCTACATCCTCCGTCTTGGCTGAAGGGTGATTGATCCTCTTGTAGTGATTATAAACGGCAACCGACAGAATTTTCTTGGCATCATCCTGACCAATCACATACTGATCAAGATACGCTTTGATTTCAGCCGGCTTATGCAGCTTAATCCTGGCAAAATCCTTCTCTCTGCTTGATTTGGATTCCTCCTGAATGATGTCTTCCGCCTGTTCAACGCAGTAATTGCAAATATGGGCATCCAAACCTGAAATCAGCATATTTGTTTCACTACGGGGTCTTCCGCAAAATGAACATCTTTCTTCCTTTTTCGGCATAATGTTATTTTATAAGATACAAAACCAATGATGGTGTTGTTATTTTTTAGGCCTTAACAGAACCTCGTCAATCATACCATACTCTTTTGCCTCTTCCGAAGTCATCCAGTAGTCACGGTCAGAATCTTTCTCAATTTTCTTGAATGTCTGTCCTGAATGATCTGCTATGATATCATAAAGTTCTTTCTTCATTTTCAGAATCTCACGTGCAGTGATTTCAATATCTGAAGCCTGTCCCTGTGCTCCACCCATCGGCTGATGAATTAAGATACGGGAGTGCTTGAGAGCAGTACGCTTGCCCTTGGTACCGGCGCAAAGCAATACGGCACCCATGGATGCTGCCATACCGGTACAGATGGTGGCAACATCAGGTGATATGTACTGCATGGTGTCATATATTCCTAATCCGGCATAAACACTGCCTCCCGGTGTATTCAGATATATCTGTATATCTTTCTTTGAATCAACCGACTCTAGAAACAATAGCTGTGCCTGAATAATATTAGCCACGTAATCATCAATGGGTACTCCAAGGAATATAATCCTGTCCATCATCAAACGGGAGAATACATCCATTGTCGCTATATTCAACTGGCGCTCCTCAATAATGGTGGGTGAAATGTAACCAGTAGCAATTGATTGATATTTGCGCAGTGTTGTACTGTTTATACCAAGGTGCTTGGTAGCAAACTTGTTGAATTCATTATTGTCCATAGTTTCCTTATTTGGATGAGGCCATTTTCAAAAAGTCCTCATAACTTAAATTTTCTTCTTTTGCCTGAATCTTATCTTTCAATAAGTCTATCAGTTTTTTCTCAAACAATTGATTACGAATCCTGCCGGCATCTTCCTTATTCTTCATGAATGAGTCAGCAATGCCATCAATACGCATCTTTGTCTCCTCATCCATTTCTTCAGAACCCGGCCGGCGGAAGTATCCTCTGAAAACATCCTTCACCTCCTCATCTGACACCCCAATATTATGTTCTGTCACTAACCTGTTCTCTATTAATTGCCAGCGTAATGAACGGCCATAACCTTCATAATCACGCTCAACATCTTCAGCTGTCAGCTTATCAGGATTTGTTTCAACCAACCATCTTTTAACAAACTCATCAGGCAATGCTATATTTGAACTCTCAATCAGCGCTTCCAATGCATCATTGAAGAATTTGCGGTCAGACTCGGCAACAAACGACTGGTTAGCCTCTTGTTTGATCTTTTCCAGCATTTCAGCTTCACTCTTTATCTCCGCTCCCGGGAATATCTTCTCGTAAAACTCTTCATTCATTTCTGCCGGTATCATCCTATTGATAGCAGTGATTGTGAAATTATATACTGATGATGCATCTGCAGCAACCTCGGCAGTAACTCCCAACATTGTTGCTTTCTCATCATTGGTTACGGTATACTTACCGGTATCCACTTTAATCACTGAACCAGCAGTGCTTCCTATAAGTGAATTCAGAATTTCCTCGTCCTTTATAGTGGCAGTATTTATAGTACCTGAAGTAGCCAATCCATTCTCTTTAATAGAACCATCCTCATTCAGTTCAATAAAATCGCCTTTGATCAAATCATTCTTTTCAACTTTATCCACTTCTGTCATTTCTCCCTGCCTCTGTCGGATATCTGCCATATAGTCAGTTGCCATTTTGTCAGATGCAGTAATTTTATAGTAAGTAACACCCAGATCAGGTGATAGTTTAACTTCGAATGAAGGAGAATAGGCCAGGTCAAAATAGAAGCTCATATTCTGTGCTGTTGAGAAATCAAACTGCTCAGTTTTCTCAGTATTGGCAAGTGGATTACCCAGCAGTTGAATATTATTTTCCTTGATATAATTATCGAGGGCATCGCTCAGTAGTTTATTGATTTCGTCGGCAGTAGCAGCCTGTCCGTACATTTTCTTTGTAAGGCCAAAGGGCACCTTGCCGGGTCTGAAACCAGGCATCTGGGCTTTTCTCTGATAGTCTCTGAGTACTTTATTTACATTCTCCTCATAGTCCGATGTTTGCAGATCAATTTTAAGGGTTGCGGTCAGGTCGCCTGTTTTCTGAAGTTCAATATTCATTTTAATGTTAATATAGATTAATGTAACGTGGTTCTAACGTGTATAATAAACGATTGCGCAAAGATAATCAATATATTTTGTTTTAAACACTTTCAGTCTTTACGGACCACTTCAATGGTGAAATTGGCCGCCAATGCTGCCAGTGCCCCAACAGCAGCAAGTACCGGAGCAAAAACCGCACCAATAACTCCTATAGTAACAGGAATTTCAAGGTACACTTTACCCTCTTCATTTTTAATAATGATTCGGCTGATGTTACCATCGTGGATCAACTGCTTTATCTTAGAAAGCAGCTCCTCCCCTTTTACTTTAAATTCGTTTTCCATGGTTACCAATTTGAAGGTTATAAAATTACGATCGTTCACCTGTCGGTAAATGACATTTAGCAATTAAGAATCACCACTAACAAATTTCGTGCAATTCCTGTTTTGTGCCAAACAGGTATGCTATCTTGTAACAAATGGCAGATGGTGGTATTATCACTTAAAGTTAATCCTTTTATAATCATCAAACAATATTAATAGGGAGCTGTAAATGCTATATCATGTTGATTCGGAATAAGCGTTACAACAATTTAAGAATGTCAATAGAATCATTCATATTGACGCTCTATAAAACCATGAATATAAATACATTATAGAACTCAGATTACGCAAATCCAGATCATGCAGATTACACAACAGATCTTTCTAAAGAGTCAGCTGAAAGATTATGATGGCATGTAATAGAGGTTAGTGTATCTGTTTAACTGAGAGGTGATAATATTCTATTATATTAATATTATTAGAATATAGGCTCTCTTATTATGACTAACCTCACTATTAGAATAATTTATATAAATATCTATTGACTTTTCTTTTTTTTTGACTATCTTAGCATCAATATTTTCATTATGGAAGATATCCTTAGGCACATAGCAAAATTAATATGTAGTCCTTTTCTACTAAATCTCAAAAAGATATTTTTTTAGGGGGGGGGTAGAAATCCCACTTTTATTTACCTTTAAAAATCATCCTGCACATCCCTTCCCTTTCAAAGGTTCTAGGTATTTTGCCCAACCTGTGGTAGTGGATGTGCCTCCGTAAATAGCCTATTTGAATGAAGCTAAAAGTTAACAATCTCATTTAAACATAGAATAAAAAACAAAATGAAGAAGATAATCATTTTAACTGCCGCAAACCTTGCAGTAATTATAACCATTTTATTCGTTAATCCATTTCAAGCATCTTCAACCGATATACCTAAGACCTTTAGCGATGCTTGGTATTATTGTGATGGATATCCTCCTCCTTCCTGCAATTGCTCATATTTGGAACATGATTGCTGGTCACCTGGACCATATCCGACATGTGTTGAATCAGCATGTACTCTAACCTCTAATATAGAAGGGCATACGAATTAGCCGGGACTGTCGAGAAATCGGCAGTCTCAAAGCTATAATATTTAGCGTATGAAAAAAATAATCGCAATAGCATTTATTATTGTTCTATTTTCATCTTGTAATCGCAATAGCAACAAGTATGATCAGTCCGACATTTTCAATAGAACCTTAAGCATCAAAACATCTAAAAATAATGATTGCAAAATTTGGGATGAGCTTACTGAAGATATAGAGTTTGTTCCTTTAGAAACAAATGATTCATGTTTGATTGATGAAATAAGCAAAGTCCTAATTGCAAAGAATCGTATTCTTATTCTTACAATGCATGAGGATATATTCGTTTTTAATGAAATGGGACAATTTATTAAAAAGGTTGGTACAAAAGGGAAAGGACCATTAGAAATATTAAAACCGTTCGATATAAGTATATCTATAGATAATTATCTTTATATTCTAGATGTTGGAAAGATAATTAAAAGTGACCTAAATGGAAATATACTCAGTGAAAAATATCTTAATAATGATTACTTAGGGAGTAATCCAGTTAATTTATATGTTTATGATGATCTTCACATGTTCGCTTGGAAGACTGCTACATCGCCTTTACTTGAGACCCATCCGTATCATTTATTTGCATTTAATGATAAATTTAAAAATTCACAAGAACAAATCCCTTATTCGCATTTTTCGTTGTCAGTAGTAAATCGCTTTAGTCAATGTGGTTACGGTCAAGTTGCAATCGCACCTAACGATTTGAATGATACAATATACTGTATCAAAAATGGTGAAATTAAACCAACTTTTGTTATTGATATGTAAATCGTCAGCTAACTGTTTACCAGCAAATTTATAATTTTAAGGTGTGATTA
>CALCQV010000151.1 GCA_937894795.1 uncultured Bacteroidales bacterium
ATATTGGCTACCAATGCAAGGTCAGCAATCCAACCGGCTCTGTTATAGTAACCAACCATATAAATAAGGACGAGGATGAAAGCAATTACAAATGATGATAGACCAGAATTGATGGATTCACGACCCAATGATGGTCCTACAACCTCTTCCTGAACAATGCGGGCCGGGGCGGGTAGTTTACCAGCCTTGAGGATGTTGCTCAAGTCCTGGGCTTCATCAACAGTGAAATTACCTGAAATGGATGATCTTCCATTAGGTATTTCACCATTTACCATTGGAGCACTGTAAACATAATTATCGAGAACGATGGCAATTTGATTGCCAATGTTGTCAGCAGTTAGTCGTTTCCATACCTTAGCACCGGCACTATTCATCAGCATAGTGATTTCAACACGGCCATTCTGGTCATAGTCCTGACGTGCATCAACCACAGCATCACCACCTAGGGGAGCCTTGCCATCCCGATTGGTAACCTTAAGAGCAACCAATTCAAGTACATCAGGCATTTCAGATTCAGGCTTGACTGTCCAGGCTAATTTCAGGTCTCTCGGGAAGATGTTGGTAACTTTAGCCAACATATTGTTTACCCTGGCAGTATCTTTAATAGCTGCACGTCCAACAGTTGCACCTTGTCCCGGGAAATATCTGCCACTTTCATCTGAGTAGATTGCAGGCCTGAGGTATGCATAGAGTGGGTTCTCCTTAGCATATTTCTCAAATGATTCCTTTTGTTGTGCAGCAGCAGAAGTGTCACTTATCTTTTCCAATAAGGAAGAAGTATCTGAAGCGGCTTTAGCAGTATCAGCTGTGGCATCTTTTTCATCAGCATCTGAAATTGTTGTATTGTCAGCTTGTGAAGTGATGGTATCAAGCATGGTGCTATCAGTCACTATCTCACCATTAGAAGCGAGTCTTTTGTTTGCATCTTCAAAATACTGAACCAGGTCTGTAAATTGGTATGTTTCCCAGAATTCGAGTTGTGCTGTTCCCTGCAGAAGTTTACGAACACGCTCTGGTTCTTTTATGCCGGGGAGCTCAACAAGAATACGACCGGCAGTTGATAATTTCTGAATGTTGGGCTGTGCAACTCCAAACCTGTCGATACGAGTACGCAGGATGTTGAATGTACGGTCAATAGCTCCATTAGTTTCTTCCCTGATAACTTTTAGAACTTCAGCATTAGTGGAGTTGAAGTTAATCCTGTCCTTGAGGTCAACAGTATTAAAAATAGCCGCCAGCTTGGCATTAGGATCAACTTCTTCGAATGATTGACCAAAAAGGGTTACAAAATCCTGTTGACTATTTTTCTGTTTTTCAACTGCTTTCTGGATTGCCTGGGTAAAAACAGGATTATCACTATTGTCAGATAATGCTTTAACAATATCAACAACAGAAACTTCCATTGTAACGTTCATACCGCCTTTAAGGTCAAGACCCAGGTTTAATTCACGCTCTTTTACCTCACGGTAAGTATATTTTCTAACTAGAATGTTATATACCGGTAGGTTAGCCACTGAATCGAGATAATAGTTTTCTCTGGCCTTAACCAATGAATCATAAATAGAAGTCTCAAGTAATGAATTCCCCTTAGATAATTCCTTGGCTAACTTGGTAACGCTCTCGTTTGCGGCATAATTCCTGGCTTTACTCTCAACCCTTTTTGAAAAGAATGTGAATGAAAGCTGAAAAAGGCACACAATTGCCAATGCAATCGCGAAAAATTTAATAGCACCTTTATTCTGCATGTGGTGGATAGATTAATAAATAAATAGACTTTTTTTTGAGTTTGCAAATATAGAATAAGTATCAGAATTAACCAATGTACACTTTCAAGTTTTTTTTAGCACTATTTTGAATTTAAAATGATAGCAGTGAGATTGTTCAATATTGCCAAATATCATTGCTATATTTGCAATTCAGCAAAAATAACCTGGAGTTACATTTTATTTTTTTTGATTTAGAATCTTTACCACGAATAATTAAAGCAGTTATGAACAGGTCAATTTTGATAAAACGATTGCTTATTGTTATGATAGTTCTTTATTTTTCGTTAAATGCTGCTGCTCAAACGCTTAATGATTATGGATTTGATTATTGGAATAATTTGTCCTTGAAAATCAATGGTGTAAAGATACAAAATCCATGGGTTGGTGGCCTAAATAATATTCAATTTGGTGAAATCGACCTGAATAATGATGGGCAAATGGACCTCATTGCTTTCGACAGGCACGGAAACAGGTTGCTTCCATTCATTTTTCAACTGTCGCCGTTACCTTGGTATGAGTATGAACCTTCTTATCAGAAGTTCTTCCCTTCCATTTCTCATACTTTTCAGATGCATGATTACAATGGAGACCAAAAGCCTGATATTTTCACCTATACCCCCGGTGGAATAATGGTTTATAAGAATATTTCACAGCAGGAACTACGATTCGAAAAGGCAGTCAATCCTTATATTAAATCATTGCAAGGGAATATCTTTACCAACCTTCTGGTAACAAATGTTGATTATCCTGCAATAGTTGACATAGATGATGATGGTGATATGGATATCCTTACCTTCTGGGGATTAGGATCATTTGTGGAATTACATAAAAATATGTCAATTGAAACATACGAAAACGCTGATTCTTTGCTTTTCCATAAAGTTGACTTTTGTTATGGACGCTTCGCCGAAGGCTCTGAATCAAATGTGATTTATCTTGATACTTGTGTTCTTACTTCTCAAAGAAGCAGCTATAGTGTTGTTAACGCTGATATAGTGCCAGCGGTTACAAAGGGTGATCGTCATACAGGATCAACAATAAGCTTGCTTGATATCAACTATGATTGCGTACTCGATCTTTTATTGGGTGACGTAGATTATCTGAATGTAAAGGCTCTGATAAATGGGGGTGATAACATTAATGCTTTAATAACAGATGTCATTGATTCATTCCCTTCCACCCATCCGGTGCTACTTGCATCATTTCCTTCAATGCAGCAAATAGATATTTATAATGATGGAATACCTGATCTTATTGTGTCACCTTTTGATCCCGGTTTAACCAGATCAGCAGGCACGAATAGTGTTTGGCACTATAGTATCTCTGAAACCGGAGTGATGACCAAACAAACGGAATCATTTCTGCAGGAAGGTATGCTCGATGTAGGAATAGGTGCATATCCTCTTTTTACAAAAGTTACCGGCGATACTCTAACTGATCTGATTGTCAGTAATTATGGCAAACTTTCAAATAGTTATTATGATGGTAACGGCCAGCTTCATTGCGAATACACTTCATCATTATGCCTGTATAAAAATACAGGGACTGCTGTTAATCCTGAATTCAGCCTGCTAAATGAAAATCTGGCCGGAATAAGTGAACTTGGATTATTGTCTGTTTATCCCACTTTTGCAGATTTAAACGGAGATCAGCATTCTGATTTGCTCATTGGGACTGCATCCGGTCAATTATTCTTGTTCTATAACATTGGGAATGCTGAAGATCAGCCTGTTTTTAGTAATCCTATTGAATTAAACCCTGGTAATATTGGTGAATATCTCACGCCAACATTCATAGATATTAATTCAGATGGGTTAGCTGATATTGTCTGTGGCAACAAGGTGGGAAAGTTAAGTTTGTTGATGAATGATGGGACACCTCAAACACCACACTTTAATTTGATAACCAGTAATTATGGACGAATTAATGTTACTGACTCAACCCAATCATATACGGGATATAGTGTTCCGGCTTTTTTCACTGACAAGCATAACAAGTTGAGACTATTGGTGGGATCAGAATCAGGGAGAATTTTATACTATCCTGAAGTGGCAACCGACCCCCAGCAGGTGATGTTTGAAAAGACAGATGTCTTCCATGATTTCAGAGATGGGATTAGGACATCAGCATCTGTGGCTGACCTGAATCATGATGGCTTCCCTGATATGGCTATTGGTAACTACGCTGGGGGAGTAACATTGCACAGGGGAACACTGCCCGGTCCTTCAGATATTGTTGAGAATAAAGCTGGATGGCAAGCCATGGACATTCATCCCAATCCTTCCGGTTCCATATTGAATATTAACATGCCCGCTGATGACCACTGGGAGATCACTATGGTAAATTTTGCAGGACAAATAGTGCTCAAAACACAATTTACAGGCCGGCAAATACAACTTGATATAAATAAAATGAGAAGCGGACTATATCTAGTAGTCGCTTCTCAGAAATTTATCAATAAAAGAATTATTACTGAAAAGGTAATAATTACTCGATAACAGAATTTTTTGCTGCCTCATCAGGAAGTACATGTGCATGCAATTCCATTACTCTTTCATCGAAGTTGATTACTGCTTTGCAGTGGCGCAATAAATCGCAGCCTATCAAGCCATCTATCTGAGGATTACCCATACTGCGGAAAGCGCGGTTTAATTGACTCAGATCAGTAGCATTGGCTTTGTAATCATGAATTACAACTGATCCTATTTCAAGTTTATCAATTGTGGCAACATAAGTGTAAACACTAGTTGTAGCAGCAGCCATACTACGGCGTGGGTTGCGTTTCAACTCAGTTTGGCTCACGAATTTTTGTAGGTGATCAGTATCTAAAACGGTGGTTGGTGAACCTGTGTCAACCATAAGGAGAGCGGGTTTACCATTGATGGATACTCTGGCTAACAGATTATATCCGCCTGTCTCGAAATTTAACTGAATCAGCTTTAGTGATGTCATGTTTGATAGTTTGTTAGTAAATAAAAAACAAAAGCCTGGATTCCCGGCCAGTCTTAGAAATTTGGTTTCAAGGCGTATTTATTATAATATTTTTCAATGATCTCAACTGCTTCATCTGCAGTATCCACAAGAGAAAAAATATCCAGATCAGCTGCATTGATATTCATCTCTGTAAGCATCTTGTTCTTAATCCAATCAATCAATCCCTGCCAATATTCTTTTGATACCAGTACAATTGGGAACCTTACGGTTTTATGTGTCTGCACCAGAGTAATAGCTTCAAATAACTCATCCATTGTCCCAAATCCACCCGGTAAAACAATATAACCTTGTGAATACTTCATAAACATTACTTTCCTGACAAAGAAATAGTCAAATATCATCAATTTATCAGGGTCGATAAACGGATTTGAGCTTTGCTCAAAAGGCAATTCTATGTTTAGTCCTACTGATTTTCCACCTCCAAAATGAGCACCTTTATTGGCAGCTTCCATGATTCCCGGACCACCGCCTGAAATAACTCCAAATCCTTTCTTTGTCAGCAGATAAGCTATCTCTTCCGCTAGCTTATAATACCTGTCAGATGGATGAGTACGAGCAGAACCGAATATAGAAACACACGGTCCGATACGCCCTAATTTTTCAAAACCTTCAACGAACTCAGCCATTATTTTGAATACTTCCCATGAATCGCTGGTCATTATTTCATTCCAGCTCTTGGGTGTTATAGCTTCCCGTATCCTATCCTCTTCATTTAATCCAAACTGATGCATCAACTTGTTTTATGTACTTTATATTTTCCTAATTGGGCGTAAATATAATACAATTACAAGGTAGAATCAAAAGAAAAAAAAAGAAAAGCTAAAGAAAGTAGATATTAACTAGTTAATTTCTTTCTTAAGATATTCACCAGTAAGACTTTTCGCTTTTTCAATAATGCTTTCGGGTGTGCCTTCTGCAACAATGTACCCTCCCTTTTTGCCACCTTCCGGTCCAAGGTCAATGATGTGATCAGCAACTTTGATAACTTCCATATTGTGCTCAATCACAATTACTGTATTCCCTCTATCAACGAGTTTATTCAAAACTTTCATCAGAACATTTACATCCTCAAAGTGTAATCCTGTAGTTGGTTCATCAAGTATATACAATGTTTTGCCGGTATCTTTACGTGAAAGTTCAGTAGCTAATTTTACACGTTGAGCTTCACCACCCGATAAAGTGGTTGATTGCTGTCCTAGTGTTATGTAGCCGAGTCCAACATCCTTTAGTGTCTTGATTTTCTGAAGGATAGAAGGAATGTTCTCAAAAAACTCAACTGCTTGGTTGATGGTCATATCAAGAACATCATTTATAGATTTTCCTTTAAACCTGACTTCAAGCGTTGCTGTATTGTATCTCTTGCCGTAGCATGTTTCGCAAAGGACCTGAACATCCGGCAGGAAATTCATTTCAATCAGTTTTACTCCGGCACCTCTGCATGTTTCACATCTACCACCTTTTACATTGAATGAAAACCTGCCGGGCTGGTATCCTCTGATCTTAGCTTCAGGCAGTGAGGCAAATAATTTTCTGATGTCGTCAAAAACACCTGTATAAGTTGCGGGATTGGACCGTGGTGTCCTACCAATCGGTGACTGATCAATCTCTATAACCTTATCAATATGATCCAGCCCTTTGATTTTCTTATATGGAAGCGGCTTCTTTTCAGATCTGTAGAAATGATGACTCAGAATTGGGTAGAGCGTTTCGTTTATTAAGGACGACTTGCCACTTCCTGATACGCCCGTAACACATACCAGCATACCTAGAGGTACACGCAGTGTAACATCCTTCAGATTATTTCCTGTTGCTCCTTCAATAGTAAGGAAATTGCCGTTTGAACTCCGTCTCTTTTGGGGGATGGGTATTTGCAGATCACCGGTAAGGTACCTGCATGTCAGAGTCTTGCAATTAAGCATTTGTTTTGGAGTCCCGGCAGCAACAATTTTACCGCCATGTTTTCCTGCACCGGGCCCTACATCAACCACATAGTCGGCTGATAGAATCATATCTTTATCGTGTTCAACAACTATCACTGAGTTGCCAATATCACGCAGATTCTGTAAAGCCTTTATTAACTGTTGGTTATCGCGTTGATGTAATCCAATGCTTGGCTCATCTAGTATGTACAATACACCAACTAGTTGTGAACCAATTTGAGTTGCCAACCTGATCCTTTGCGCTTCACCACCTGAAAGACTTCCTGACGACCTGTTCAATGACAGGTAATCCAAGCCAACATCCAGAAGGAAGCTTAGACGACTCTTTATTTCATTGATAATCTCATTTGCAATATATTCACGACGGGAATCATCCTTATAATGATTTTGCTCAAACCACTCCTTAAGGGCTGATAGTTCCATGGATGACAGCTCGGCTATATTAACTCCATCAATCTTGAAGTTCAGGGAGTCATTATTCAACCTTGCTCCTTTACAAGTTGGACACTCCACAATATTGGTAAAACTACCTGCCCATTTACGAACTCCGTAACCTTCCTCGTTAAGCTGATTATTAATAAAGTTGATAACTCCCTCAAAATTGAGTGAATATGATGATGTTACCCCAAGATATTCGTTCTTTACTTTGAGAATCTCCTCGCTGCCGTATAATATAGAATTCAACGCATGCTCCGGAAGCTCTTCAACAGGAGTATCGAGCGTGAACTTGTATTTTTCACCCAAAGCTTCTATCTGCCTGAAAATCCATGTGGCTTTACCTTCACCTAGTGGAGCTATGCCCCCCTTACGGATACTCCTCTTAGGATCGGGGATTATCTTTTTCAAGTCAATTTCAGTAATGGTCCCTAATCCATTGCATTGAGAGCAGGCACCATAAGGTGAATTGAACGAAAATGAATTGGGTTCCGGTTCATTGAATGCATTTCCGGTGGCAGGATCCATCAGGTTTTTGCTGAGATACTTTACCTTTTCAGTTTCAGTATCAAGAATTAGAATAGTGCCTTTGCCTTGTTTTAAGGCCGTTTGTACTGATAATTTAATTCTCTGATCTGAAGCATTGTTTATAGTCACCTTATCAACAACCAACTCAATATCATGTACTTTATATCGGTCAATCTGCATACCGAAGGTAATTTCCTTTAGCTCACCATCTATGCGGATTTTTAGGAATCCTTGCTTGCGAAGTTGTTCAAATAGTTCCCTATAATGTCCCTTTCGACCTTTAATTAACGGTGATAAAATCAAAACTGATTTATCGGAAAAATCTTCATGTATAAGTCTGATAATCTGGTCTTCTGTATACTTAATAAGCTTCTGACCTGTAACAGGTGAAAATGCATCTGCAGTTCTGGCAAATAACAACCTAAGAAAATCATAAATCTCTGTAATAGTGCCGACTGTAGAACGAGGATTACGTGACGTTGATTTCTGTTCAATGGAAATGACAGGACTTAAGCCGGTAAGTTCATCAACATCAGGACGTTCAAGGTTACCAATAAAATTGCGGGCATACGCTGAGAATGTTTCCATATAACGGCGTTGACCTTCAGCATAAATTGTATCAAATGCCAGAGATGACTTCCCGCTGCCACTCAGTCCGGTGATTACCACCAACTGGTCACGAGGTATCACTACATCAATATTCTGTAGATTATGCACCCGGGCCCCATAAACTGATAGATTGTTAGAGACATCCGGTGTATTGATATCAGTCTCCTTGATTAATTGTTCTGTTTCCATTAATGAATAACTTCACTCAATTGCTATGGTTCAGCTGGTGTACTAAGATCGCCTTTGCCCATTATGTTGTCAGCATCCTTCACTCTTTTCATTAATCTGGAGTAACTTGTATAACCACTTTCAGGCAACTGTATAGTATAGCTTTTCCCGTTAGCCAGTGTTAGTTTATCAGATCTGAGCCAGGGATTGAATTCCTTAAGCACACGATAACTCACTTTATTATCAGTTGCAAAGGTAATAAGATCTGCGACATTCGAATTTACTTCTATGGACTTTGTTGGAATGGTTGCATAAAGATCCTTGTTCCGCAGATATATACCATAATTTGTTGGGTCCTCATATATAAGCTTCATTGCCAGTATTCTGAATATATACCTTGAAGTTTCCTGGTTAAGGTACAGATTATAGTAATCATCGGTCTTTTGCCTCTCAACCTCTTTTGATATCCTACCTTGTCCGGCATTGTATGATGCTGCTGATAAAGTCCAGTTTTTATACTTGCTGTATGAACTTAGTATGTATTTTGATGCAGCATCAGTAGATTTCTCTAGGTGGTATCTTTCATCAATTTCATCTGTTACTTCCAACCCATACTGTTTTGCGGTAACATCAAGGAATTGCCAGAAACCG
Organism: uncultured Bacteroidales bacterium; assembly: GCA_937894795.1. Taxonomy (GTDB): domain Bacteria; phylum Bacteroidota; class Bacteroidia; order Bacteroidales; family Lentimicrobiaceae; genus Lentimicrobium. The sequence continues at coordinate 9,092 of CALCQV010000151.1, forward strand.
GCCGCATTTGATGGAGAAACAACATTCAATAACCCACTTTCAATCAGAGCAACGTATTTAAAATCATCGGGTATGTTATTCTTCTTTAATATAGGCTCAATAACAGGGAAATATCTTGCAGCCCTCTTGAGCATAAGGATTGTATTGGAATGCCAGTAGGTGTTTACCAGTAATTCGCGATCGAGAGACTCACGAACATAGTAGATGTCAAGTGGGGCTAACTCTCCGGCAAAGGATACGGAATCAGGGATAATTATTGAATGAATCTTATTGTGCCGGGCAAAAGATTCATAATACAATTTATCATTGTCCTGATCCGGAACGGTAAAAAAAGCAAAGACTCCAATTGTAATTATGCTGATGAGCAAGATGAAGAATGTGGTTTTATAAAATGGGAATTTCATGAGCTTAACATTTGAATTATTTAATTTAAACGCAATGTTTTGCCATTTCGTTTAATCCGGTCGTAATTTAAACCTGAAACGGTTATTGTCAAGGCTGTTGTTGATAGTTTCTATACTTGTTATTGTAATATACATATTGACTTCCAGGTATATAAAATACCATAATAGTCTCAGTTGTTTGGAGAAATTAAAGAATACAGGTCAAAACAAGTATCTTCTGCCTATTTAAGTATTCGGATATAGTCCTTGAATGAAGGAGCAACCCTATCTTTTGCAGAAAGTAATGGTGAGTTGGTATCCCATTCTATATTGAGGTCAGGATCATTCCATTTGATAGACCCTTCAGCCTGTTTATTGTAAACTCCTGTACACTTGTAAGTAAATATTGTATCGTCCTCCAGTGTTAGAAAACCATGTGCAAAACCTTCAGGAATCCAGTACATCAGTTTATTTTCACCGGTGAGTAGGATAGAAGCCCATTTGCCGAATGTGGGAGAGTCTTTACGAATATCGACTGCCACATCCAGCACGGCACCACTTATTACTCTTACAAGTTTACCCTGAGCATAAGGAGAATATTGAAAGTGTAATCCCCTAAGAACACCCTTCATTGACCTGCTCTCGTTATCCTGAATAAAATTTACATCAATCCCTGCCTCAGCTAACTTAACCTTGTTGTACGATTCAAAGAAATACCCTCTGTCGTCGGCAAATACATCAGGCTTGATGACAAGCAAATCCGGAATTTCAGTGGTAAGAATTTCCATTACAATCAAATGTGAATTACCTCGTCATAGGCAGCAGCAACTGCTTCCATAATTGCTTCTGACATAGTAGGATGAGGATGAACCGCTTTGATGATTTCTTCACCGGTGGTCTCTAGTTTTCGGGCTACAACAACCTCTGCAATCATTTCTGTGACATTATCACCAATCAGATGAGCACCTAACCATTCGCCATATTTGGCATCGAAAACAACTTTAACAAATCCTTCCTTGTTACCTGCTGCACTTGCTTTGCCGGAAGCCGAGAACGGAAACTTGCCAATTTTTACATCATAGCCTGCTTCACGGGCGGCTTTTTCTGTCATCCCAACTGAAGCAATCTCAGGATGTGTATAGGTACAACCCGGTATGTTGCCATAATCCAACGGATCAACATGTTTGCCGGCTATCTTCTCAACACAGATGATTCCTTCATGTGATGCAACATGTGCCAATGCAGGGCCGTGAACTATGTCTCCAATGGCATATACGCCCTCAACGTTGGTACGGTAAAATTCATCAACCACTACCTTGCCTTTTTCAACCTGAATGCCGGTCTCTTCAATGCCTAAGTTTTCAAGATTTGTTGCAATGCCAACAGCCGACAATACGATATCAGCCTCTACAACTTCCTGTCCTTTTTTGGTTTGTATGGTAACCTTACACTTGTCGCCGCTTACTTCAACTGATTCAACCGTTGAAGAGGTCATTACCTTCATACCGGATTTCTTGAAACTCCTCTCCAGTTGTTTGGAAACTTCTTCATCTTCAACAGGTACTACATTTGGCATAAACTCCACCAATGTAACTTTCGTACCCATGGTATTATAAAAGTAGGCGAATTCTGATCCAATAGCACCAGATCCAACAACTACCATGCTTTCAGGAAGATATGGCAGTACCATGGCTTCACGATAACCAATAATCTTTTTACCATCCTGCTTAAGGTTTGGCAACTCCCGTGAACGGGCACCAGTGGCAAGTATAATATGCCCGGCCGAGTATTCAGTTACTTTGCCATCCATGTCAGTAACCTCAACTATCTTACCCGGTTTTACCTTACCGTAACCTGCTATATGTTCTATCTTATTTTTCTTGAACAGAAACTGAATACCTTTGCTCATTCCATCGGCTACTGACCTGCTTCTTTTAACTATTGCTTCAAAATCAGGTTTTACATCTCCGCTCAGGTTAATTCCATATTCTGCAGCATGTTTCATATAGTCAAACACCTGGGCGCTCTTCATTAAGGCTTTGGTAGGAATACAACCCCAATTAAGACAAATGCCGCCAAGTTCAGCCTTTTCAACAACCCCTACTTTCAAACCTAATTGTGATGCCCTTATGGCAGCTACATAACCGCCGGGACCAGAACCTATTACTATCAAATCGTAATTCATAACTCGTAGATATTAATGTTGTGCAAACTTAAATAAATTTAACCGCTTCAACAAGGTTTGGCTGCTTTTGTTTTGTTCACAATTATTATTAGTGAAATAGCAATTTCTGATTTTCGCTCTTCTGAAAGTTGAGTTAACTGCCCTGGATTTTAATGTATTGGCAATTCCTCATCAACTAAAATTATATTCAATTCTCAGAGCGTTAACTATGTCGAAAACTTCTGTATTGGAAACTGTATCAGTCAATTAGGACACAATTACCCTATTCGGAAAATCTGATCAGAAAAATATTCCGTATAGTTTTGATATACAGTGTTATATATAAGATTTAGGACTTAGACTAAAATGCTTGCGTAAAATAATTCCGCGAAATTGGTAAATATCATAGTGGTCTGTAGTTCAGATTAATATGGGTATATAGTTCAACATGCAAATATCAGACTCGGGGAGTGGTTTTTGAGAATTGATTTTACATTTCAACACACTATTCCTTTTTATAAAAATAGTGCAGATGTACAAGTCCGGTATCATATCCCTTTACATCAGCCAGCCTGAGTCTCTGCGTTGGAAAACCGGGTTTGAAGAGAGGGATTCCCTTGCCCAATAATACAGGTATAATTGCAATATAATACTCATCAATCAACTTCTTCTCCATGAGTTGCAATATGATTTGAGAACCACCTTCTATGAACAGGCGTTTCCCATCGGCTATTAGTTTTACGACAAAAGCTGCCAGATCACCTGAAAAGAATTTTAACCGTGAACTGTCAGAGAGTTTAGTATCCTGATCTTGTGAATGAGTCACTATATACGTTTCTTTATCTTCATGCTGATAATCAGGTGCGTTAAGCTTTATCCAGTCATACGTGGTTTTTCCCATGATGATTGTGTCAATAGTATCAAGAAATACCGCATAACCATAATCTTCTCCCACCTTGCTCACCGAATCAAGAAAGGAAAGATCTTCATTCTCACCGGCTATATAACCATCCAGGCTGCACGCAATATAAAGGATTGCACTGCCATTCATTTTAGGCATGGATTTAAAATTAATAAAGTGAATAATTGAACATTGTAACGGAGTAAATGGAGTCCCGTTACTTATATAATGCAACACGTTTATCTGATCAAAGTTCTAACTGACGTTCAAAACCTGTTTGCAGAGAAATGAATGTTTCGGTAAATGTTATTTCAGGAATTGATTGAATCTGTTCGACAATTATCTTCTTTAAATGCTCATTGTTGTGGGTATATATTTTCAGAAGAAGGGAGTATTTCCCTGATATATGATGACATTCAACTATCTCAGGTATTTTCTTGATTTTCTGAAACACTTCATCATGAGTCGAGGTTGCAGTCAAATTAACCTGAATTCCAATAAATGCGCAGGTATGATAGCCCATGCCTCCGGGATTCAATACTAGTGAAGATCCTTTAATGAGGCCTGCTTCTTCCATCTTTTGAACCCTTTGATGTATGGCAGCCCCCGAGACCTTGCATTGGCGGGCGACCTCAACAAAAGGCATACGAGCATCGGTATTCAGTAATTTCAATATCTTTTTATCCAAACTGTCAATATGAAAGTGTTTCTCCATCTTTAAGTTAAAAATGTTAATATTTAAAGCAAAATAGGCCTAAATGCTTACAAATTTTAAAAAATAGAGGCATATTTCTGCAAATATATGAGTAATATGCTAAATGAAGTTCGCTATTCGTATTTTTGTATGGTAAAATATCAGGGAATAAACTATTAATTAAAAAAATCAGGAAGATGAAATTCGATCCCGCAAGTCAGATTCAGGATCTTCACCAATTTGGCGAATTTGGTGATGTAAATCCTTCAATTACCGATTCAGCAACATACACCTTCATGCAAGCCAAGCAAATGACTGATACATTTAAAGGGGAGACAGAGGGTTATTTTCTTTACTCCAGGCACTGGAATCCAAGCAATAAGTATCTTGCCGATGCTATGGCAGCTATGGAAGGTACAGAGGCAGCCTGGGTAACAGCCAGTGGAATGGCCGCCATTACCAATGCTATCCTCCAACTGGTGAAATGTGGTGATCATATTGTAAGCAGTCGTACTGTTTATGGCGGTACCTTTGCTTTTCTTTCCAATTATATCAAAAGATTTAATGTAGAGGTTTCCTTTGTTGACATTACTAATATTGAAGCTGTAAAGTCGGCAATACGGCCTAATACCCGTCTAATCTACACCGAGTCAATGACCAATCCATTGCTACAGGTATCTGATATACCTGCACTTGCTGCAGTTGCCAACGATAATAAAATTCCATTGGTTGTTGATAATACCTTTACGCCCATGATCATTAATCCTGCAAGGTTGGGTGCTCATGTTGTGGTTTATAGCCTTACAAAGTTTGTAAATGGTAAAAATGACTGCGTCGCCGGCGCCATTTGCGGTACACAAGAATATATAAATTCTCTGATTGATCTGAATGGTGGTACTTCCATGCTTTTGGGCCCGGTGCTTGATCCACTACGTTCATCTTCTATCCTGAAGAATCTACACACACTTCATATTCGTATGAAACAGCATAGCTACAATGCTATGTTCCTTGCCAGAAAGTTTAGGGAAACCGGACTGCCAACCGCTTATGCAGGTTTGGAAGATCATCCTGGTCATGCAGTGATGACCAGAATGATGAATAAAGAGTTCGGTTACGGCGGTATGCTTAATATTGACCTTGGTACCGCTGAGAGAGCTGCAATTTTCATGGAGGACATGGAAAAGAACGATGTTGGTTATCTGGCAGTGAGCTTAGGCTATTTCAAAACCCTGTTCAGCAATTCAGGAAAAAGTACTTCCAGTGAAGTCCCCGAAGATATCCAGCATGATATGGGTATGAGTGAAGGACTTGTACGTTACAGTGTAGGACTCGATAATGATATTGAGCGTACCTGGGATCGTATAGTCTTGAGTTTGAAGAAAGTTGATGTTATAAAATAAGCATGGTTATCATCTCAGCTAACTCGTTTTACTTGTTTACCTGATTCACTAATTATTAAAAACTGAGATGTTTTGTCATGAAACTGTAAGGGAAGCCTATAAAGCTTCCCTTTACTGTTTATAAGTATTATGTGGTTATTGTTCTTAATAAGGCCTTTAGTAATCGGAATCAGCCGCTTCTTAAGTATTTAATTGTTATCCGGATATCACTTCAAAACGCTAATCCAATATGGATGATTTCAGAATTACACTTTTGATTTAACTGATTTAATGACACTATTCCTGAATTTGTATTGAAGAACTTTCTTCTGCAGGTCACCTGAGGCTTTTCTATGTTTCACCAGGCTCATGATTTCTTGCGGCGAATAGGTGTTTATGTTCTTACCTTTTACAAGTGTTTGGTTCACGGTGTTTTGGAATCGTGCCGGTATTGTTTTCACTGATGCTGATTTTGCAACAGGCAGGTTTTGAATAATGCCGTTTATAAAAGTGAAAGGTTTACCTTCAGGGTCACTGTAAAAGAAGTAGTTGTTATCTTCATTTACCTCTTCCAGATCATTGAAACCGTCGGCTATCAATACCAGGTAATAGCTTCCATTAAGGTCTGATGGCATGGTGTAGGTGAACAGGAAGTCGGAATCGGGGTCATTATATAATGCGGCAGCCACACTGTTTCCTGAAGGTACATTGATATAATTCCACCAGCTCCCGGCTATACCCACACCTTCAGGCCAGTATGCATTATCACCTGGTATGGTACTGAATTCATCGGTATAGTAGTCATGGATTAAGATTCCATAATCGTTGGCATCGTAGGCATTATAGTACATATAGAGGATGCTCCAACGGGAGGAGGCATTTACAGTTTCAGTACCTGAATTGTATACGTTATAAGTAATTTGCCGGTCGAGTAGTTCGGCCGATTCCGGATTGTCAGCATCAACGAGATTCCAGGCCAATACATCCATTCCTGAAACAATATCACCTGAACCAACCTGGTTGCCGGTAAAATTGACATCTGATTTATTCTGGGCAACAAAAGCCGCCATACAAAAGCTGTTCACAAAGAAATCATAGTCTACCCAGATTGTTCCATTGTTACCCCATGATTTTCCCCATGAATTAATGACTTTAAAGGCTCCTTTTGAGTCATCATAACCGGCGAGAGTCATGGCGTGGTATGCATGCTGCATTCCGGGATTCATATAGGTGTCATAATCAATAATTGCACTGCTGTTCCATTTCATAAAACGGTCGCCAAGTTTAGCTCCAAAAGCAATAGGACGATTTTCAGCCAGATACGCCTTGAAATTTTCGACTGTCATTGAGGCTGCGTCGTTCTGGTCGGCAATTTTACGGAAGTTTACTAGTTTGTTTTCTGCTGCCTCGGCAGTCCAGTCCGAAGGAGGATTGGTACCGCAATCACCTAAACCTGTGTATGGTGCCGTTGCCAGTGAAGCACTTCCTCTGGTTATAAGGGCATTCATGGCCGATTCAAACTGAGTGCCATTGCAGTCACTGCCTTTCTCAGAGGCCGGAATGGAAAGAAACAGATCCTTCGGACTCGTCTGGTTTGCCAGTTGACTCAGTTGACTGGCAGTCCATTGGTTGTCAATCCCATTTAAGGCTGTTTTGAGATTATAGCCAACAGCCCACACAACACAGGTGCCATATGAGCCTTGGTCACCAATTGGCGGGAACTTTGAACTTAAATCAACAGATGTGGGCAATGCGCCTGTGTTGTCATTTATTATTATATCCTCTGGAATGGTTTCCAACTCTTCATCCTCAACATTCCAGCTTGCCATGGCTTGTACCAGTACTTCACTCAAAACATTCAGAGCTTCCTCTTTGGTACAACTGTTCTGAAATAATCCAAAAGAAATTACAAGTGTTAGCATGTAAAATGCCGGTCGTTTCATTAGCTTGATCATGATTCTTGATTTGCTTATTTTTCTTATGATGAATAACTATTTAACCTCTTGAATAATAACTATTTTAATTCTACTTTACCTGTGATCTCTCCTTTTATGCCGTTTAACTCAGGATTAATACCAAAAATCGAGCCAGCAAGGTCTATTTTACCTGTAATTTCTGATTCTGTAAGATTTACCTTCCCATTGAAACGATTGTTATTCATCCATGCATTGGTGAATTTAGTGCTCACCATACTAGCATTTCCTTCAATCGCGGCATCCGAGAAGCGCATTTCATCAACAAAGTGCGCATAATTCAGCAGGATGTCGCCTCTTATCACCATTAATGAGAAGTCGGCCTTCCCTTCACATATTATATTATTAAGTACCAGATCTCCATTTAATTCTGTGCCCTGGAATGATGTTTTCGCTTTCATTGTAGCTTTGAAGAAATCGGCATTGCCATCAAGCATTGATTCCTGCATGCTGAATTGTTTGGCTGCAGTTATTGAAGTAAAATAACTGTTTCTGCCTTGCACATGTACGTTGTTAAATGAAATTCTTTCATTGAATATGGAACCGGTAAAATTCACCATTCCTTCAATTACAGAATTGTCGAAGGATGTTTCGCCTCTGAAATCGCAGGCTTCAAAGGTCAGGTTTTCACTGAAGGTAGTTGTTATGGCAGCATGAGCCAGCGAACCGGTGGTTGTTACCTTCCCCATAAAAATACAGTTCAGGAAAGTGACAGGAACATCTATTTGAGCCACTATATTTGATGAGCTGAAGGTATAGGTGTTTTTTACTTTGGAGAAATCCAGATCACCGGTAATGATTTTGCCTTTAACTATCAGTGGTTTGTTTTTATCCAATAATGCAATCAGTTTGTCAGCGTGTATGCTGTTCTTTATTGACTGCTCAGGGTTGGAGCTACAACCGGTCAAAGCCGATAGTAGCATAAGCGTTAGGATGAAAACTTGCTTCATTTCTTCAATGGTTTTTAAAGTACAGGTGTATTGTTGTTAAAACGTTTATCAAGGCCTGCTTCATTGTTACTCAAGCTTTTTTTTGCCTGGTGTATTGCTACTCAAGTTTTTTTAAGGTCTGGTTTATTGCAACTCAATCTTTTTTTAAAAGTAGTAACAAAAAAGCACCTGTTATATTTTACAGGTGCTTTTCTTATTGAAAACAGGATAAATTTCTGTATTTAGGACTGGAAAACCGTTATTGTTCCTGATAAGCAGCAACCGGAGCGCAGCTGCACACAAGATTTCTATCACCAAATGCATCATCCACCCGGGTTACTGAAGGCCAGTATTTGTCTGACTTGTCACATGGAACCGGGAATGCAGCTTTTTCACGTGAATAGGGGAGTTCCCACTTTTCAGCTGTTATCATCTCAAGAGTATGCGGTGCCTTCTTAATTACATTGATCTGTTTATCGGCTTCACCACCTGCTATTTCATCAATTTCTGATCTTATGGCTGCCATTGCATCAACAAATCTGTCAAGTTCTTCCAGTGGTTCACTTTCTGTTGGCTCAACCATGAGTGTGCCGTGTACCGGGAAGGCAACGGTTGGTGCATGGAAACCATAATCCATGAGCCGCTTGGCAATGTCTCCAACCTGAACATCTGCTGATCTGCTGAATTCATTGCAATCGAGTATCATTTCATGTGCCACCCTGTCATTCTTGCCGGTGTAAAGGATCTTATAGTACTTTGAAAGCTTTGCCTTCAGATAATTGGCATTAAGAATCGCAAATTTTGTTGCTTCGGTAAGTCCTTCTCCACCCATCATCTTGATGTAGCCATAGGAGATAGGCAATACTGATGCGCTTCCAAAAGGCGCTGATGCAACAGCTGTTATAGCGGATTCACCACCTACTTTCTGTAGAATATGACCCGGTAGGAATTCCTGTAAATGCTTGGCTGTACCTATTGGGCCAACACCCGGTCCACCACCGCCATGAGGAATGGCAAAGGTTTTATGCAGATTGAGGTGACATACATCGGCGCCAATGAAACCCGGGCTGGTTAATCCCACCTGGGCGTTCATGTTTGCACCATCCATATATACTTGTCCGCCATTTTCATGTATGATATTGATGGCATCTCTGATACCTTCTTCAAACACCCCATGGGTTGAAGGGTAGGTAATCATACAAGCCGACAGCGTTTCTTTAAATTTAATAGCTTTTTCTTTCAGGTCAGCAAGGTCAATATTGCCGTGTTCATCTGATTTGACAACTACAACCGACATGCCTGCCATAGCTGCGCTTGCAGGGTTGGTGCCGTGTGCAGAGGATGGTATGAGACATACGTTTCTATGACTTTCACCCCTGCTTTCATGATAGGCCCTTATTACCATCAAACCGGTATATTCACCTGCCGCTCCTGAATTGGGCATAAATGACATAGCACTGAAGCCTGTTATTTCACAAAGGGCTTTCTCTAATTCTGCAATCATTAATCTGTATCCTTCGGCCTGATCTTCAGGAACAAAGGGATGCAGGCTGTTAAATTCAGGCCAGCTTAGTACAAATAATTCAGAGGCAGCATTCAGCTTCATAGTACATGAACCAAGAGGAATCATCGCCTTGTTGAGTGATAGATCCTTGTTTTCCAGTTTTTTCAGGAACCTCATCATGGAAGTTTCTGAATGGTAGCTGCTGAATACCTTGTCCTGTAAATATGGGGTTTTTCTCCTGAGTTGTTCGGGAAGTGATAGCTGACCCTGGCACTTTTCACTGATGGTTATATCAGGATTGAAGGCTTTCCTTGCGGCTGAGGCAAATATATTAACCAATGTTTTTAAATCTTCCAGGTTTGTAGTTTCATCCATACTGATTCCTATGACCCGGTCAGAGAAATAGCGGAAATTGACCTGATTTTCCAACGCCAGTTTCTTGAACTCGGCCATCCTTACATTCTCTGGAATCTCTATCCTTACTGTGTCAAAGAAAGTCTTGTTTAGTTGGGTATATCCATATTTGGCTACTTCAGCCGATAACAGCGTGGTCAGTGTATTAATCCTGCATGCTATCTGTTTGATGCCTACCGGTCCATGATAAACACCATACATTGCTGACATGATGGCCAGTAAGGCCTGGGCAGTACAGATATTTGAAGTGGCCCGTTCCCTTTTAATGTGCTGTTCTCTTGTTTGAAGAGCCATTCTCAATGCTCTGTTGCCATTAGCATCTACTGAAACGCCAATGATACGACCTGGTATGGTACGTTTAAAGTCTTCACGTACTGCAAAGTAGCCTGCATGTGGGCCTCCATAGCCTAAAGGCAGTCCAAAACGCTGATTTGAACCCAACACTACGTCGGCGCCCCACTCACCCGGAGGGGTTAGTACTGCAAGGCTCATAAGGTCGGCGGCTACAGCAACCATTACACCATCGGCATGTGCCTTGGCGGTAAACTCACGGAAGTCATATATCTCACCTCTTTCATCCGGATATTGAATGATTGCCCCAAAGAAACCCTTGTCAAATTCAATGGTTTCATGGTTCCCAAATACTAATTCAATGCCTAAAGGAGCTGACCTTGTTTTTAGTACTTCAATGGTTTGAGGGAAAAGATGTTCTGATACAAAGAATTTATTGGCATTTGCCTTGACGGCTTCACGGGAGCGTGAATTGAAGAGCATTATCATTGCTTCTGAGGCGGCTGTACCTTCGTCCAATAATGAAGCATTTGCCAATGGCATGCTGGTAAGATCCATGATCATGGTCTGGTAGATGAGCAATGCTTCCAACCGTCCCTGTGAAATCTCAGCCTGGTAAGGAGTATAGGATGTATACCATCCCGGATTCTCAAGTATATTACGCTGTATAACTCCTGGAGTGATACTTGGGTAGTAACCTAATCCAATGTACGACTTGAACAGTTTGTTTTTTGCACCAAGGTCCTTCAGATGAGAGATATACTCCCACTCATTCATCCCTTCAGGCAGATTGAGCGGTTTGGGCAATCTAATGGATGCCGGCACCGTCTCATCAATCAATGTATCAAGGTTGGGGGTGCCTATTACATCAAGCATTTTTGCAATTTCACTTTCTCTGGGACCGTTATGCCGGTTAACGAAATCATTGGATAGTTTCGACATGTTTGATTGTATTAAAACAAATGGTTTAAGAACTTTAATTTCGTGGCAAAGATAAAGATTCTGATACAATAGGAAAATTTTGAAATGGAATCTTATTAACTTATAAATATCAGTAAATCAATGCTTAAACTAATTACTGAATTAATGGTTAATAATTTCTCTGAGGTTACCAAGGCCTATGGACATCATAAAGACCGGAAGTCTGTTTTTCTACTTGCTTTATTACGCTAAAACACGTAGGTTTGTATTATCTAAATAAAACTGAAAATGAGCCATAAAATTTATCTTTATCTTTCAATGACTCCTGAAGCCCTTATAGCTTCAATGTTGCCTCCTGAAGAGTTTGGTGTTTACTATGCCGTAGGCACCAATAAACGTACGCAAGGACAAGCATTTTTCTTTGAAATAGATCCTGATTTTACAACTGACTATTTCAATATGGAGAGTATAAAGGTCAGGTGTGTACCTCATGTTGATGGCAAGCCAAAGAGATCCGTTTATCTTTCAACCTATCGTGTACTTGAAAACATTCCACTGAGTGCATTCAGGAATCTGTACCTTACTACAGCCGATGGCAAGGTGCTTGAGCTCACAAAATCAACATTTCTCGCTGAGGAGAAGCCCACCCTTCATTTTTATCAACAACTGTGTCCGGTAACTCCGCGCGTTGTCAGTAAGCTTAACCCCGTTAAGTTCACTGAATGGGTAACTGATAGCAAGAATCCTATTTACTTCCCCAAGATTGTGTTTGTGGAACTTATTCTTAATCGTCTTGCTGAAGATCCAATAACCGCCCCCGTGGGTAATCTTCCTTATGCCAATAAGGATCACTTGCGCGATTGCCTCATTGGATTGCATATGGGATATGAGAAGCCTACCAAAACAGTAAATCGTTTTTATCAGGGTGATGTATTGTACCGTACTGTCAAAAATGGATTTTTTGTAGGTGCAAAAGAAGGTCATTTATTCTATAAGTTTCCTGAAACGGATGAGCTGCAGAAGTACTACTATCCATGGTGGAGGTCAGCTCTTAACCTTGAGTTCGCTGAGAAATAAAGGTTATTTCAGTTTATTATGAAACAATAAGAGAGGGCTGATCAACGGATCAGCCCTCTCTTATTGTAATCATTGATTAACAGAACCGCTCTAATTATGAAAATTAGTTATTGCGGATTATCTATGTGAGTTATAGTTCTATTTTGATTCCTTCTTAATCCTCATGCCATAGAATGATCTATACACAAAGAACAAACCAATGAGGAAAAATATTCCACCAATGATGGGTGTTATGTCAGTAGAACCTGATTCCTTAGCTGAAATGCTCATTTTAACAGCCATCTCTACAGCAAGAAGTCCAAAGAGTGTGGAGAATTTAATAATCGGGTTAAGAGCTACTGAAGATGTGTCTTTGTAAGGGTCACCAACAGTATCGCCTATAACGGTAGCGTCATGCAATGGAGTGTTTTTCTCTTTAAGGTCAACTTCCACCACTTTCTTGGCATTATCCCATGATCCGCCTGCATTAGCCATATACATAGCCTGGAATAAACCAAACACAGCTATTGAAATAAGGTATGATACAAAGAAGTTAGGATCGAAGAAAGCAAATGCCAGTGTGAGAGAGAAGATAACGCCGAAGATATTCCACATACCTGCCTGAGCGTATTGCGTACAGATTCTAACAACTGACTTGGAATCGTTTATATCAGCTTTATCCTTGTCAAGTTGAATATTCCGCTTAATGAATTCCACTGCACGATAAGCACCGGTAGTAACAGCTTGAATGGAAGCACCTGAGAACCAGAAAATAACGGCACCGCCGGTAATGAATCCCAATAATACAGGAGCATCGGTAAGACTAAGGTTTAACAGTCCCAGCTGTTTAAGCATCAGTATAATGGCAAAAATCATTGTGGTTGCACCAATAACTGCTGTGCCAATTAATACCGGTTTGGCTGTTGCCTTGAAGGTGTTACCGGCCGAGTCATTTGCTTCGAGGAAGTGCTTTCCTTGTGTAAAGTCGGGTCTGAAACCAAAATCTTTCTCTATTTCAGCCTCAACACCCGGTATGCGTTCTATTTGTGAGAGTTCAAATACCGACTGAGCATTATCGGTAACCGGTCCATAGCTGTCAACCGCAATCGTAACAGGTCCCATACCTAGGAATCCAAAAGCTACCAATCCAAAGGAGAAGATGGCAGGATAGGTCATGATTTCACTCAAACCCATTGTTGATACGGCAAATGCGGATGCCATTAAGCCTACAATTACCATTCCTTTCCAGAATGCACTGAAGTTACCGGCAACCATACCTGAAAGAATGGTTAAAGAGGCACCTCCTTCACGTGATGCAGTTACAATTTCATTAACGTGGCGTGATTTGGAACTTGTGAAGGCCTTTGTGAACTCCGGTATTATTGCAGCAGCCAGGGTGCCCAGGCTGATAATGCTTGCCAGCTTCCACCATAAACCTGCTGCCAGGTCACCAATAAGGAAATAACTTACTATGTAAGTGATTATGATAGAAACAATTGAAGTTGTCCAAACTAATGAAGTAAGAGGAGCTTCAAAGTCGAAGTTTTGTTTTTGACCATATCGGGCTTTTGAAACAACATGGTTAATGCCATATGAGAAGATGGAGGTGAATACCATTAATATTCGCATAGCAAATATCCACACAATAAGTGTACTCTGCAGTTCAAGGCCTATTGCAAGGACGATGAATGAAATAAGAGCTACACCGGTAACACCATAGGTTTCAAACCCATCGGCAGTTGGTCCTACGCTGTCGCCTGCATTGTCGCCCACGCAGTCAGCAATAACACCCGGATTGCGGGGGTCGTCCTCACCTATGGCGAAAACAATTTTCATCAGGTCTGCACCAATATCGGCAATTTTGGTGAAAATACCACCGGCAATACGCAAAGCTGATGCACCAAGTGATTCACCAATAGCAAAACCAATGAAACAAGCTCCGGCGCTCTCACCTGGAACAAACAGGAGAATGAATATCATCATAATCAGTTCAACGGTAATGAGCAGCACACCAACGCTCATGCCGGCCTGTAAGGGAATGGAAACAACATCCCATGGCTTTGAACGCAATGATGCAAAACTGGTTCTGCTGTTGGCAAGTGTATTGATTCTGATCCCAAACCATGCAACGCCGTATGATCCCAGGATGCCGAGCACTGCCCATAATAAAACCAGTAGCACTTTATCAAATTCCATGTGGTTTAATCCATAGAAATAATAGAAAATGGCTGTACCTATTATCAGGAATAGAATTACAAGAAACTTGCCCTGTTGAAACAGGTATGTCTTGCATGTTTCGTAGATAATATGAGATACTGACAACATTGATTTATGTGCCGGTAACCTTTTAATGCGAATGAATTGCCATAACCCAAACAACATTCCCAGTACAATGATAAAAATACCCCACGCCAGCAAGGCATGGCCATTCATACCTAAACTATTGAAAAAACTTGTGCTTAAATCGGGAATTGGAAGGTCGGCTTCACTAGCCATTGAAATAAAGGGTAATGCAATTAAGATTAAGAAAGATATTAATTTCTTCATAAAGATGTAATTGGGTTATTGGATATGATGATATTTAATATTTCACAAATGTAGAGAACTATATGTAATATCCAAAGGTAAATTTTACCTGTTTACCAACAAAGAGGCTTATAAATAACGAATTAGCGCATAATATGTTTATTGAAAAGCCTGATTTAAAGCACTATTTTGATAATTTTCGCAAACGATTGCACTGTAAAAAATGTTCTACTTTTTTTATATTTGTTTTATCACGGCTAAATTATTCATGCAATGCTCTTTTGGCAGCCATTTTATTGCTAATTTTAACATTTTAAATTAAACCGTTAAATGATGGAGAAAATTCCATTGAAATTGCTGGGAATGATAAATAGCCAATCACAGAGCGGTGCATATACCCTCATTCTCGGTGAAACAGAAGGGAAACGTCGTCTACCCATTCTGATCAATACTTTTGAAGCACAAGCTATCCTTTTTCATATTGAGCAAATAAAAATACCCCGACCTTTGACTCATGATTTATTCAAGAATTTTGCTGATATATTCGGAATCGAATTCAAGGAAGTAATAATCAGTAAGTTCGCACAGGGAATTTTCTATGCCACCCTTATTTGTTCCGATGGTATATCAGTAAAGGAAATTGATTCACGGACTTCTGATGCCATAGCCCTGGCGGTTAGGTTTAATTGTCCAATTTATACTTATGAAACCGTTCTGTCAGGTGCCGGCGTCTCGGTTGAAGAAGAACCTGATATCGATCAGCTTGCTACCGGTGAAGTTGAAGTTTCTGATGAATACGACTATAATAAGTTCTCCATTGAAGAATTAGAACAAATGATGCTCGAAGCCATTGAGCATGAAGAGTATGAAAAAGCCTCGCAGTTGCGCGATATCATAAGAAAGCGGAAATCTTCCTGAAAGTGAAACTTTGCGGCTATAAGTTTTTCTTTAACAGAATATATGTGTAGATATTGGAATGCCGATAGATGATAATTGGTGCTTTTTTTAAGCACTGTCTTGCCTCAATTCTTACGTCATCAAAAATAAAAGAGCTCCTTCGGGGAGCTCTTTACGCAATTAGCAATCTGAGACTTTCAAGTTCACCAAAAACCTAAAATTAATCTTTGCAATCATCCATTGCAGGACTCGACGCAAATCCTTCTTCGTTAAACAAGTATTCTTTTACTACATCTGATGTGTTAAAGGGAATGTCGTCTATGTATGCTTCCTCTTCCGGGAATATATCCTTTAGATTGTAGTTGTATATAGCAGCAATTGTTTCCGTATCAAATGGTATATCGTTGATATAGGCTTCTTCCTCAGGTTTTTCCAGATTCAGAAACAATGATTGTAAGGCTATGGCCTTTGTGTCGAATGGTATGTCGTTTATATAAGCCTCCTCTTCAGGAAGAGGTAATTTAACGGTGCTTGCAATGTGCAATGTGTCGTTTCCTGTAGTTGTCGAGTTGAGGTTTCTTCCTGCAAATAACAGTGTATTTAAAAGAAGAAAGAGAATTGCGAATGTGAGTTTTGTTTTCATGGCATTTTGTTTTACCCTGTTCGATACTACTTTAACTAAAAGCGTGCCAAAGTATGTAAAGCATTGATAAACAATGCAATACAACCACCTATCAGTTGTTTTCTGCCTTAAAGTGTTCGTTTTCGGATAATGGTTTTGCAGATACGGTCACTTCATTGTCAAAAGTGTTCACCTATACCGTCTGAGAGTATTTAAGACTCCGGTTACAGGAGTGCGTCATGTAATATTACTGCATTCATTATCAGGTTATTCGGGTATGTTTATAATTTATTATCTCTTTATAAACTTGCCCGTATAAACGGTTGCCTGATCGTGAATAACGAGAATATAAATGCCCTTTTTAAGTTCTTTTGTGGACAAAGTGAGCCTGTTTTGGCTAATCGAATAGGGGCAGTTAATGGATTCACTGCCTAACAAGCTTTTGATAGACACTTTTGGATTAATAAATGGTAGTTTATTCTCAACCATTAAAGCTTCGTTGGCGGGATTCGGACTAAGAGATATTTGCCCTAAACCTTGTTCATCAATTGATTCACAAAGGTGGAATGTAACTTCTACTTGGTCATTTCCAATACATTCACCTTGTTGGAATTCCACCTTAAGGGTAACAGTTTTTATGCCTATGCCTGTTGTGTCAATAGTGAAGCTCTGTCCGGTTCCAGCCAATTCGTTATCAATAAACCAGTATATGTGGTCGTAACTTTGACTGATAAGGAAGTTTAGGTTATGGCCTGCGCATACAAGCGTATCATTACCCAATTCAATCAAAACAAAAGGTATAACATTAACATATACCGCATCTGAAGTGATGTTGCCGGTATTATCCATTACCAAAACGCTATATTCGGTTGATAAATCAGGCATTACGGTTATTGATTGCGTGGTATCGAAAGTGCTCCAGAGAAAACTGTACGGGGGTTCTCCACCTGAAACCTGCGCAGTTAAGGTTACTGATTCACCGTTGCAGATATCTATATCGTCGCCAAGTTCAACAACTAAGGGTACTATATTTCTTACTGAATCAGGATATTGTATGGTATTGGAAAAACCATCTTCCTGTGTTATGGTAAGCACCGGAACAATGAAATCGGGGCTCAACCATTGATATTCTATGATATTCCTTATTATGGGTACACCGGTCTGCAGGGAATCCAGATAGAGGCTATCTCGTTCGTATATAACTGACTTCACCCTTAAAGTATTGAAAATGCCGTAAGGTGTTATGAGTGTTCCCGAACCGTCAACATGGTTGACTCTTTTCCTCACTTGGTTGAAGTATGCGAAGGAGGGATATTGGACAGTAATTTCCGATAGGCTTGAGTCAGGCAAGGAACTTGCCGATAAGGGGAATGTGTAAATTTTCTCCGGTTGTGAGTATTTCAACGGCAGGGGTAATCCCATGACAGTAGCGGCATATCCCGCCCGAACGAATTCACTGTTCGTGTTTTTATAGAATACATAGGCATCGGTTACCTGAAGATCAACAAAGTCAAAGCCTTCAATTGGTGTAGCCAGATTTGCCACTGCCGGTGTGAATGTAAATTGGTAAAGAATAGGTGTTTGCGTAGGACTGACAAACTGCAATACTTCTTGTGAATCAGGTTTGAGGGATGAATAATCCCAGAGATAGTCAAATCCTGTCAATTCGGGATCCTGCATTTCAAAAACAGGTACAGAGGCCTGGCTTACCCTTATGGTATCACCCTGACCGGGCATATTGTCAGAAGTTATAATAATCTGAGCATTTAATGTGCCCATTATCATTGTGAACAGCATAATGAGAGTAATCGTGCGAAGCGTAGTTTTCATGTCACTTGTTTTTGAATGGAATAAAAGTAATAAAAACCCGGTAATAAAAGTTAAAATAGTTGATTTTAGGGTGTTGGTGATAATCTCTTTTTCTTGCGTTTAAATATGTCGGAGAATTTATCGAATTCATATCTGTAATAAACGCCTATTCCCTGTTTAAATTCGGAGCTGGAGCTTGAGGTAATATCAAACCGGTTCGATTTATTGAACGCTTTTACCCTAAAGCGGCCGTCGGGGGTTATTTTAACGTCAACTACCACATCTCCAACAATATCACTGCTATTTTGCGTGGTTCCCGTGGTATACATTCCAACATTGCCATCAATGGAAACCCGGTCATTAAACAGGTTGGTTGAAAGTGCCACTTCAACTTCATCGTCAGTCAGTGCATCACCCGTACGGTATTTTACACCAATATCAATATCTTCACTAATCTGCGATAACATATTGCTTAGTTGGTCGGTCAATACTTCAATTGACGATGAGCTGACACTGGTAGTGAAAGTAGGAGAGGAGCTAAGGGCAAAGGTTTTAAGTACCAATAGTGAGACGATCTGTTGTGTCATGATGACCTGGTTGGAAGTGTCAATGGCAGCAAATACCAACTGGTTCAATTCATTATTGGCTTCTGGTAAACGGAGGGAGAATGAAATATCAGGATTGTAGAGATTGTTGTTTAATGAAATGATGCAATCAACCGGAACAACCTTGCCTGCATATTGATCCGTTATGCCTTTAAGTGAAGCCCTTAAACTGTATATGGCTCTCAAGTTGATATCAGCTTCATAGGGAGATCCATTGAATGATATAGTGCTTCCTCCCTGGATGGAGAATGTGCGATTGATGATATTGCCCAACGTAAACAGGAAAGATCCTTCATTCATCACATAATCACCATACATGGTCATTTCACCTTGCTTATCGACACCAATTTGTATATTGCCATTTCCAGTACCTTTTATATTGCCAATATTCTCCGGAAGGAATAGTTGAATTGCCGCCGCATCAGTAACCTGCAGATTAATATCAACATCGGTTCCCGACTCTTTGATTTTATAGATTTCAGGTCTCTTTCCCGACAGTGTATCCTGACCGGTGAATCTGATAAAGCTGTTTTCAGTAGCGTCCACAGCCAGATTTATCGGGATGTATATTTGTGAAGCGGGTTCGCTCTTAGCGTCAATCCTGATGGAAATATCTTTAAATGAACCGTTTATATTCACATTCCCTGATCCAAATGCATTGCCGTAGAATAGGTTGTTTTGTTTGTAGGTAGTGTAGAGTGCATTCAGCTTATTGGCCGAGATATCAATATTCATCCTGATATCTCTAAAGTTCTTGTGTCGAAGACTAAAATCGAGGGTGCCTGTATTTCCCAGTGAATCGTAAACCGTTATATTATCGGCGTGAATATTTGTTGGCTCCGCCACTACCTTATCGGCAAATGCATAAGTAACATTCAGGTAATCAATTTTCATTTGTGCCCTCAACAAGTCGAGCTCACCTGTAATTTCAGGTTTATCAAATGTTCCTTTCATTTGAAGGTTTCCACTGGCAAATCCCTTTATATTTGAAGCGATGCCCTTTAAGAAAGGATTGAGAGAGGCTAGCTTGTAATTGATCACATCAATATCCAGATCAAAATTGCCTTTCTCTCTTTTACCCGGATATATGAGGCCCTTGGCTGAAATGGGTTTGTGTGTGCCAATATTGCCCTGATAAATAACATCAAGATTGACCTCGAGGGCTGAAATATCATGATTCCAGGTGCTTTTAATGGTTGCATCACCCATTCTTTCCTTATTAAAGGCAAAGTCCTTCACTTCAACCTGTGCTTCTATGCGTTGGGTTTTATATATATCCCTTACAGAAACCGCACCTGTAAGAATTCCGTCAAAGTCTACATTCCTGACATCAATAAGCAGATCGGCATTTGATACGTCAAGGTCCTCAAAATACAGAGTGAGAATATCAGAGGGATTATCTGATATTTTACCTTTAAGCCTTAATTTCTGCGTTCTGCTTGAAATTTCAAGATTGTCAATTTTAACTGATGTGGAGTCAATTAAAATCTCATCATTTTGAATGGCAGTCCATGGCTGATTGTTGATCCTGACATCAAAATTCCTGAAGCGGGTATTGATTTGTGCCGCATTATTAAAAGAAAAGTAGCCTGTTATATCTCCAATATTATGGTCAGCCGCGCTATTGTCGTTCCAATTCAGGTTGTAATTTATGCTATCACCCTGCATATAGGCTTTAAACAATAAATTCTCCAACGCCCTTTTCTCCTTATCAGCTTCAGCTGTTTTCTTTTCAACAATTGAAATGGATGATACTCCTGTTTCTATTTCAAGCGACGCCCCGGTATTTGTACCCTTGATATGCCAATTGGAGAAATCAAGCCCTTTATAAGTGAAACCTTTAGCTGATCCATTCAATACAATGGTGTTGTTGTTTGAATTATAACTGCCTGTTAAGGTTGCATCTTCCAAAAGTCTGAATTCAGGTATAAAAAGCTCTGCAAAGGGTGTAATGTCCTTAACATGAACCGAGTATTCAAATATCTGGTCTTTGGTTACAGGTTTCTGGTTTGGTGGCGTCAGCTGCAGCGAGGGCAGGTATAGACTGATGATATTTGATAGTGAATGATAGAAATCACCAAAGGTAAATTGACCATTGAAATAAGCATCGACAAGATCTGATTCCAGTGATAATCTTTTAGCTGTTTGACTGATATTCTGAATGGCCAGCTCAATAGTCTTTACACGATATGATCGGTCGCCTTCTATCAATGTGGTACTGTCAAAGTGCATATATCCAAGCAGGTTGTCAATGTTTGATCCTTTGAAGTTCAAATCCATCCTGGTTGAAACACGAACAGTGGAGTCATGCTCCCAAAGGTTGAGTTTACTTAGATATGCATCCTGAAGTGTTGCCGTGAAGTTCATCATTGGGATATTCTCAGTGAGATCAATGACTCCTCTGAAGTCAAGGTTAGCCAACTCATCTTTCATTGTCAGATCACCATTGAACAAACGGTCAATCAGGTTCCCATTTATGCTTATATCGTTGAATTCATTATTCAGCAGTATTACTTTCTCTATCAATGCGTCAACCCGAAGATTGTTATGCTTCTTATTACGCATTTCCCCATTGATGGATGAGATGAGATTAATAGTGCCTACTTTGTCACTAACATTGAATGTTTTCCCAAGATCCCACTCTAGCAGGTTAAATTGTCCATTGTACTTTATGGAATTCTTTACGCCGGTCTGCAAGCTGATATCGGTCTCCAGCTTACCTACAGCGGTATAGAAATCAGCCGATGAAACGAAGTCATAAATAAAGCCGGTAAAGAATCCTTTTACATCAACAACCCCAATATTTTTTCCTTCTTCAGGCAGGGCAAGCTTTTTATTGCCCGGCAATCTTATATTGGTTAGATCATAATAGTCGGTTGAGAACTTTTTAACTTTCAGGTGTATAAATGTTTCCTGTATATCAGGAAGCCCATCCATGGTTATTTCGCCTTTGAAGGTTGAGTTGTTGCCGAAATCAAAGGAGAAGTCCCTTGCTTTAAGTGAAGAGACCTTGCCTTTGATAATTCCTTCAAAATGTAACAGGTTTTCCATGCCGGATACACCCTCAGTGAAATATCTTATCTCATTAATATCCAGATGTGAAGGACTGAATTTCGATTCAATTCTTACACTATCGATGAAGTTATTGAATGATTTCAGATCAGTGAATAAAAATTTTATATCGGCATGAAGATAACTTCCTTTGGTGCTGATATGGAGGTTGTTGGCGGCAATTTGACCTTTGCCGACTTTTATTCTGCCGGTCATGGCGAGAAGTGAGAAACCCGAAATTTCCTTTGCCGACAGATTTTGGAGGTCCAGTTTTAAGCTATCGCCCGCAAAATTAAAATCTCTTGCTTCCAGATTTATGTTTGATAAGGCCAGATGATTGTAGTCAATAACACCTGTCTTTCTGGCCTTGTGTTCATTGTTAAAAACAAGTGAACTGTTCTCTAGTGCTATGCCATTTAACGCAATACGCCATTTGTTAGGGGTTGATGGTTTAGGCTCACCTTTGAAGTATTCTGCAAGAAATAAGAAATTAAATGTGGAATCAGATAGGTATTTTTGAAGGTTAATTTCAGCATCACCAATGCTTATATTATTAATGCGTAAGAATTTATTCCTTATATCGATTTTATCAACGTCCACTTTTATTAAGGAGCTTTTCAATAAAGTTTCCTGCTTTTGATCTTCAATAATGACATCCTCAATCAATACATCCATAAACCATGAAATCCTGAATCCACCTATGCTAACTTTGGTATTCAACTCTTTTGAAAGCCAGGAAGCAGATTTTTGAACAATACGGGTTTGTACCTGGGGACTTCTGAAGATCAGGTATAAGCATAAGAGATTGCCGGCCAAAGCAATAAGGATCAGAACGGGTATGTAAACGTACTTTTTAATAACTTTGCCTGTTTTTTATAGGAATGGCACCAAAAATTATGCTATAACTTGCAAAATTCAGAAAATAACTTGTATTATCTTCATAATTACTAAAATAAGTGAATTATATTCTTGGTATAGAATCTTCATGTGATGACACATCGGCAGCAGTGCTCAGGGAAACTGTCATCTGTTCAAACGTCATTGCTAACCAGGCAGTGCATACCTCCTTTGGAGGGGTGGTACCTGAGCTGGCATCCAGAGCCCACCAGCAAAATATAATACCTGTGGTGGAAACAGCCCTTATGAAAGCAGGCATCACCAAAGAACAGCTATCAGCCGTAGCTTTCACCCGTGGCCCCGGCTTGTTGGGTTCTCTGCTGGTTGGAACCTCTTTTGCCAAATCATTTGCCTATGCCCTTAATATTCCACTTATTGAAGTGAATCACATGGAAGCCCATGTATTGGCGCACTTCATTGTTAATGACCAACAGCCCAAGGATGTGCCGGGATTCCCATTTTTATGTCTTACCGTTTCAGGCGGTCACACTCAAATAGTTAAACTGGATGACCACTTCTCCATGCAGATTATTGGCCGTACTATTGATGATGCTGCCGGCGAAGCCTTTGATAAAGCGGCGAAAATACTGGGTCTTCCATACCCGGGAGGACCTCTTATAGATAAATATGGGAAAGAAGGGAATCCCAAGGCATTCAAATTTTCCAAGCCCAATATCCAGGCACTGGACTATAGCTTCAGCGGATTAAAAACATCGTTCCTTTACCTGGTTCGTGATCAGCTCAAGATAGATCCCAACTTTATTCAGAATAACCTGAATGACCTCTGTGCTTCTATCCAGCAGGCTATTATTGAAACGCTCATGAAGAAACTTATTATGGCTGTAAACCAAACCGGTATTAAAGATGTGGCAATTGCCGGTGGCGTTTCAGCTAATAGCGGACTGCGTAAAGCTATTCTTGAACAGCAAAATAATGGCTGGAGAGTGTTTATTCCTGAATTCCAGTTTACTACCGATAATGCAGCAATGATTGCCGTTGCCGGGTACTTCAAATACCTGAAAAAGGACTTTGCAGACTTGACGGCTGCGCCGTATTCAAGGCAAGGGTAAAAGCTTGTTTGAATTTAAAATTATAGGTCATTACCAATATAAAAAGTAAAAAACGAATAGTAACAAGCGAAGACGCTTATTTGACAACGTTAAACAAAGAGATGCACAAATTTATAGCCCCACTGGATATTATCGGTATAAACCCTTTTGTATTTGTGCCTGAACAAATCCTGAAAGATATATTCACCCAGGCAGGGAAAGACAAAGGGTATATCCCTGTTTGTGTTATTATTAATGATAAAAAGCATCATCAGACATTAGTAAAATTCAGAGGTAATTGGAGATTGTACATTAATACCAAGATGGTTCAAAATTCTCCCAAACGTGTGGGTGAAATAATTGAGATTGCTATTGAATTCGACCCTTCTGACAGAACGATTCATCCACATCCAGACTTATTACTGGCCTTGAATCAAAATATGGAAGCTAAACAAGTATTTGAAAGCTTACCAGCATCAAGGCAAAAGGAAATTATACGCTATATCGCATCATTAAAGACTGCCGAAAGTGTAACAAGAAATGTGCAGAAAGTAATAGGTTTTTTGATCGGCAAAAACAGGTTTGTAGGCAGGGGCAACCCATGAGTTGGACATTTTAATAGGTTGATCAATAACCCCAAAAGTCAATATCAAGTATGGATATAAACCGAATTTTTTCAAACAATAGAGCCTGGGCGGCAAAAAAAATCAAAAGAGATGCTGATTATTTCAAACACCTGTCATTAGGGCAATATCCTGAAATCTTCTACATTGGATGTTCTGACAGCCGTGTCACTGCTGAAGAACTGATGGGTGTGAATCCGGGTGAGGTTTTCATTTATCGCAATATTGCAAACATGATCCCCAACTCTGATCTGAGTGCGCAATCCGCTGTGAGTTATGCTGTAACCTATCTGAAAGTGAAGCATGTGGTGGTTTGCGGTCACTATCACTGTGGTGGTGTTAAGGCTGCCATGGAATCATCTGACCTTGGATTGCTGAATCCGTGGCTGAGAAATATCCGCGATATCTACAGACTGCACAGGTCGGAACTTGATGCCATTGAGGATTTAGAAAAGAGATACGACCGGCTTGTTGAACTGAATGTGCAGGAGCAGTGTGTAAATGTGCTGAAAACGGCTGATGTTCAGAAGGCTTACAAAGAGCGCCATCTTACCGTACGGGGGTGGGTATTTGATATCAGGACAGGCATCCTTAAAGATCTTAACATTGATTTCGATAAGATTTTAAGCGAAATCATGGAGATCTATAAAATCTCTTAAGATTGAATTATCGTGAAACCTGTTAAACTGATCTTTAATTAATCCATCAAAGCTTTGTAAAAGGTTGCCAGCGTAGTCTTTTCAATTCCTTGTTCCTGAAATCATAACTGAAGAATTTTACCTGCCTGGTGTTGGGTGGTAAGTTCCTGGCAACATAATCATTCATGATGTAGTCAAATATCCATTGTGAATGTTTGAACCCCAGTTCTGCGGCCGTATAATATAGATTATTGACAGTGAGACTATCAATGGTGTACTCATAGTCAAAAGTGCCGGTTAGCGTATAATATCTGAAGTTACCATTCAGGTCATCAGTTATTGTCTGAGTGCTGAAGAGGAGCTCGGGCTCTGACTTCACATGATTGAGCCTTGTTAATTCTATCCAGTTGTTGAAGTTCACGGCTGTGAGGTAAATTGCGGCTACATTGGTTGAATCGGGATCAAAGGATATCTCATCCTTTATCAGTTCTATATATTCCTCCAACTGCATTTGGGCCACATTGACTATCAGAGAAGTTTCATTGCCGGTGTTCAGAAACTTATCGGCCGATTGATTATAATATACTTCGTAACCAAAATAGCTGAATCCCTGAATCAGGGATTCCATAAATTCATTGATATAAATCGAATCATCCATGAACTGAACTAAATCACTGTTGTAGTATGTAATGGAATCTTTGACCTCCTGGGGCAAGGAGGTGAAATCATCCATTGGAGGGACCTTGTAGCTACTCTTATATACTACCTCAGGAGCAAGAAGCAATATGGCACCCGTTTTTTTTTCCTTGATATATCTTGCAGCCAGTCGCCTTTCCATACTGCATGACATAAATGAAACAGCGACAAGTAATAATAAGAGAATTTGAATGCTCTTTCTCATCGGTAATTAATATAGTTGTCACAAGATGCAGTATATTGCATCAGGTTGCATGTTTATTCTGTTGGTTTTTCGAGTACAGCTTTTCCAAATTTAGCACCAAATTCATAACCCTTTTTAAGCTCATCTTCATGAGGTGAGAATTTAAAGAAAACCGGCTCATCAATCATTTTGAGCTTCAGGTTAACAAGGTTTGATTCAATCAATTTGGCACCCTCTCCACTCCAGCCATATGAACCAAAGCATCCGGCAAGCTTACCCCTGTCGCGGATAGGGTTGATTAGTGCGAATAGCTGATATATTTGAAGCAGAATATTCTGATTTATAGTGGGTGAACCTACTATAAGCCCTGATGCCTTTGCCAGGTGTTCATCAATTTCTCCAAGTCCCATGGTTTCAATGTCGCATACATGTACATCTATTTCACCGGCGCTTCTTACACCATCGGCAATGCTGCCGGCCAGCATTTTTGTATTCTGGTAGGCCGAAACATAGGGGATAAAGACCCTTGATTTAACCGGATTGTTTATTGCTTCAAGTGAGAGCTTCTCTGATAAATCAACCTTTTCTTTCCAAGTTGAACGTAGTATGGGACCATGGCCTGTACATATAGTATTGATGTCCAAAGGCCTGATTTTCTCAATTGCCTTCAGCATAAATTTGCTGAAAGGTTTCAATATTACATCGAAGTAATATTTGAATGAATCGCCGTAATCACCGGTCAAGTCATCGTACATTGCTTCATGGCAGTAATGGGCGCCGAATGAATCACACGTAAACAGCAGTTTATCCTCAACAAGGTATGTATAAATTGAATCGGGCCAATGGAGGTTAGGAGCACTGATGAACTTCAGGGTTTTATTTCCCAACGACAGTGTATCGCCATCCTTGACCTGCAGGGATTTGAAATCATGGCCCAGCATGTCACGCATATATCTTATGGCATTTCCACTACCCACAACTGTAGCACCCGGGGCCAGTTGCAGTAAGGTGTTCACATTGCCCGAGTGGTCGGGTTCCGTATGATCAAGTATGATATATTCAATACGTGAAGGGTCGACCAGTGATTTTATTTTCTGGAGATAGGTGTCGCTGAATTTGTATTTAACCGTTTCAACAACTGCAACTTTTTCGGCATTTATAAGGTATGAGTTGTACGTTGTGCCATACTTGGTTTCCATTACAACATCAAAGGTTACTATATCATAGTCAAGTACCCCAATCCATTTTACATCATTCG
Organism: uncultured Bacteroidales bacterium; assembly: GCA_937894795.1. Classification (GTDB taxonomy): domain Bacteria; phylum Bacteroidota; class Bacteroidia; order Bacteroidales; family Lentimicrobiaceae; genus Lentimicrobium. The sequence goes on from CALCQV010000151.1 coordinate 36,556, forward strand.
TAATGTCAAGAACTTTATTGTCAATCATTTCAAGCAATTAATTAAGTGTTTTATAATCAGTAAATATCAAATTTGTAACAAATGTCTTTTCCATAAGCCGGGTCAGAACTCCAGAGCCATTTGAATGGCATCATCATCAGGTAAATCTTTCTTTTCACGAGCCGGGAATTCAATATCATCTTCGTTTTCACCTGTTCCATTGATTTCCTCATCCTGAAGGCCATTTGATTCCTGCATATCAGACGCTTCAGCTTCATAAGGAATCGGGTCAAGCATCACAATTTTCTTTACACCGTATGTAGTTAGCCTTTTCCCTTTTGCTTTATGGCTTTTTACTTCAATAAAAGCTGAAGCTTCAAGTGGCTCATCTTCAATGACCCGGTTATTTATCTTTTCATCAAAAACAATATTGATTACCGGCAACCAGTCGCTTGAAACCTGGATAAGCTTAGAACCTGAATCATCATTAAGAAAATCAGTTTTCTTATCGGTAGGTTCCACCAGGAAACGCTTCAGGTAATAGTGTTGTTTTTGGCCATTGAAATAAATGGCAGTAATTGGCTTCTTGGGATTGAATTTTTCAATTATCAGCAGGTCTTCATCAAAATGAGTATTCAGGTCATAATTGTAGAGGCGGTAATCGCCTGATTGCATGATGGCAAGTATTTTATCATCACCTGCGAATGCGCCCAATAAACGGCCTCTGCCTTCCGTATTAAGTCTTTTTATTGATTCATCAAACCATATATCCCTGGCTCCCAGTGTTGACAAGCCGGCTTCGGCCAACGTTATTTTCTTGATTGGATATTTAGTCAGCTTATTACCCTGAGAGTTTCTGCCTTTAATGGCCAGTTCACTGAAATTGAAGTCAAAGGTTGTCTTCTTCAGTCGTGGAACCGGCTTCAGGAATACCCTTATTATTTCAGCTTCTCCGTTTGGATTAGCACTAAAGTATAGAACTTTGGAACCTGCTTTTCCTTTTGTCAGACTATAGTCCTTATCACGGTTGACTCCCATAACGGCAAAGCGTTTAACAAAGGCATTCCCGGCTTTACCATCCTGATAAACCATATTGTAGATAGTGCGTTCATCGTTTTTACGGAATACGTCAATATGAACAACATTCTCTCCAACAAATAGCTTTTCAGCAACTTTAGTAACTATGAATGTTCCATCTTCGCGGAATACTATGATATCGTCAATATCCGAGCAATCGCATACATACTCGTCCTTCTTCAATGAAGTACCCGCAAAACCCTCCTTCCGGTTAACGTAAAGCTTCTGATTAGCTGCAGCAACCATTACAGCCTCTATATTGTCGAAACTACGCAACTCGGTTTTACGCTCTCTTCCCTTGCCGTATTTACGTTTGATATTGCGGAAATATTCAATGGTATACTCGATAAGATTGTCGAGGTAGTGTTCCACCTGGGCTTTCTCGTCAGTAAGGTTCCGCATGTGCTCTTCGGCCTTGAAGGAATTATAGACAGAAATGCGCTTGATCTTTATTTCAGTAAGTCGCAATATATCATCAGTGGTTATTGCCCTGTAAAATTGGGGCTTGTAAGGTTCCAGACTCTTGTCAATAGTAGCCAGTGCGTTTTCCCAGCTGGTACTCTGCTCTATTTGATGGTATATTCTGTTTTCAATGAATATCTGTTCAAGTGAAGCATACAGCAAGCTTTCCATCAACTCCATCCTGCGTATGGAAAGTTCCATTTTAAGGAGGTTGATGGTGTTGTTGGTTGATTCTTTAAGTATCTCCTTGACACTGCTGAATTTGGGCTTTCCTTCCTGAATAACACAGTTATTGGGCGAGATGGAAACCTCACACAATGTAAAGGCATACAGGGCATCAATGGTTGTATCAGGGGATACCCCGGGAGCAAGGTGTATGAGGATTTCAACCGTACCTGCCGTATTATCGTCAATTTTGCGGAGCTTGATCTTTCCCTTGTCATTGGCAGTCACAATGGAATCTATAAGGCTACTGGTAGTTGTGCCGAAGGGTGTTTCAGTAATGACGAGCGTTTTCTTGTCGAGCTGACTTATTTTGGCTCTCAGTCTGACTTTTCCGCCACGCAATCCCTCATTATACTTAGAGCAGTCGGCCAGTCCTCCTGTCGGGAAATCCGGATAAAGTTCAAATTCCTTATCCTGCAATATTTTTATGGAGGCATCAATCAATTCATTGAAGTTGTGGGGCAGTATCCTTGAAGCCAGTCCAACAGCAATGCCTTCAACACCCTGGGCCAATAAGAGAGGGAATTTAACGGGCAAGGTAATGGGTTCCTTATTCCGGCCATCATATGATAGTTTCCATTTTGTAGTCTTTGGGTTAAACACCACTTCCTTGGCAAACTTGCTAAGGCGGGCTTCAATATAACGGGGCGCAGCGGCGCTGTCACCCGTAAGTATATTACCCCAGTTCCCCTGAGTATCAATCAATAAATCTTTCTGACCCAACTGTACCAATGCATCACCAATTGAAGCATCACCGTGAGGATGATATTTCATGGTATGGCCAATAATATTGGCAACCTTGTTGAACCGGCCATCATCCAGTTCATCCATGGCGTGAAGAATGCGGCGCTGAACGGGTTTAAACCCATCAATTACTTCGGGTACTGCTCTCTCAAGGATTACGTATGAAGCGTAATCAAGAAACCAGTTCTCGTACATTCCTGACAACTGTATGGTTTTGTGCAGTTCACTGCCATCCGTTGCTTGTACTTCGGGCAACTCTTCGGGTAGATTGTTATCCGTATTGTTTATTTCTTGATCGTCTGACATTTTTTCCTTCCCCAGGTGCGATATTTCAACGCTGCTTTTACTTTAAAATTCTGAATCTTAATAAATATTTTTAATACTACACAGTAGCACTTTTTCTTCTGAAATAAGCCAGTAAAATTGTTTCAATTAAAAGTGACAGAAGTGCCGCAAAAATAAACCACTTCCATAATTTACCCTCACCAATGTGTTCATTTATAACCTTATCCAAGGGCTTCTCGCTATTTTCAATAACGCTATAACCTGTTTTTTCATTTAACAGTTCCTGGTCTTCAACCGTGGCAGTAATGAGATTGGATTCTTTTCGGTTATAATTGAAGGCAAGCAGATCTATCTCCTTATTGTCGGAAAATACCTTGTAAAATCCTGCTTGTGGTATTTGTCCATTAATGAATATATTGCTCTGCCCGTTTATTTGTCTGAATTCAGGTATAAATTCATACCCCCCATTGTTCTCTGAAAGTTTTATTATATTGTCACCTTTGATCAGGTTACCTGTAATAGTAATGGGACTCTGCAAGTCAGTCAAATACATCAATGGTTTTATAGTTTCACTATTGAATGCAATGTTCAGCATGGTAGGTACAAAAAAAGCATTTCTTACAAAGTTGCCTGCCTTATCATCCAGAGGCGATGTAAAAAGATAAACTTTCCCTTTACCCATTGTACTATATGTGAGCAGCGGTTGGCCGGTAGCAAGCTCCAGGAGTGTTTCACCGGTGCCACGTGATCCCGAATTTACAGTAAAGTAACTGTTTATCAAAGGCATTTCTATATTCTCTTCCTTTAATGTGCCCTGTTCAAATACATCCTTGTACAAGTAATGACCGGTATTTACTGAAGCCAGTTTAACGGGCGATGAATTAAGGCCATTGAACTGGTCTGTGCCAAGTCGGGAGAGTAAACGGTTATGCTCTTCTACCGGTGTCTCACCTGAGGGGATTATCAGTATACTGCCGCCATTTTCTGCAAATTTCAATATTTCCTGCTGCAAGCCTGTACTGTATGAGTTGAGACTGTTAAGAATAATAAGTTTATAGCTTGCCAGTGCTGAAATATCAATTTGTCGTACTATAGTATTGGTAAGTTTTACAATTGAATCAACAGAGAAAACAGAGTTGATATAAGAATTGGGTGCTGATTCATTTATACAGAGTACGGGAATTTCTGGTGAAATTCCAAAAGTGAAGTAATATATATCATCGTATGTAACCGGATAATCGTTAATCTCAATTACTCCCTTATGGGAACCCGATTTTTGGTTGCTGAATGTAAAGCTTATTTCCTGCGATGAACCTGCATCGATATCAATGCTGGCAGCCGATCGCTGTATATCATCAATCAGTAATCTAACCGGAATTTTTTCCAATCTGATATCTGAAACGTTGGTAATCTTTACAAAAAGTGTTACCTGCTCATTTAACCGCAGCACAGGACTGCCAAACCAGCAACTATCAACATACAGGTTATTTATAGAAGCTGCCTCCAGTGGTATTATGTAACCCGATTGGAAACCACTGTCGGGTAAAGCTTTAAAGATGGTGCTTTTCTGAAAATCACTGATATAATGCACCGTAAAATTGCCTCGTTCATTTAGATTGTTCAAATCGTGTTGACGGGTAGAGATCTCCTTCAATGACCTGACGGCGGGTGAAATATTCAATTCGCCAAGCATGGTAAGAAACTCATCACGACTTACCAATCGCTGATGTTTGCCTTCAAAGTCATTGGTAAGTAATTGGTATTTATCATCCTGTGCATAGGCATTTGCAATTTCTGCAGCTTTAACCTTAGCCTCATCAAACAAGGTGCCACGTGAACCTTCTGCCTCCATGCTAAAGGAATTGTCGACAAAAACGCTCACAATGTTTGCATTTTTGGAAACCTTATTGTTTTTTGTTGCGAAGTAGGGTTGTGCGAAGGCAAGAGCCAGAAAGACGAATGCCAGGATTCGAAACAGCAGTACCAATCGATGAAGCAGGTTTGACTGCTTGCGTGTTTGTTGTTTTATTTCTTTTAGAAACCTAACATTGCTGAAGTAAATTTTTCTGTAACGCCTGAAATTGAACAAGTGCACGGCAATAGGAATACCTACAGCCACCAGCCCTATCAACAACCAAGGATTCAGAAATTGCATGTTGGATTTATTTGAAGGGCAAATTTAGTTATTTAGGATTAACAATTCATGATGAATTTATTAAAAAGCCCCGGGCGAATGCCGGGGCTTTAGGGTTATCCAACTTATTATATTGGTTCTTTAATATTATATTATATCACACCCTGATCAAGCATAGAGTTGGCCACTTTAAGGAAACCGGCAACATTGGCGCCCTTAACGTAATTGATGTAACCATCTTTCTGTGTACCATACTGTACGCACTGTGAATGGATGTCCTTCATGATCTGATGGAGGCGTTGGTCAACCTCCTCTGGGCTCCAGCTCAGGTGCATTGCATTCTGGGTCATTTCAAGGCCTGAAGTGGCAACACCACCGGCGTTAACGGCTTTACCCGGAGCAAAGATAACCTTTGCATTCTGGAAAGCAGTGATAGCTTCAGGAGTACAAGGCATGTTGGCACATTCAGCAACAAAAGAAACCTTATTGTTGATGAGGTTTTCAGCATCCTGCAGATTAAGTTCATTTTGAGTTGCAGCAGGGAATGCCACATCACATTTAACTTCCCAAGGACGTTTGCCGGCTACGAAAGTTGATTTCGGGAATTTCTGAGCATAAGGAGCAACGATATCCTGATTTGATGCTCTCAGTTCGAGCATAAAATCAATCTTTTCACCTGAAATACCATCCGGATCATAAATATAACCATCAGGGCCTGAAATGGTAACAACCTTACCACCCAACTGGGTAGCTTTAGTAGCTGCACCCCATGCAACATTACCGAAACCTGATATAGCAACTATCTTACCGTTGAAATCAGTACCTTTGGTTTTGAGCATTTCCTGTGCGAAATATACGGCACCAAAACCTGTAGCCTCAGGGCGTAATATACTGCCACCCCAGTTACGGCCTTTACCTGTAAGAACACCTGTATGTTCCTGAGCTAATTTTTTGTACATTCCATAGAGGAAACCAATTTCACGTCCACCAACGCCTATATCACCGGCAGGAACATCCTGATCAGGACCTATAAGCCTCCATAATTCGAGCATGAACGACTGGCAGAAGCGCATAACTTCACCATTTGATTTTCCTTTAGGATTGAAATCACTACCACCTTTACCACCGCCCATAGGAAGTGTGGTGAGGCTGTTTTTAAATATCTGTTCGAAACCCAGGAATTTCAGAATGCTTAAATTTACACTCGGGTGAAAACGTAATCCACCTTTGTATGGGCCAATGGCGCCATTGAACTGAACTCTGTATCCAAGATTTACATTTACTTTGCCATTATCATCTACCCAGGGAATTTTGAAGGTCAGAATGCGATCTGGCTCAACAATACGTTCAACGATACCGGCAGCTTCAAACTGAGGATTCTCGTTATAAATTTCTTCGATGGATTCGAGAACTTCCCGAACCGCTTGCAAGTACTCTACTTCGCCCGGATGTTTCTTCTCCAGGTCGGTCATGATTTTTTCCAGCTTCATCTTGTGGATGTTTTAGGATGATTAATTATGTGATTTTTTAAACACTGTTAATTTAATAACAGTGCAAAGTTATGCCATAAAAAATGATATTTCCAAATGAAACGACGACTTAATTTTTTAATAAAAACCAACTAATCACGAACATGTTACCAGCCTTGACTTACACGATTATTTGTATTCCGTAAACGATTGCGGAAATGAACTTTTTCCGCTTAATAAGTTCAAAAGTCGTTCAAAGCCTTTGGCGTTCAATAGTTGTTCAAAGTTGTAGGGACAACTCGTGAGTTGTCCGTTTAATGATATTCCAATCCAATAATAATTGTCAGGATGTCATGTGCACTTTATTTTATTTTTTGCATCCAGAAAGGGAAGAAATATTTCAGAAAAATGTTGCTGCTCTGTAAAGCAAAAAGCCCGGTTGCTATACCGGGCTTTTCTATTTATTTACTCTTTTTTATAACTCTAAATCCAAATAATCTAAGCATTAATGGAGATAATACAACTTCTGCAATTATGCCAGGTAATAAAATTGGTCCAAACATTACTTCAATATTCTGAAATGCAATTTTCCATAGAAGTATTGTTAAGGCAACAGCCACAACTCTTGTTAAGAGTATAATACCTAATATTTTATACCATGGAGTTTTCTTATTAAGCTTTATCAATACAAAAGCCTGATAAGCTGCTCCCAACAAAAAGATAATACTCCCTAAAAATAGAGCTAGTATAATTATTTCAGACAATGTTGCTGTTTGAGTTTCCATTATTTTTCCTCCTCTTTTTTAGGGTCAATTGTTGTTTTACCTGCTTTAGGATCATAATGTACTCCTTGATATTCTTTTTGATATTCTTTAACCATGCTGTTAGGTCTTGGATCGATAGTACTTGGAGCATCTTTGGTGGCTTCCTTATCTTGCCCAACAACATCTTCGGCAAATGTGCCACAATTATTATTCATTAAATTATACTCTTTTCTATCAGGGTCAGAGTTCTCTTTCATTTTTCCCTTTGCATAATCATTCATTTCTTTAAACTTGTCACTTTTAACATAGGCTCCTTCTATCTTACCTCCATGCCCTGCCTTATCAGAGATTTGTTTCATGAACTTATTTAATGATTTTTGCGTTGGCATTCCATCTTTCCCGATTGTTACGTTTGATATACTTCTATTCCTGACTTCTCCTTTTCCTGCTTTATCATACCTTCCATATTCATAATATTTAGTATACCCTGTTTTATTGTCGATCAATAAAACCCCGGCGTGCCCAAGACCTCCAATTTTTCCAACTGGAGTTAAAATTTTGTAATCAGGAAATACTATAATGACACCATCCCTGCCATCGGGATCAATGGCATTTATCGGATTATTATAAACGTAATTATATGGAGACCATTCATAGTACTTGTCAGCATGTGAATCAACACTATGCCATCTCCCCACAACCCCATCATAAAACCTCGCCCCATAATCCAACCAATTCAAGCCCAGCTCATCCT
>CALCQV010000152.1 GCA_937894795.1 uncultured Bacteroidales bacterium
AAGCGAGTTCAAAAGTAAGATAAAAAAGGCAAAAACCATCCGGCGGATGGTTTTTTGTTCGTGGTTCGCGGTTCGGCTAACACACCTCATCCCTAAACCCCTTCTCCTCAAGGAGAAGGGACTTTCGGTATCGTCTAGCGGATAAGTTGTTCCCCCGACTTGTCGGAGCCTGTCCCGATTTATCGGGAGAAGGCTATGTTCCGGGTTCGCGGTTCCTGAGAATTAACCATAATTTAACACGACATCCATTCATAAGGCCTTAACATTGTGTATCTTTGTATATAGCAAAACCATAGGGGGCGGTATATGCCTCCGGCAACCTGACAAACCAATGGACCGAACTATAAGGAGTATCATTCTGACGGATGATGATGAGGACGACCGCGACATATTCCGGTCGGCGCTGCAGAGCATCCACCCGGATGTTGTGCTGCATACCTTTGCCGACGGTGAGGAGTTGCGTGCTTTTCTCTGTCATGAGCCCACCGAGTTGCCACATCTGGTATTCCTTGACATCAACATGCCGCGGCTGAACGGTTTCGAATGTCTGGCCATGCTGCGCGAACGCTATAAGCCGCTGGAGCTGCCTGTAGTGATGTATACCACCTCAAACGACCGTGCCGACCAGGAGAAGGCCGCCCGCCTGGGTGCCAACCTGTATGCCCGCAAACCCAGCGACTATAAGGAGCTTAAGAACCTTATCAACCGGGTGCTGGCCATCGACTGGCAGGAAAGGATTGTGAGGAGGGATGGGTTTGTGATGTAGGGATTAGGTGTAATGATATTTCCTGATACAATCTTATATAATGCTGTAAATCGGTAATCAAGCTTCCAGTTTTATTACCAATAATCATTCTAAATTTAAAATAAATAAAATTATTTTTGTGTATTGCCATACTTTATACAATTAATTTTTAGATTTGTATCGTATTAGGGCTATAATCTGATTCTTCACACCCCTCAGCTGAACTCTGGCCTGTGGATTTAGTCCGCTAGAATTAAATCGTGAACTCGTAATCCAACTTAAATATTACCACGATGCGAAAAGCAACTCTATCTATTGCTGTATTATTATCATTCTTATTGACGATATCAGGACATTGTCAAAAATCCACGGATCATTTCAGATCAAAACAAACTGGTCGCTGGGGCCTTGCTAGTACTTGGGAGTCTTCTTCAGATTCTATAAATTGGATTAATGCTACAGTATTTCCCGATGAAATGAGCAGCTCTATAATTATACAGACTTCTCATGTGATAAGTCAGTGGAATACCGGTTTGAAGATTGATCAAATCACAGTTATGCATGATGCAATCCTTGAAATTGCCAGTGTCACCACCCTCATGGATGGCCCGGGTGATGACTTATCTGTTTATGGAACCCTTCATGTATTTAGTATTCTATCAAAGGCACCATCAGCCAATATTGTTATAAAAGATGGAGGGAATTATTTGGCAGATATATCCAGTAATGATAATATTCATAATTGCATCTGGGAAACAGGATCTACATTAGAATTAAATAATTTTAGTAATAAATCAAGTATTACTGGCATGTCTCAAAGTTTCCATCACATTTTATGGAATGGATCAACACAAACAACAGACGTTTCTCTCAATCTGACGAATGGTTTCCAAGCAAATGGCAGCTTTTTGGTACAATCAACAAACAATAAGTATATAATACTTTCTTCATCAAATGAACCAAGAGACTGGTTAATAAACGGAAATCTTGAATTACATGAAATCTCTTCAATGAAGCTGTCTGATGGAACCGGTCCAATAAAAATAACTATAAATGGAGACCTGATAATAGGCAATTCACCGAATTTGTTATCAAGATTAGTAATGGGTACAGCAACAAATGCTGGAAATGTCATAGATCTGTCTGGGAACCTTATTGTTAATAGCAGTGGTGGTATTAACCATAACTCCAATGTTATGAATGGCACTATTTGTTTTGTCAACACTTCCGACATTCAGAATATTCAAAATCCCTATGACCGAATATTCAAAATCAATTTTATCCTGAATGAAGGCGTTTCTGTGAGTTCCAGTAATTGGAGAGTTGATCCCACATATCAACTAACATTAAAAAACAATGCCTCTTTAATTACAAATTCTGATGTACCTGTATCAATTGAACGAACATTAGTCAATGCTGACTGGGCTGTGGCCATGGATGGATGGCACTTAATTTCATCTCCGGTAAGCGGGCAATCAGTTGGAACAGGTGGTTTTACATTTCCAATCGGCGATCCTCATTATAATGCCTATGATTTCTATGGCTGGAATGAGTCAACAAATGACTGGTTAAATCAAAAAGTAGCGGGTAATGATATAACTACCTTTATTCTAGGTACCGGGTACCTCGTGGCTTATGATGATGGAGGAACCAAAACATTTTCAGGGATTCTGAATAATGAATCCATTACACTTTCAAATCTTTCTTATAGTGGAACCGGTTCCTATGGGGGCTTTCATTTATTAGGAAATCCCTTCCCCTCAGCTATCAACTGGAATGATTCACAGTGGCTAAGAAACGATGTAAGCAATGTGGCTTTTGTTTGGAATGAAACAGCTGAGAACTACTTGCCGGTAACTGAAATTAATCCAATTATAGCCGCTCAACAAGGTTTCTTTGTTCGAGCGTTATCTACAAATAACAGCATCGTAATACCTGAAACTGCCAGAGTGCATAGCAGCATTTCCTTCAATAAAGAATACAATCCGCTGATTTCGACTTCTGGTACACTTTACCTTAGGGTGACGAGCCATTGCGATTCTACATTTGATGAAACTATTGTACGTCTGCATCAGGAATCACTGTCAGGGTATGATGCAAATGACGGTTCTAAACTCACAGGTAGTCCCCGTGCCCCGCAACTTTATACTATGATCGAGCCAGATGATAAAGCCTCAGTGAATGTTTTTTCCAGATTTGATCCTCCTGAAACAGTACCACTCTTTTTTAAACCTGGATCAATGGATTCTTATTCTCTGGAGGTTATACTCAACTCGATGGAGGAGAATGTATTCCTGGAGGATATCATTACAGGACAGATTACAAAGCTATCCACAGGTACCAACTTCTCATTTAATGCCTCTCCACAAGATGATCTCAATCGTTTTCTCATCCATCTTGGTCCGTTAGCTGTTGAGGAAACAGAAAAGGAATCTCTTACCATCTATTCAGACGGTCGAAATATAATCATTTATCCAGCTTCATCCTCCTCTCCCCTTTCAGAACCACTACACTATACCCTTCTAACCCTCTCCGGCCGTGTTCTCCTGCAGGGCCGGCTGGAGGGGAGCCTGCCGGCAGCAGTTGATTTGCCACCCCTGCCTCCTTCTGTGTACCTGTTGTCGCTGAAAAGCAGCAGCTTGGGGGTGTTGTCAAAAAAAATTGTCATTTTTTGAAAAAAATGTTCCTTATATCTATTAAATTTTGATTTTTTACTAAATTTGTCGCGTTATGAAGGCTCATAACTTTTTCCGTTACATTAAGCTCAGCATATCGTCGGCAGTCCTCTATGGACTGCTGACTCTTTATAACCCCTGCACGGTGGCCGCACAGGCGCCCCCACCGCCACCTCCCGGCTACGGACATGGTTCTGACGGCAACCAGCAACCCGGCGAGGGAGGCGATGCCCCCCTGGGCACCGGACTGGCGCTGCTCATCGGCTTCAGCGGTATCTACGCCTTTTCCAAATACCACCGCAAACATAAATAACTCTTACTTCAAAAGTTTGAACCTGTAAGCCACCGCCTTGCCCGTCATGGGGTCGTGGTAGGTGGCGTCAACCGTATAGTAATCCTTCAGATAGTCGTTCCACTGCTTCAGGTACCAGGCGGTACTGTCGGCACGCGACAGCAGTCGCGGATTGAGTATGCGGAAGCCCAGTGCATCAACGGGTTCCAGCTCAGGGGTGGTTACATGGGTGAAGGGGGCATTGATGACCACTATGGTAGCCGGCTTGTAGGGTATGTTGGTGGGCAGCTCCTCATTGGGATTGCGCGCCCGCAGGGGCGAGAACTGCTGCTCAAAGTAGTAGTTGTAGAAGCGGTACAGCTGGCTCACCACCACCTGGTTTTGTCCGTAGCGGTTGTCTTTCTTGACCACCTCAGTGATGCCCCTGAAGTTCTCCTTGACGGGCTTGAAGTAGTATTCGTTGACAAACAGAAGGTTGACGATATTGGCCACCACCACCACGGGCAGTATCCACTTGAGGTGATTCCGCCTGAGCGTGAGGTATCCGTGAATGACCATCACCATCAGGAAGGGGAGCCCCACGAGGGTGCTGTGCTTGCTGAGCATGGGTTTAAAGATGGAGATGAAGTAGGTAACCACAAAAACGCTCCCGGCAATGTACTGCACCACCAGGCGGTAGGGACTGGGACGGAAGCTTATTTTATGTTTTTGATGTAGTGCATCATAGCCATACAGGCCCAGGCCTATGAGTATGAAGAGGGTGGTTACGGGCTCCTTGCCGGTGTATTCATAGAGGTACTCAAAGAAATACCAGGGGGCGGGCAGCTTCATGAAGTGCTTGGTGCCCGCCGTTTGGAACACCACCGGCAGCCAGGGCAGGTAGAGCAGCAGTATGGCAAGCCACATCAGCACAAAGCGCCAGACCAGCCTCTTGCGTATGTTACGGCGCCAGCGCAGGTGCCACAGGCAGAAACCATGGCCCATCATGATGAAGAAGCCGTAATACTGCGTATATACCATAAGGGCGCCCACCAGCACATAGTTGAAAACATTGGAGGCGTAATGCCGCTTCACCTCCTTCAGGAAGATGAGGGTGGATATGATGGCCAGTCCGAACATGTATATGTACATGCGTACCTCCTGGCTATACTTGATATGGTAGAAGAAAACCGAAAAGAGGAGGGCCAGGGCATAGCCGGTTGACTTGTCGCGAAGGCCGCGGCCCAGCTTGTATACCAGCATGATGGTAAGGCATCCCGTAACAATTGACAGGTAGCGGCCGGTGAGGTCATTGTAGGGCATGAACTGGAAGAGCGTGTTCAGCAGGAAGTAGTGGAGCGGCGGATGGAAATCAGTGCTTAAGTCGGTTGCTATGTCGCCGTACGATTGATCGGGATTGGCAACGGTCATGGTATAGAGTTCATCAAACCAGAGGCTTTGCAGGTCAGGATGATAAAAACGGGCTGCCACCGTGAAGGTGAAAATAACAGCCACCAGCAGGTACTCCAACAGGGTTTCCTTGAGACGGGTCATCAGATTCAGATTAAGGAACAATCAATTTCCTATAGGATAAACAAGCATGTATGCGAATCAGAGAACAAACGTATGAAAATAATTGGATTAATTGATGTAAACGGAATGGAAAAGTTGGTGTTTCTCGGTAGGGACAGGTCGTGACCTGTCCGCCAACAACGAACAACGAACCATGAACCGGGGTTGTACCTGTATACCCTTACGGGTGAGAAAGGGGTGCATGGGAGTGGGAAGTTTGTGGTGAAGTAGGTAGGGGTAATCATCAAACGGACATAAACCGTTCCATCAGGAATATCATCAAACGGACATAAACCGTTCCATCAGGAATATCATCAAACGGACAACTCGCGAGTTGTCCCTACCCTTTATATTTTATTTATATCCTCCGCATCATCCTTTAGATTTCATTTATAACATACGGTGCAACTTTGCAGGCGGTTAGAGACGGTATGGTTTGCCACAAGCGATGGGTGCCTGCCGGTTCCCGTTGCTAAGTTTTGAGATCATTATGAGAAGGTATTTGAATCTGGGGGTCATTGGGAGGGTGCTGGGCATAAACCTGACGCTGCTTTCGGCTGCATTGCTTATTTGTGCCGGGGTGGCCCTGCTGATGCATGAGGATACGGTTCCTTTCCTGGTGTCGGGGCTCATAACTTTCTTCACAGGGTTGCTGATGCTGTCACCCGTGCGGGAGGGAGGCAGAAGGGCTGACCTTAACCGTACAGATGCTTATTTTACGGTTACGGTATCATGGGTACTTATGAGTTGCGCAGGGGCCCTGCCCTATCTGCTTTCAGGGAGCATTCCCAACGTGGTGGATGCCCTGTTTGAGTCGGTATCAGGTTTCTCCACCACGGGGGCCTCCATACTCACCGACATAGAGGCGCTGCCCCGCTCCATACTGTTCTGGCGTAGCCTTACCCACTGGATTGGCGGTATAGGGATCATCATACTGGTGATTATTGTGATGCCTTCATTCAAGATTGGAGGCTACCACCTGTTCACCATGGAGTCGTCGCTGCAGCAGAAGATCAGGCCTAAAACCCGTTCCATTGGCTTCACGCTGCTGATGATATACATGGCACTCACATTGCTGGAGATTGGTTTCCTGCTGGCGGGAGGAATGGGTCTGTATGAGAGCGTGTGCCATTCGTTTGGCACGGTTGCCACGGGGGGCTTTTCGCCGAAGAATACCAGCATTGCCGGTTACTCGCCTTACATACAGTATGTTATTGCGATATTCATGCTGCTGGCGGGGGTTAACTTCTCCCTCTATTTCTATTTGGTGCGGCGTGAGGTGAGCAAGATACGCGAGAACCAGGAGTTCAGGTTTTACCTGGGGATGGTGGGGGCCATTACGGCAATCATCACGGTTGCTATTTTCATAAATATGAACAAGTCATTGGAAGAGTCGTTCAGGGAGGCTTTCTTCCAGGTGGTATCAATCATAACCTGCACGGGTTTTGCCACGGCCGATTATCTGCTTTGGCCAACATACGGGTGGATACTCCTGTTCATGGCCATGTTTCTGGGGGGGAGCACAGGCTCAACATCAGGCAGCATCAAGATGGCGCGCCACCTTATTTTATGGAAGAACTTCAGGAATATATTCCGCCGTATGCTGCACCCCACTGCAGTACTTCCCATTAGGATCAACAACCGGCATCTGAGTGAAGATGCCAACCAGGCAGCCATAACCTTTATAGCGCTTTACCTTATAGTTTTTGTGATAGGCAGTTTTTTGCTTACCGTAACGGGAGCTGATCCGGTAACTTCAGTTGGCTCAGTGGCCACCTGCATGGCCGGCATTGGCCCCGGACTGGGCACCACGGGTCCGGTAAGCAACTTTGCCCACCTGAGCGATGCAGGCAAGATATTGCTGAGTGCCCTGATGCTGCTGGGCCGGTTGGAGATTTATACCGTGCTCATACTGTTCACCCGCAGTTACTGGACACCGCGCCATGCCGGTAAGAATGAGTTTGCGCCCCCTCCATTGATATCGCCGGAGAGCATCAGATATCACGGAAATAAATAGTAGCTTTGTAATACTGCCCGCATATATGAGGCAGGTATAAGCCAATGAGCAAGGTACCCCGATTTTTGCGATGGAAAAGATACCATCCGTTAATGGCCATAGGCATAATAAGCCTGGTGGCACTGCTGTGCGCTCCGCTGTCGCAGAGTGAGAATTACCATGTTGTGCCATACATACTGCTGTTTATGGTAACCATACTGGCCACCTTCATGGGGGTGGTGCCGGTGCTAATAGCAGCTACACTTGGGGCCCTGATATGGAATTTCTTTTTCATACCCCCGCATTTTACCTTCCATATTGAGAAACCTGACGACATACTGCTGTTTGCCATGTTTTTCATGATTGCCATGCTTAACGGGGTGCTTACCAGCAGGCTGCAGGAACAGGAGCAACTGGCGCGCGACCGTGAGAAACATGCACATACGCTGCTGAGATTGAATGGCGAACTTACTGCAGCAGGCAGCAGGAGTGAAATGATGAATGTGGCAGAGCAGAGCATTAAAAGGGAATTCGGGCTGGAGGCCATGATCATTGCCAATGATGGTAAAACAGAGGGGTTGCCGCTTCAGGGTGTTCATAAAGGAGATGTATTTCCCCTCACAGGCATCAGTCATAACCCCGGCCGGGTAGTGGTTAAGGGAGGCCGGCACCTGAGGGGTGATGTATTCTGGAGCACCTATATAACCCAGATATCGGGGGCGCTGGAGCGCGAATACCTGTCGGAGATGGCCCGCAAGGCCCGCTTTCTGGATGAGAGCGACCGGTTGTACCGCACACTCTTCAACTCCATATCACATGAGCTGCGCATACCCGTAGCCACCATCATGGGTGCCGCCGAGAGCATGCTCACCCTGCAACACCCTGAGGAGGTGAGGAATGCCCTTACACACGAAATATTCACGGCCACCACCCGACTGAACAGGGTGATTGAAAACCTGCTTAACATGTCGAGGCTGGAGAGCGGCAGGATTTCCCTGCATACTGACTGGCATGATGTGAACGACCTGGTAAACACGGTGCTAACCGAGCTGTCTGAAGATCTGCAACAGCACGTGATCAGCCTGTCGGTGCCCGACGACATGCCCCCCGTGCGGTTTGACTTCGGCCTTATGCAACAGGTACTCTACAACCTGCTGCTCAATGCCACCGAACATGCACCCGCCCATTCAGAAATAGGAATCGGCATCAGCCACCAATATAATATGCTGCACATTGAGATTGGCGACCGTGGCCCGGGATTCCCTGAGGACAAGATAGGGAAGGCATTCAACAAGTTCTTCAGGGTGGAGCAGGCGAAGCCCGGAGGACTGGGATTGGGACTGTCAATAGTTCGCGGTTTCGTGGAAGCACACCGTGGCACCATCACCCTCGAGAACAGGGCAGGCGGCGGAGCCCTGTTCCGTATCATGATACCCTCTGAAATACCTGATATAAATCCCATTAAATAAGCCTGTGATGAAAGAAGATGCCACCATACTGGTCATTGATGATGAGCTGCAGATAAGGCGGTTGCTCGACATCACCCTCTCAGCCAACGGGTACAGAATTATTAGTGCCGACCGCGGGAAGACCGGCCTCATTGAAGCCGCCACCCATAATCCCGACCTGATACTGCTTGACCTGGGACTGCCTGACATGGACGGGCAGGAGCTGCTGAAGCAACTGCGCGAGTGGTACACCCAGGCAATAATTATACTCTCGGTAAGAGACAACGAAACCGACATCATTCAGGCCCTCGACAATGGAGCCAACGACTATCTCACCAAGCCTTTCCGCAGCGGAGAGTTGTTGGCACGCATACGCGCTTCCATTCGCTCCATACAGAAAACTGACGACCAGCCGGTAATTGAACGGAGCAACATCACCATTGACCTGGCAAACCATACGGTGAAGAAAAACCACGAGTTGCTGAAGCTCACCTCCACCGAGTTTGCCCTGCTGGCACTGCTGGCACGCAATGAAGGCAGGGTGCTCACACACCGCTTTATCCTTACAAAGGTGTGGGGCCACGGTTATGCCGAACAGACGCAATACCTGCGGGTGTTTATTGCCCAGCTGCGCCGTAAAATTGAAGACAATCCCTCACGCCCTACCCTGCTCATCACTGAATCAGGCATAGGCTACCGCTTTGGCGATGGCGAAAGCTGAAATGCAAAAAAAAGGTTCTCTGTTAAAATAAGTTAACAATTTAACTATATAACATGGATTTGTTATATCTTTGCAGAAAATTACTTTTATATGAGCAAGGAAATCGTACTTACAGATGAAACCCGTCAGATAATGCTTTCATATCTTAAAAAACAATGGAAGCGTCAGGAGAAGAGATTAGCCGAGAAAGAAGCAAGGCGCAAAGAAGCGAAGAAAAAGTAATTTTAGTTTGAGGGGTTTATTTACCTTTGTGTAAATATATCCCGCCATGAGAACTATTCTATTTTCACTACTCTTTGCCCTCTCCTTCACAGGGGCTGCTCAGACCGTTGATTTCAATGATTATTTCTATAATAAGTCGCTGCGGTTGGACTATGTCCACTCGGGAACGGCAGACACGGATTTCTACGCCCTTGATGAGCTGATTGAAGAGCCTTATTATGCCGGTTCACGCACTAACCTGGTCAGCAAGTTTGACTACGGCAACTACCGCTGTACGCTTACCGATGCAAAGACAGGCGTGTTGCTATGGGCACAGGGCTACAGTACCCTCTTTTCAGAATGGCAGACCACTGCCGAAGCACGTCAGGTAACACGTGCCTTCCCTGAGAACGTGGTATTCCCCTTCCCAAAAAAGCCGGTGGTGGCTACCTTCTACAACCGCAACAGGCAGCAGCAGTGGGAGAAGAAGTTTGAGTACACCATTGACCCCTCAAGCTACTTCATCAAGAAGGAGCGCCGCAATGAATACCCGTTCATCACGATTAATAAAGCAGGCGACCCGGCCGTTTGCCTTGACATTGTGTTTGTGCCCGAAGGATATACGGCAGAACAGATGGGCAAGTTCAGGGAGGACTGTGCCCGCTTTACCGGTTACCTGTTTGCCAACCGCCCTTACAACAAGTACAAGGACCGTATAAATGTATATGCCGTGGAGGCTCCATCATTGCAGGAGGGTGCCGATATACCCGGCAAGCAGGTGTGGAAGAAAACGCTGCTCAACAGCACCTTCTATACTTTCGACATTGAACGCTACCTCACCACCCCCGACATGAAGAGTGTGCGCGATGTGGCTGCCAATGCCCCTTACGACGCCATATGCGTGGTGGCCAACTCAAAGGTGTACGGCGGTGGCGGCATCTATAACTTCTATGCCCTCTTTACCAGCGATAACCACTTTGCCGACTATGTGTCCGTTCACGAGTTCGGCCATAGCTTCGGCGGATTGGGTGATGAATATTATGAATCATCTGTGGCCTATGAGAACTTCTATGACCTCAACTATGAACCCTGGGAACCCAACCTGACCACATTGGTGGACTTCAGCAACAAGTGGAAGGCCATGGTGGAGCCCAACACCCCCATACCCACCCCCGAAAATGAAAAGGATAGAATAAAGGTGGGTGCCTTTGAAGGGGGCGGTTATATGAGCAAGGGCATTTACAGGCCCTCGCACGACTGCACCATGAAATCACTCTCCAATGATAATTTCTGTCCGGTGTGCCGCGATGCCCTCACCCGCATGATCGAATCATATTTGGAATAAAATATTCACGATTATTCGCAAAATCCCCGATTCCCCAAATACCCCGCTCTGAAGAGCGGGGCTATATATATATCCATCCTCCTCAATTTATTTCATATAACCCATAAATATCCATCCTCCTCAATTTATTCAATATAACCCATAAATATCCATCCTCCTCACTTTATTCCATATAACCCAAATACCCTGCTCTGATGAGCGGGGTATTTGATATACACACATTTGAGAAAATGTCAAAACCAATAATTCATTCGTGGCGGGTGAGGGAGATTAATCATTATTTAACTTAACCTCCACTGCCTCCTCCTTACCGGGCAGCACCTCAAGGTTTTCAACCAGGCTTTTCTTGTAGGAGATGAGGGAGAGCACGAGGTTGTATTTGCCGGGGTTCATGCCCGTGATGCTGAACTGTCCGTCGAGGTCGGTATAAGCCTGCAGGGCCGTACCTTCAACGGTAACCAGCACGCCGGCCAATGTTTCGCCTGAGTTATTATCCAAAACCTTGCCAGTTATGGCAGCAGCCTGCACCGGATTGTTAGCAGGAACCGGGCTATTGGCAATGACCGTACTATTGGTTTGAACCGGGTAATTGGTATTTGAAGATTCAGCCATAGCGGGGCTTATTGCAATCAGCACCAGTAGAAGCAGGGCAATATTTCTAAGATTTTTCATTGTCTGGACTTATTTATTAGGTCTTATCTGTTAGTTCGTATCTGTTTGGTCTTATTTGACAGAGCAAAGGTAGAAGCCCCATATTAACACATTATGAACGGAATATTAATTAATTGTTAAGGCTCAGGATTTGCAACCGGCGGATTGCTGACCGTATCATAATTACGTTCCATAACCGGTTCACCAAGCTCATTCCACTGTTGCCAGATTCCTGATTTCCTGCCTTCCGTATAATGCATCTCGTAAAGTTTTACCCCCTTGTCGTTTCGTATGATCCAGGTACCATGTTTCAGATTATTCTGATAACCGGCTTCGGCCACGAGTATGCCGGCCTCATTCCATTTAAGCCATACACCGGTCTTCATGCCATTGTTGAATTCCCGGTGTTCCTGCGGAGTGCCGCCGGCATAATAGAGATCCACATTGCCATGCTCCTGTCCGTTACGTATCTGTTGAACTATGAGCAGTCTGCCGTTGGGATGGTGTTCTTCGTAAGTGCCCGTATAGAGCATGCTGTTCTTATAGTAGAGGCCGTTTACCAGCTCAGGTTTTTGAGCTTTGGCCATGAATCCTGCCAAGATAAGACAGAAAAACAGGAGCATTTTATTCATAGTGCTATTCATTGTATTATTAATCGTAAGTTGTTTGTCGGGCGGGTTTTATGTCCGGCGGGTTTTATATCCGGCGGATTTTACTTCCTGGTGATTTCCATGTCACGGAGGTTTATAAATCCCCATGGTTTTAATCACGGTGCAAAAATATAATTAAGTAATCTGCTGATTAAAGCGAAAGTAAAACTTAACGTTAAGGTAATGAAAGCGTAACATAAAGTTAACATGCCACCGCGCCTTAAGAAGTAGTTTTGCACCGAAATCAAGCAATCAATTATGCAGAGGCCATTATTTAATAAAACATTACTGATTCAACTATTATTACTACCGTTATTCGTACTGCTTTCGTTTGCCGGACTCCATGCACAGACAGGTTCTGTGAGCGGAGTGATCAGGGATAAGAAGACTCAGGAGACCATTGTTGGCGCCAATGTGGTGATTAAAGGCACCACCATGGGTGCCATAAGCGATCTTGACGGGCGGTTCACGCTCACTAACCTTAAGAAAGGGACCTACACCCTGGTGGTCTCTTTCATCTCATATACCACCATTACACTGGAGAACATAAGAATTGACGATAACACGACCCTGTTGGATATAGAACTGGAGGAATCCATAGCATCATTGGAGGGTGTAACGGTAACCGCTGCCAGAGTAACGAATACCGATCTGGCGATGATCAATTCCATTAAGAAGGCAGAGGTGGTGGTGAACGGCATTTCGGCACAGCAGATAGGCAAATCGCAGGACAAGGATGCGGCCGAGGTGGTGAAGAGAATTCCCGGGGTAACCGTTACCGGCGATAAGTACATACGCATCAGGGGGCTGGGTGAGCGTTACAACTTTGTACAGCTCAATGATGCACCGGCGCCAAGCATGGAGGCTGATGTGCGCTCCTTCTCATTCGACATCGTGCCGGCATCACTCATCGACAGGATACTTATTTATAAGAGTCCGGCGGCCGACCTGCCCGGTGATTTCTCGGGAGGGGTGGTCAAAATATTCACCAGGAGTATTCCTGAAGAGAGTTTCATTGAGGTAAACTACGGTACCGGCTATCGCGAAGGCTCTTCGCTGAAGGAGTTCCTGGGCAGTGAAAACAGCAACACCTATTTCACAGGCTTTAACGACAAGACACATGACCTGCCGGCTGATTTTCCAAAGGACCTGCGTCTGGCCAACAGTGCCCAACTGATACAGGCCGGACAATCACTCCCCAACGACTGGGTGCCGGTAAGTTCCAATGCAGGGCTGAACCAGAGCCTTACCATTACGGGAGCCCTGAAGCTCAATGTTGGCAAAGCCACCATAGGCAACATAACCTCACTTCTCTACAGCAATAACAAAACCGTGCATCAGGTGGAACGAAACGACTTTATGCAATATGATGCCGGCCAGAACAAGAGCAGCATTCTGTTCCACTTCCTTGATGAAGAATACACCCAAAACATACGCACCGGCCTGTTGCACAACTGGGCGGTGAAATTCAACGGGAACCACTCCGTTGAATTCAGGAACTTCTATAACCAGATGAGCAAGGGGCAGTATGTGCTCAGAACCGGCATACACTACGATTTCAACTACGTGCCCGAAAACCACTCCTTTGACCAGCTCTACAGGGGTATCTATACGGGGCAGCTCAATGGAACTCATAAATTTGCATCACAGCAGCTCACACTCAACTGGAGTGCAGGCTACAACAAATCATACCGTGATCAGCCTGACTACCGCCGGTACCGCAGTGATGTGGACACGGTAGAAAACACCCGTACCCTCTATATTCCGCTGGGTTCAGCCTCCTCCTATTTCCTTGGGCGCTTCTTCTCAACCATGGACGAAGAGAGCAGATCGGGCAGTATGTCACTGGCGTGGAAACCCGCCTCATTAAAAGGATGGCTACAAAACACAGTGATCAGGGCAGGAGTGGACTATGAAGACAAGAACCGTAATTTCACCGCCCGCAATATTGGATATGTACGCACCACCCAGAGTGATCCTACGCTGCAGTACCTTACCATTGACAAGCTATTTGAGCCTGAGAACATCAATAACACCACCGGCATACGCATTGATGAGCAGTCAAATGCCGCCGACTCTTACCGTGCCGCCAACAGGCAAACAGCGGTATATGCATCGGTGAATGTGGATCCCGGCAAACGGTTTGGCATCATTGCAGGGGTAAGGGCAGAACGCAATGACCAGTCGCTTGGCAGCGAGGCCCTGAGTGAAGAGGTGCAAAACAACTCGTTTGATATATTGCCATCACTGAACCTCACCTACCGGTATTCAGAAAAAGTGCAACTGAGAGCCGGTTACGGCATTACCGTAAACAGGCCTGAATTCAGGGAACTCGCTCCCTTTGGCTTTTACGACTTCAGCTATAACATGGTAAAGAAAGGAAACAAGGATTTGAAGAATGCACGCATACACAATATGGACCTGCGTTGGGAGTATTACCCACAGTCCTCGGAGATTATCTCTTTGGGAGTGTTCTATAAAAAATTCATCGATCCCATTGAAACACAGTTTATTCCGGGAGGCGGATCAGGTGGCATCAAGGACTTCTCCTTCGCAAACGTGGAAGGGGCCACCAGCATTGGTTTGGAAGGTGAAGTGCGCAAGTCGTTTGCCGGCTTAACCTCCGTCAAATTCCTCAATGATATGGGGGTCATGTTCAATGGTGCCCTTATAAAAAGCCGGGTTATGCTGAGCGACTCACTGGTGAGGCAATCAAGCAACAGGCCCATGCAGGGACAATCACCCTACATCATCAACATGGGACTGTGGTACAGAAACATGCGCCACGACCTGCAGGTGAACCTGCTTTACAATGTGGCAGGCAGGTACATATTCTCCATTGGATTTGATGTTTACCCCGACATATACCAGATGCCGCGCAACCTTCTTGACCTTACCGTAAGCAAGGGAGTGGGCAGGCATCTGGAGGTTAAGGCCGGCATATCCGATCTGCTCAACAACAGCGTTCTGCTGTTGCAGGATGCCAACAACGACGGCAGGTTCCGGGAAACGGACGACCAGGTAATACAGCGCTACATGCCGGGTATAACCTATACCTTTGGAATCAGCTACCGTTTATAGTATATTTCTTTAGATTCAGTAAATTATTTAATAATCTGTTAATATATATGTAATGTTAACTTAATATCAGGCAGATATTTTTGCGCCATAAATCAATGCCTGATACTAAATTTAAACCTATCGATAAAATGAAAGCAAACAGATTTAATGTTGATTTGAAAAGCTTACTGATGATGGGAGTGGTGATTGCCGGACTGGCAGTATCCTCCTGCAAAAAAGATGATGCTGATGAGCAGGGCGCAGCACCTGTGATAGCCTTAAGTCAGGAATCAGCAACGAACAGCCTGGGAAAAACCGTGAGCACTGAGGTGAGCATCAATGCACCCGAAGGACTGAAAGAACTCACCATTTACAAGAACGGCGTAGAGATGGCCACTGAAACATTCAGCAATGAGAAGACAGCCACCTATAATTTCGAATACACCATTGAAAGCATGTTCAGTACCGGCAATGAGATCAACTTCAACTTTGAAGCTCTGGATGCCCTTGACCGGAAGTCGGCAGTAAAGACCTTCAGGGTTACCGTTAGTGCTATACCTGCCAAAGAAATAGTGGAAGTGCCTGAGGGCGACGTACCGGCAAATACCGTATGGAAAGCCGACAAGATATACAGACTCAATGGATTTGTGAGAGTGCAGGATGGTATTACACTGACCATAGAGCCGGGCACTGTAGTAATAGGCAACCGGGCCAGCAAAGGCACCCTCATCATACAGAGAGGCGGCAGGATCATGGCCGACGGCACTGCTGAAAAGCCCATTGTATTCACCTCTGAGAGAGAACCGGGAAGTCGCGAACCGGGCGACTGGGGCGGAATAGTTATATGTGGACGCGCTCCCAATAACCAGGGTACCGATGTGGAACTGGAAGGTGGTTATGGTGGCATACATGGAGGCAACATCCCTGATGACAACTCAGGCATTCTGAGGTATGTACGCATTGAATTTGCCGGCACTCCCATACAGCCCAACCAGGAGGTGAACTCACTTACCCTCGGCAGTGTTGGAAGCGGCACCATCATTGAGCATGTGCAGTGTTCCTTTGGGTTGGATGACTCCTTTGAATGGTTTGGCGGCACAGTGAATGCCAAACATATTGTAGCATACAGAGGCCTGGATGATGATTTCGACGTAGACTTCGGACACCGTGGAAAGGTACAGTTTGCCCTTTCAGTGCGTGGCGGTACATTGGCTGACCAATCAGGTTCCAATGGCTTTGAGGTGGATAATGATGGTGCCGGCTCTTCACTTACCCCGTTCACACAATCAGTATTTGCCAATGTTACCCTTATTGGCCCCAAGAAATCAAAGGAAACAGCCATACAGCCTCAATTCCAGCATGCAGCTCAACTGCGCCGCAACAGCATGATCAGCATTTACAACTCATTCATGACCGGTTATCCGAATGGACTGTTCATAGATGACTCCAAGCCGGGCTCTAGTCAGCATGCATTGGATGGCGACCTGCAGATAAGGAACCTCATACTTGCAGGAGTTGATGGATGGGGCAACAATAACTGGGGTGGCAGCAGCTCAAATACCAACGGTCCGCTGAAACAAGTTGATGCCAGTGTGGCCCCGGGCTTTGAGATCAATGCATGGTACAATACACCCGCTTTCAAAAACCAAATACTTGTCAAATGGCAGGATGCAGGAGTGGATGCCTCCATATTCGACCTCGGATCACCTCAGGTAACTCCAACAGCAGGTTCCATGTTATTGACCGCTGCCGACTGGACCAACACACCCAAGACCGATGCCTTCTTCGAGAAAGTACCTTATGCAGGAGCCTTCGGAACGGAAGACTGGACAGAAGGATGGTGTGAGTGGAATCCCAATGCAGTTGATTACCGTTACTAACAGTAACACCAATTACAGAACTGCAGGTTTAGTAAGCTTGCAGGTTTAGATCACCAGGAAGAGATTTATTACAGCGAATTCATAAGGACCCATTTACACTGAATTCAGAATAAACCAATACCGAGATTTCAGAAGAAATCAACTACCTTGAATTAGCTTTTTGAAACTTCTTTTTAAAATCAATGGATAATTTCCAAAAAGCCGGGCCCTCACCCGGCTTTTTGTTTATTTTTGATTTTGGTTACAGCTTATGATATTATACTTAGTCCCAACCCTAAATTACCGGTTGAGAGGTAAACATACGATACTGATACCTGTTCAGTTGACATTCCATTAACAGCAACCAACCATCCAAATAACCAACTATGAATAAAATAAAGAGCATTTGTGTATTCTGCGGCTCCTCACCGGGCTCCGACAGGAACTTCGCTTACGCAGCAAGAGAGCTGGGGCGGCTCATGGCAGAGAGCAATACCGCACTTGTTTACGGAGGCAGCAGCATTGGACTGATGCGTGCCATAGCCGATGAAGTGCTCAAACATAAAGGCAAGGTTACCGGTGTGATGCCTCAAAGCATTATTGACCTGGATGTGGCCTATACCGAACTCAACGATTTCAGGGTTGTTGACAGCATGAGTCGCCGCAAAGAGCTGATGGCTGAACTTGCAGATGCCTTTATTGCCATGCCCGGAGGGATCGGCACGCTGGATGAGTTGTTTGAAATCATGTCGTGGAATCAACTCTCTATTATTGATAAACCCCTGGCACTGCTTAATACCGGCGGTTACTACGACTACCTGGTGAAATTTCTGGAACACTCGGTTGAGAAACACTTTGTAAGATACGAACACTTCCAAAACCTGATTGTTGAAGAAGACCCTGCCCTGCTGCTCCAAAAAATCAGGGAGTTTGTCCCCCTGAAGCCCGACAGCAAGTGGATTGACACGCTGAAGACAAATACCGGAAGGATTATCTAGAAACTCTCTACTTCACGAATGCCTTTCCTGTTCATCACTATACGGTAACGCTTAAAGCGAATCCCATCAGAATGTTTGAACTGCATGATCAGGTTCAGGTAGTACATCTTCTCCCCTTTCACCACCCCGATACGGTCATTCTCTAAGGGAACATAGAGCGGGATAAAGGGATTATCCATTTTACGGATATAATTTGAAACATTAATCTTTACAATATCATTCATACCGGCCGTTGGATAGGGACTTACCTTGCTGAGGCTGCCCCTGTTGAGGCGAACCAGCTTGCGGTAAAGTATGATCTGCTCCTTATTGTTGCGGTTGTCGGCTTCAAGAATGGCTGAACGCTGCCTGATGCGAATCACTTCGGCGGGCACCTTACGCTCTGAAATAAAATCCATCCCCTCTTTGAGCCAGCCTATTTTATGTTCATTGACACTGATAACCGTTTTGGTATCGAAGAAACGCCGCCCTAACCGATGTGCCAGCATATTGCGGGCGAGTTCCTTAATGCGGTCTTTTAACATATAGCTTACCACCAGTGCCACGAAGAAAGGCATGGTCAGATTACCATACTGCCGCTGAAAAGAGAAGGCAATAGCGGTGGCAAAGATCATTGATATTCCGGCCGCAATGCTCAGCGACAGCTGTTCAGCAAGGAGCCCGTCACGCCTTTTGGCACTCTCCAGAAAAAGCTCGTTCTCAGCATACTTCTTGAGCAGGCTCAAGCGAAAAACCAGGTCACGGTTATGATTGCGAGTGTTCTTTTGCACAAAAAGAAAGCCTTTCTCCCTTTTATATTCTATCTCCTTTCTGATGAGATCCATGAGTGATGAGGCTTCGTCTGAGGCCAGCTTACTGTATCGGCGTAAACCTGCTATCAGCTTGAAGGTATGCTGCTCTATGAGGTTGCTCATGAACTCGTCACCAAAGAGGAAATAATTGAACAGCCGGTCACGCGTATCCGGCTTGTCAACAAGGGGCTGCAGTGCCCGGTAGTGCCCGGCAATCGTCGTTATATTCCTGATATAGAGCCCTGTGAGCCTATTATCGGCTTTGTCTTCATTCTTTACTATGAAGACGATGTCTTCACGTAAGGCACTCTTAAGAATGGACAGGAACATCCGGATATGGTACTCATAAGCTCCTGCCGTTTCCCTTGAAGGGGCACCCTCCAGTTGTTTGAAGGCCTTTTCCAGCTGACTGTATGGGTCCTCCTGCCTGTTAGCTATCTCTTCAAGGGTGTAAACCGGTGTGATGAGCCGTATATTTGACTTCAGATCCCTGTAGAAATCGTCCTTTGAATAGTTCCAGCGGTTTATATCCAGGCTGTTGGGCATGAAAATCCATGTATTCACCGAGAATTCATTAACATCGTCTTCCTTGGCCAGAAAGCCCAGTTTAAGCTCAAGTGAAAACTTATCGTGAATCTTTAAATGCTCCTCTATCATAACCGCTCCAATTTAAGGTCAAATATAACCAATGTTCCAATATTTTGAATCAGATGGGTTTTCATTATGATTTTTAAGCAAAACAATGTACTTTTATAGCTTGTTAATGCTTTTGAATCACATTTTATACCATTCAACCCATAAAATAACACTTATGATGAAGAATTACAGTAAATTACTGTTTGCAATGCTGCTTGCCATTGCATTCAGCGTTTATGAAGCAAGTGCACAGGTTACCATTACCCAATGGAATTTCGATCAGGAAGTACTGACACCCACCTTAGGTTCGGGCACTGCCGACAATATAGGCGGCACCAACACCTCATGGGCAGGAGGTAATCCCTCTGATGGCAGGGCATGGAATACAGCAGCCTATCCTGCACAGTCAACCCTTTCAGGTACTGCCGGTGTGCAATTCACGGTTTCAACCTCAGGTTACAGCGATATACAGGTGAGCTGGGATAACCGGCACAGCAACACGGCTGCCAACAGGTTACGCCTGCAGTATACATTTAACGGAACCGACTGGGTGAACTTTGAAGCTTCTGAGGCAAATGCAGTTAACCAACGCCTGAATGGCACTCCCGCCGGCTTTGATGAAGGCCGCTTTGTGGCTGATACCGGCTCAACCTGGTACAATAGAAGCGCACAGCTCTCGGCCATTGCAGGTGCCAACAACAACCCGGCCTTTGCCGTGCGTATAGTAACCGAGTTTGTAGATGGTGAAAACTATGGCGCAGCCAATCCTACCAGTACGTATGGTTCATCAGGCACCGTCAGGTACGACAATGTAACCTTTACCGGAGGTACCGGCACTGCCCCATTGCTCATTGCTGACCCTGCCGCCCTGAGCGGTTTCAATTACCTGGTTGGTGAAGGGCCCTCTGAAGGACAGTTTACCGAGATATCAGGATCTAACCTGGAACCTGCTGCCGGCGAAATTACCGTTACTGCTCCTGCTTCCTATGAAGTATCAATGGATGGCAGCAACTTCTTCCCTACCCTCACTTTCCAGTACAGCGATGGTATACTCTCCCCTGAACCGGTAGCCGTTCGACTGAAAGCCGGATTAATTGCCGGGAATTACAATGAGGTGCTCGCCGTTACCGGCGGTGGTGCCGGCGCATTGAGCCTCTCATTGTCGGGTACCGTTGAATCAGGACTGGAACCGGGGCTTGCTGATGTCATTCAGCCTCTTTACATGCAGGGCACCGTCCCCAATAATTACAGAGTGCCATTTGCCTATCATGCCACACTCATAAATCTGCTGCCAAACACCACCTACCGCTTCTACAACAAGATAGTGCTGGGTACTGACAGTCCGACATACAACGGAGCGGGCAATGTTATATTTGTTTCAGCCACCGGAGCCTTCACCCGTACTTCAAGCCCCAGTTTGGCCACTGCAGGATCATACGGTGAATTCACCACTGATGCCACCGGCAGTTACAGTGCATGGTTCATGACCGAACCTACCGGCAATGCTTCACGCTTTGAGCCGGGCACTGAGCTCTTTATGCGTATTATACTGAATGATGGCAACAACGGAACCATGGAAACCACTTACCTCACAACCACTGAAAGCACCAAAGTGCTGGGCTTCGGCACGGCCGTATCTGACACTGCCGGTACTGCCATTCGCGGTTTGAGTGACTTCGGTGAAAAGAACTTTGTGTTGCTTTACGATAATATGGAAGGCAGTGGCCGGCCATTGTACGGTACCCAGATTGAAGCCTGCGGCATTGATTTCGCTGCCACCAACAGTTATGCCCCCTTCTATGCCACCAACGTTAGCGGCATCATGGGCGCCTGGGGCGGCATTGTTCCAAATATCAATGCCAACGGAGTGAAACGCGTGGAAGAAAGATCACTCGCATCGGGCGAAATGGTTGGTTATGCTTCACTCGTTAACGGCATCTGGGGTGAAACCAATACCGTCAACCCAACGGGAGGTCTCGACAATGTACTGGTAATCAATACTACCAACGGAATCCCGTCAATACCCGCTTCTTATGGTAAGATCTACAGCTGGAACAACCTGCTTAACATAGAACTCACCGCAAGCAGTGCTGCTCTTGTAAATGTTATCAACATACAGGGACGCACTGTCGCCACCTTTGAGATGAATGGCAATAGGGAAAGCCGTGAAATGAACCTGCCGTCAGGCATTTACCTGGTAAAAATACAAACGGCAAACGGCATCTTCAGTCAGAAAGTACTGCTGAACTAAAAAATGCCATGCTATATATAAGCATCTGTTCCATTTGGGGAGCAGATGCTTTTTTATCCTTTGAAAAATGCCCTATATTTAACGTTAAATTAAGAAGCAGGAAATCACAGAACCCCAAAAAACAGTAATTTTAACTTCTCAATAAATTCGCATTTCAAGTCTATATCAATCAATAAATTAATTACAAACAAAATCAATTTAGATGAAAAGAAAACTATACACATTCAAATCAAAGCTGAGTGTTTTTGTCGCCCTGCTTATGGTGGTGCTCTTCACAGGCACGGTAAGCGGACAAATTATCAGCCAATATGTGGAAACCAATTCCGGTTCAGTTCCCAAGGGTATAGAGGTATGGAACAATACAGCCTCCACGCTGGACTTTGCAACCAATAATTTGGTTGTTCAACAGGGTTCAAATGGTAATCCTTTGGCAACAGTAGTAACAGTAAGTACCGGCACGCTTGCACCTAATGCTGTTATGGTTATTGGCACTGCAAATATGGGGACTTATCTCACCGATCAGGGCTTAACTACCGTTACTTTTGTTACCTACGCTTTTGTGTTCAATGGAAATGATGCACTTTCCCTTTTATATGGAGGTGTAACCACAGACATATTCGGTAATCCGGGCAATGATCCGGGTTCTGCCTGGACAGGAAATGGCGTTAGTACCGCCAACCAGAATATCCAACTATTACCGGGTATTACAACAGGTTCGTTGGTAGCTTGGACAGATCCAAGCTTACGATTCCAAACCGTTTCAACTACTCCGGTAACCTTGCCTGCCGGCTTGGCCGGTTTTGGCATAGCACCGGTACAGGGCCCCACACTTACCGTTACACCCGCTGTTTTAAACGGCTTCAGCTATAATATCAATGAAGGGCCTTCTGCCTCCAAAACTTATTCTTTATCAGGAGCATTACTTGCACCGGCGGCCAATAGCGTTTCTGTAACCCCCTCAACCAATTATGAAATATCGCTTGATAATAGTACTTTCTCTACCCTCCCAATAGATATACCTTATACTGGAAGTGCACTTCCGGCAACAACGATTTATGTTAGGTTAAAAGCCGGATTGGCAGCAGGTACCTATAACGGCGAGGTTATTGGCAATACCGGTGGTGGAGCATCAACCGTTAACGTAACCTGCAATGGACTGGTTGCCAATCCTGCCACGCATCTTGCATTCAGTAATTTCCCTGCCACAGGCTTCCTGAATATGAGTGTTGCCTCCTTTAAGGTACAGGCCCTTAATATAAATGAGCTGGTGGATCCCGGTTATACCGGTGCCATAACGCTTGCAAAGGTTAGCGGGCCCGGCAATGTGGCCGGTACCCTTACACAAACTGCCGTTGCCGGTGAAGCTACCTTTAATGATATCAGCTTTACGGCTACCGGTACCTATGTGCTGCAGGCCACTGCCACCGGATTGACTTCAGCAAACAGCAGTTCCATTGTCATTTCATTGCCACCTGCTGTTACTGCCGATATTCTGCCTCTCTACATGAGCGGCAATACCCCTTCAAATAACCGGGTACCGTTTGCATTCAGGGCTACGCTTCAAAACCTGCTGCCCAATACCACTTACCGATATATCAACATGGCTGTAACAGGTGCCGATTCACCAACAACCAATGGTGCAGGCGTATTAATCTATGTGAATGCTGACGGCACGTTTACCCGATCAACCCTTGGCAGTTTCAATACTCCCGGCCAATATGGCGAGCTTACCACCAATGCTTCAGGTTCCTTTACCGGTTGGTTTATGCTTGAGCCGTCGGGCAATGCCCGCTTTGACGCAGGCAATGAAATATTCATGCGTATCCGTCTGAACGATGGTGCCGGAGGTACTGCAGCCGTTCATTATCTTACCATTGCCGAGGGTGTTACGGTTCTTAAATTCGGAACCGAGGCCACTGCCATTGATGGTACTGCCGTACGCGCTACCTCACTTGCAGGCTCGAAGAATTTCTCCATTCTTTATGATAATACCACAGCTACCGGCAGGCCTCTGTTTGCTACAAGCATAGAGACCACCGGCATTGACTTCGCAGCTGTTACACAGTATCCTGTATTCTACAGGGAATTGGTTTCAGGACATAACGGTTCATGGGGTGCCATTATACCAAATCTTAATGCCAATGGTATACAGTGTATTCAGGAGCGCAGCCTTACCACCGGCGCTGTTGTAAGTCAGGAGATTTCAGCTGATGGTGTATGGGGTTTCACCGATACCCGCAATCCGGTTTATGGAGTTGACTCTGTGCTGGTTCTTCACCTTGCACCGGAATTATTGGCAGAAACCGTTCCTGCTTATATCCAGGGTATCAATGGTACCAACAACCAACGGCTTCCACTGGCATTCAATGCTACACTCTCATATCTGAAACCCGGCGCCACCTACCGCTATTACAACAAAGCCGTTCTTGCCACCGATGATATTGCCATTGACGGAGCCGGCAACACCATACTGGTTAACAGCGATGGCACCTTCACCCACACTACTGCCAGTTCAATGGGCACTTCAGGACAATATGGTGAGTTTACCGCCGATGCCGAAGGTAACTACAGTGGCTGGTTCATGCTTGAATCAACAGGCGACAGCCGGTTCACCCCAGGCAATGACCTGCATATGCGTATCATGCTGAACGATGGTGCAAACGGTACCACCGTAGCCGTTAGGTTTACTACTGCCTCCATGGCCCATGTTGTTAACTTCGGTCAGCCATACAATGATGTTACAGGAACCGGAATACGCGGTATATCACTTGCCACTCCTGGCAATATGGTTTACCTCTTCGGCAATGAAACCGGCGAAGGCCAACCCCTATATGCATCAAGCATTGAAACAACAGGCATAGATTATAATACGCTGAACAACTATGCCGAATACTATCTGACAGATGTTGCCGGAACCAACGGTTCATGGGGCGGTATCGTTCCCAATGTACTGCCCGACGGAGTTCGCCGTATTGAGGAGCGCAGTGCAGAAGATGGTACACTGGTAAATGTATGGACTTCAACCGATGGCGTATGGGGCAATGTTGACACCCGCAACCCACTTGGTGGTGAAGATACAGAACTTGTAATCGACCTGATGCCTACCGGTGAGCCAACGCTTACCGTTATCCCTTCAACCCTTAACGGATTTACCTACATTGAATTCGCCGGTCCTTCGGCATCACAGTCGTATGCCCTGAGTGGTTCAGACCTGGAAGGTGCCGGAAATATTGCCGTTGTGGCACCTCAGGATTATGAGATATCACTCGACAACACCACCTTCACTGCATCACTCGATATTCCTTTTGCTGATGGTATTGTTACAGGCCAGCCGGTTGCCGTTCATGTTCGTTTGAAAGCCGGATTGGCCATGGGCGATTACAACCTGGAGGTCATCACCAACAACGGTGGAGGCGCTGTTGAAAAAACCGTTACCGTGAGTGGCTCGGTTACCACCTCCGCTCTGCCCGGCATCACAGCAATCATACTGCCTGAATATATTGAAGGCCTGAACGGAACCAATATCAACCGTATACCCTTTGCATACCATGCTACCCTCAGCTATCTGCTCCCCAATGCAACCTACCGTTATTACAACAAGGTAGTGGTGGAATCTGACCTGCCTGATTTCAACGGAGCCGGCAATACCATCTTCGCCAATGAAGACGGCACCTTTGCCCGCACAACCAGCACTTCACTCGACACCCCGGGACAATATGGTGAATTTACCACCGATGCTGCCGGTAGCTGGAGTGGATGGTTTATTACAGAACCATCGGGCAATGACCGCTTTACCCCCGGTAACCACCTCTATATGCGTATAGTGATGAACGATGGTAACGAAGGTACGGAAGTAGCCCACCGTTTCACTACCGACCAATATGCCCGTGTATTGCAGTTTGGCACCGAAGCCCTGCCTACCCACGGTACCGCCATTGAAGCAATCAGCAATGACAATGCAGGTGACTTTGTATTCCTCTACAACGGAACATCTGATACCTTAAGGCCAATCTATGGAACCCATATCGAGTCATCGGGCATTGATTTCTGCGCTACCACCGTATATGCTCCATTCTATTGTGAGAATGTTACCGGTGTAACCGGTTCATGGGGAGGTATTGTACCAAATGTTAATCCCAATGGTGTTCAGATGATTAAGGTACACGATAATGGCGACGGCAGCGTAGTACATACCTACACGGATGCTGATGGCGTATGGTCAACTACCGACACACGCAATCCTTCGGGTGGCGTTGAGTCAGTGTTATTCATTGACCTCAAGAACATTGGTGTTGAGAACATCCAGACTGACCTGGCCAGAATCTGGAGCCGTGGCAATGAAATAGTCATTGAACCAAAAACCAATGATTCATACCTGTTCAGTATCATTAACATCAGTGGTAAACAAGTGGCCGCATATAGCCTGAATGGCATGCAGGAAATAGGTATTAATTTACCTGCCGGCATATACATTGGCCGTATGCAAAACCAAAACGGGGTTCATTCAGTGAAGCTGTTTATCAGGTAATTTTTCATTTATAACACATAAAAAGCCCTGCCTTTCTTACGGCAGGGCTTTTTTTTATGAAAAAAATAAGCATTGAGGGGGTTACCTTTTGCACCTTTTAAAGATTAACCAATAAATATGACTATCATTCCTGATACAAGGTGCTTCGTATAGTGAGAATAAAAACATAACATACTAACGTTCAATTAACCCCAGTAAATCCTTAATCATGATTAAAAACTACCTTAAGTTACCGTTATTAGTGCTGTTTGCATTAATTACCGGAATTGGGTCGGCCTGGTCACAGGTAACTATTACCCAGTGGAACTTTGATCAACAGAATCTAACTCCCAGCACAGGAGCAGGAACC
The DNA here is from genome assembly GCA_937894795.1 of uncultured Bacteroidales bacterium. Classification (GTDB taxonomy): domain Bacteria; phylum Bacteroidota; class Bacteroidia; order Bacteroidales; family Lentimicrobiaceae; genus Lentimicrobium. The sequence continues at coordinate 26,748 of CALCQV010000152.1, forward strand.
GCATCAACCATAGGCGGCACCATCGGTAGCTTTGCCACCGGTAATCCTGTCCTTTATGCCTGGAGTACAACAACGTATCCGGAACAGGCAACAAACAGTGGAACCGCCGGTGTGCAGTTTGATGTTTCAACCATTGGCTACAATGAAATCAGCATTGCATGGGAGAACCGCAACAGCGGACCCGCAGCCAACCGGCTCAGGCTTCAGTATACGCTGAATGGTACTGACTGGCTCAACTTCACCGCCACAGATGCCAATGCCACCAATATCAATGATGGCAGCCCCGCCGGTTTTGATGCAGGCA
>CALCQV010000153.1 GCA_937894795.1 uncultured Bacteroidales bacterium
CCTGACAACCTTGCCAACTTCAGGAAAAGTAATGGAGACGGTAGGGTCTTCCATGTCATTTCCGGGAGAAATGGCTGTTATTGGATCGAGTCCCTTCTCGCATGATATTACCAATAAGGTGAACAACGCGAGGATAAACAGGTTATTTATACGTTTCATATCTCTGTTTTTTAGGTAATTAAAGCAACTATTTACTTAAAACGGGAAGCAGGTCAATCTGGTTCTGCGGGTAGGGCAGAAAGATCTTATCAGCCGTGAAATTACGTCCTTCGTAACTTAGTTCATTTAGCTTGTTCAACCGCACCATATCATAGAAGCGGGCGCCCCATTCCATAGAGAGTTCAGCAAACTTCTCATCCATAACCTGGTCAGTGGTCACACTTGAGAGAGTGCTCAATTGAGCTCTTTCCCTAACAAGGTTCACCGCTTCAACTGCAGTTCCTGCATCACCTGAGGCGCCTTGGGTAAGTGCTTCGGCATACATCAGAAGTATTTCGGCATAGCGTAGCATGGGAAAGTTTTTATTTGTACCATATTCAGTTCTGCCGGCAGTAAGCTGGTTTGAAGGGAGGTAATGTTTGCCGCTGGCAAACAGGGCGCGAGCATAATCATTAATGACATCACCTGATCGGGTAGTGTTGGAAATCCATGAGGGTAAGATTGCATATTTGGGATCGGATTTCAATTCGGTTATTCCCCTATCGGTGAATAGCACACTGGTTTCCAGTCGTACTGTTTCATTTCTATCGAGCATAAATTTTATGAATTTCAAGCTTGGTTCATAGAATCCCCAACCATCGGTGGCACCTGCAACAGCTGGAGTCCAGCCCTGCGGCCCGAAGAAAGCAAAGAGATAGGAGAAGTTATCGCCGGTAGCCTGACCAAGGTCAGAATACTGCATTTCCCAGATAATCTCATTATTTAGTTTTCCCTTGATTTTAAATAATTCATAGAAGTCGGGTTCCAGTGAGAATTTGTTGGAATTGATAATCTGGCCGGTTGCAGCAGCAACTGCAGGATAATCTTTCAGTTCGAGGTTAGCCAGTGCTTTCATTGCCAGTGCCGTATACTTTGTTACCCCGCCGGGGATATCAGTACGTTGGTTAGGCCTCATGTCAGGCAAAAGTGGAATGGCTTCATCCATCCATTTGGAGATCATTTGCATTATCTCATCTTTGGTTGAGAGAGGGGTAACATAGAGCTGTGAGGCATCGGAGGATGGAGGAACCGGAAGGTCACCCCATACACGGCTAAGCTGAAAGAGCCACCATGATTTCAGGACTTTCACTTCAGCAATATATTGGTCGCCTAGGGCCTTATTGGGCATATTTGCCTGGTAAAGTGCTATTTGCTCCATAGCAGAATTGGCTGACAACATATTGGTATAATAATTCTGGAATAGGGAATTATACATCCAGTAGTCTTTCTTGTAATTAAACCTGTCGGTTTCAGCAAAATCCTGCTGGTCACCCAGCCCTCCGGCATATCAGTGGATTGTCCTCCCACTCCGTATTATTGAGTTCAGAATATGTACCGATAAGAGGCTTAATCATATCGCTACTCTTTGTATAATCAGTCAATTCAGTAAAAGCCCTGTTTTCAGCAGGTTCATCAAGGAATTTCTCACACCCTGTGAGGATGAAGATGAATGCTACGGTGCCAAATAAGAGGAAAATATATCTTTTCATGATAATAATAGTTTAAGAGTTAGAACTTGACATTCAGATTAACAGTATAAACCGCTGGTATTGGATAGGTTTGAGTGTCAATGCCATTCGGCACTTCGGGTGTAAAACCATTGTAGTTGAAGAAGTTCAATGGACGCTCGGCTGTTAGGGCAATTCTGGTTTCGGGGAAGCGAACTCCGAGTACTTTAAAGAAAGTGTACCCCAGCTGAACATTCTGTATGCGTATAAAGGCACCATCCTCAATGAAATAGTCGCTCATTTTCTGGTTCCAACCTTTACGCAGGCCCTTGGAGGAGGGATATTCATTGGAAGTACCCGGTCCATGCCAACGGTTAACGGCCAGATCTGCATCAAGGTTGCCGTCGGGAGTCCAGATAAGTTCACCCCGTTTACGGTTCAGAATTTTGTTTCCTGCCTGGCCGTATATGCTTGCTGAAAAATCGAAGCTCATGTATTTGATGTTGATATCACCGCCATACATTATTTTAGGGAAATAGGAGCCTAAAATTACGCGGTCATCACCATCAATCTTGCCGTCAGAGTTCTGGTCGACATACTTGAAATCACCGGGTTCAAGGATATTGCCGGCTTCTGCTTCAGTGATGGCAGTGGGATCGGTTTCCACTTCACTCTGGGTTTGGTATACACCTGCTATTTCCCATCCATAGAAAGCCATCAATGGTTCACCGACATAAGTACGTTGACGGAATTCAGCGGAGCCGCCATCTATATATGGAAGTCCGTAAAGGTCAGTTGCCTCATTGCGCAGTGTAGAGAAGTTGCCACCTACACTATAGCTGAATCTGTCGCTTATTTTATTTGTCCATGTCAAGGCAAGTTCAACACCTGAATTGCGGATAGTTCCCCTCGGCCTTAAAACAGTAATGCCGGTGCCGGGTATGATAACCGGAATGGCAGCATTCTTGGTATCTCTGGTATAATAGTCGAATTCGGCTGATAGCTTATTATTCACCATTCGGGAAGTGAAACCCACATTGGTCTCCTCGGTCAGCTCCCATTTAAGCTCTGAATAAGAGTTTGAAACCACTGTTCCTGCAACTTGTGCGCCACCCATGCTGGTATTGACCGGAGTGGTTGTAAATGCCCCGTCGCTTGCCGGTACCCTATCATTACCGAGTTGCCCCCAGCTGGCCCTGAATTTCAGATAATCAACAACGCCATTATCTTTGAAGAAGCCTTCTTCTGTTATTACCCATCCAACCCCTATGGTAGGGAAGTTGCCCCAGGTTTGCTGGTACTTGTTGCTCCCGTCTCTACGCATCGTTGCATATAGCAGGTACCTGTCCATGTAGTTATAGGCGAACCTGCCGAAGTATGACATGCCATATTGCCTCAGGCCATCATCGGTGGTTGAAACAGCATCAATGATTTCAGTAAGGTTAAGATACCATGATTGCTCCATATTGGTAGGGAAATTTTTCCCAACAGCGGTAATCCTCAAATAGTTTTCATCCTTGAAAGATGTTCCACCCATGAGAGTGAAGTTGTGATTGCCATATTTTTGGGTAAGTGTGAGTACGTTATCCCAGATATGGTTGTTGTAATCAGAAAAATTCCTTGTGAGCGATGCATCGGTAACCTTGAAGTCGCCACCTCCTACCAGGAACCATGGAAGATTCACTATTCGCTGGTCAACAGAAGTGGAACTGTAATTATACGAAGTTTTGAATGTGAGTATTTTAGGAAGAATAGTTGCTTCCATGTAGAAATTGGCCAGCAACTTCTTGATCTTCATCCTGTCGATATTGAAATTCATGGCAGGAAATGGATTTTGTCCGCTTCTATAGCCAATAGCCTGGGCATTTGAGAACCTGATGGGGAATGCATCAACGTTCAACTCATCATACACAGGCATTACAGGAACAGCAAAATAGGCTTGATTCCATGCTCCTTCCGCATCGTTGAATTTAGTGGCATTGCTGAAAATCATATTTCCACCTATGGTAAGCCAGTTGGTGGCTTTCAGGTCAACTTTGGAACGCAGATTCAGTCGCTCGTATGAGTTCTTCATATCCATGATTCCATCCTGATTGAAATAACTTGTTCCGATTGAATACCTTGCCTTCTCGGTGCCACCTGAAAAATCAAGACTATTGTTGCTTATCATAGCGGGGCGTAGAATCTCGGCATACCAGTCGGTATTTGGCTCCGGTATATTGGGATTTGTGCGGCTTCTTCCGTAGCGTTGCATGGCATTCAGGATGAATGATTCATCCGCTGCGGAGCCTGATTCAATGGCCATTTGGGTAAACTGTTCAGAGTTGGCCATTTTTACAACATCCTGTGCAATCTGATAGCCAAAATACCCATTATAGATTATCTCGTTTTTCTGATTGTATTGTCCTGATCTCGTTTCAATCAGCACAACCCCATTGGCGGCGCGCACCCCGTAAATGGCTGCGGCAGAGGCATCCTTCATGACGGAGATGGATGCAATATCAGAAGGGTTGAGGAAGTCAATATTATCAAAGAACATCCCATCAACAACATACAAAGGCGCTTCACTCACTTCCGCACGTCCTGGAAAGGAACCAATTCCACGTACCCTTATGGTAGGCACATC
>CALCQV010000154.1 GCA_937894795.1 uncultured Bacteroidales bacterium
CCATATGCCGTAAGCACTGTATTCATGTAAACAACTATTTCAAGTGGAGCAAGGAATTCATTGAAGCCGGTAAGCGCAGGCTGAGCGGGGATACACTTCGCGAAGCCACCCGTGACGAAGTTACTGATCTCAGGAGAATGAATGACCTGCTCAAGCGTGAGCTTGGAGAAATGTATGTTGAGAATAAGGAGCTAAAAAAAAGCTTGAATGGTATAGAATCAGAAGAATTATAATATTCAAGAAGTATATGCGATTCAGTCAGGATGAAAAATACGAGATCATTCGTTTGGTGGAAGGCTCAGACCTAAGTTTAAACCGAACATTGAAAGAATTGGGCATTCATAAACGAACCTATTACAACTGGTACAAGCGTTATCTTGATGATGGATACGATGGTTTGTCATCTGCCCCGGGCAGGTAAAATCATCTGTTTTATGTCAAACCAATCCAAAATACTTACACCCCCTCCGGGGGTTATTACTCCCTTCACTCATCTGGTTTCTAAACAACTTTCACCCACTCCGTGGGTTCAGGAAACGGCTATTTATCCTGAACGCGAAGCCGAAAGTCCCTTCTCATTTAGAGCCTGTCCCGACTTGTCGGAGCCTGCCCCGATCTATCGGGGAAGAAGGGATTTAGGGATGAGGTGCAATAAAAAACTGCAATTTCCGGCTTGCCGTTAATTGCAGTTTTTTTGTAGCGAGGACGAGAGTTGAACTCGTGACCTCAGGGTTATGAATCCTGCGCTCTAACCATCTGAGCTACCTCGCCATGGATTCCACTGTGCGGGATTTTGTCCCGTTTGGGTTGGCAAAATTATAAATTTATTTGATTTCACCGCACCAATTTTGCACTTTTTTGAAACTTTATTGGACTTTGGTAAGGCAATTTAGCGCTAAGTGCCTTAGCCGGTGCATCTTCCGTGGTGTTAACCGGCACGCCGGTTTGCATAAATGGTTCGTACTGCCGGTATTTGTGATACTACAATGCCCGTGATGACCAGTATGATGCCGGTTACTTTTTGCAGGGTGATGAGTTCACCGATGATGAAGTAGGCAAATACGGCGGTGAATACGGGTATGAGGTTGGTGAAGATGTTTGCTTTAACCATGCCCAGCTTTGCCACTACGATGATGAAGAGCCAGAAGGCCAGTCCTGATGCAAAGATGGAGAGCTGCACGATGGCCATGACTGACGAGGTGGAGGGGCGTATGGTGAGCACCTGTGCAAAGTCGAACACCATGAAGAACGGGAGAAAATAGATGGCTCCTATGATGTTCTGCCAAAGCAGTATGGTGATGGCCTTGTATTTGTTGGCCAGCTTCCTGATAAAGAAGGTGTATGCTACCGCTGAGAATACGGCCAGGAAGAGCAGTGCGATGCCCTTGGGACTGGCATTGAGCGAGAGGTCGCGGTTTACCAGCATATATATGATTCCTGCAAAAGAAATGAAGATGCCGGTGATGGTGTATTTGTCAATGCGCTCCCTGAGGAATAGGAAGGCCACCAGCGGCGTGACCAGCGGTATGGTGGCTATGATGGCTGATGTTACTGCCGGTGAGACATATTGCAGGCCGAAGTTCTCACCCAGGAAGTAGAAGAAGGGCTCAGCCAATGCCAGCAGCAGAAACCACTTGCGGTCGGCCTTTGCTATCTTTTCAGTATTCCGCGACAGCCTTACTATCAGTGTAAGCACTATGGCCGATAGTACCAGGCGGAAGAAGATGAGGGTGATGGGCTCAAATTCATTAAGGGCAATCTTTGACCAAATGAACGACATGCCCCAGAAGAGCATGGAAAGTACAATATAAACGTAGTATTTGATCAGTGATTTTTCGCCGGGGTTCATGTGTTGATATTTAAGCGCAAAATTAAATTATTTCCGGTGTTATTATGATATAATAAATATTGTAGAGACGCCATGTATGACGTCTCAAACGATGTGTGGTAATAAAATGAATGGATTTACTGAATCTTCTGCAAAAATTCATGTTCATCAATGATGGAAATGCCCAGCGCCTCGGCCTTGGTTCGTTTCTCGGGGCCCATATTGCTGCCGGCCACGATAAAGGTGGTTTTGGAGGAGACGCTGCCTGCCACCTTGCCCCCATGCTCTTCAATGGCCTGTTTGAGGGCATCGCGGCTGGGGAAGAGGGTGAAAGTACCACTCACCACAATGGTTGCTCCTTCCAGCTTATTGCTCACCCTGCCGGGAGCTTCAGCCATTGAAAATTGGAGTCCGTGGTTGCGAAGTCTGTTTAGCTGTATCAGGTTGCCGGCATCGCTGAAATAGTCGGTGATGGCACCGGCAATGCGGGGGCCGATCTCTTCAGCTTCCATCAGTTCCTGTTTGGTTGCTTTAATAAGCGAATCAATATCCCTGAAATGGCGGGCCAGCTTGCGGGCCACTGTTTCGCCGGTATATTTGATGCCCAGGGCGAACAGCACCCGGTCAAAGGGAACTTGTTTGGAGTTTTGAAGTCCCCTCATCACGTTGTCGACCGACTTTTGCTGGAAGAGCACTCTTTTTTCTCTGCTTGTCTGCCTTTCGGCGAATATCTGAGCCAGGTTGAGCAGCTTTTCAGGGGTGAGGTCGTACAGGTCGGCCAGGTTATGTACCAGCCCTGCATCGTACAGCATTTCAATCTTACCCTCGCCCAGGCTTTCAATGTTCATGGCGCGACGACTGATAAAATGCACTAATCGGCCCTTTATCTGGGGTGGGCATCCCTTGTCATTGGGGCATACCCATGAGGCTTCGCCCTCTTGCCTCTCAAGCGGGGTGGCACATTCGGGACAAACGTCAATAAATTGGGTGGGTGGCAGTCCGGCGGGACGTTTGGAAAGGTCCACGCGGGTGATTTTGGGGATGACATCGCCGCCCTTTTCAATGAATACGGTATCGCCTACCCTTACATCGAGGGCTCCCATAACATCGGCATTATGGAGGGTTGCCCGCCTGATGGTAGAGCCGGCAAGCAGCACCGGTGCCAGGTTTGCCACAGGTGTTACAATACCGGTACGGCCTACCTGGAAATCAATGGAGAGCAGTGTAGTTGATGCTTCCTGCGGCTTGTACTTATAGGCAATGGCCCATCTGGGTGCCTTTGCGGTATTGCCAAGTAAACGTTGCTGTTCAATGCTGTTAACCTTTATAACCACTCCATCAATGTCAAAAGGCAGGTCGGCACGTGCTGCTTCAATTTCATTGATGAAATCAAGCACCTGATCAATACCGGT
>CALCQV010000155.1 GCA_937894795.1 uncultured Bacteroidales bacterium
CAGTAAAAATGGGTGACATAATGGCAAACATAGGACTTTAGCGGACATTTTCATTTTTGGTACGGATATGGATTGTTTGATTGGAAACAACAGCCATTTTGTCAGTTTTGATACCGTTTGATATCGTTTGATACCCTAAGTCAGTTTTCGTGTCAGTTGCTTTAACTGCCAAAAAACATGACACAGGGTATCAAACGATATCATTTTTCAAAATTTGGCACGATTGCATGTAAGTTGCAAGCTAGTTTTAACGCAGAACGCGAAACAAGTTTTAACGCAGAACGCGTTTCAGTTCTTTGACATCTTGAAATGATTTTCCCTAAAGTGTTGTGAAACGCCCAAGGGAAGAGAAATGCATACTGTGAAGGCTGAAGTGGAATCGGCCATCAGGTGGAGGAAGTATGCATTCTCAAATTTGATTGTGTAATCAGGCAAAGTTGGTCAGACTGACTCTGCCGTCTTAATATTATTAATAAATCAGGGGCAGATGATTGTCTGCCCCTGATTTATTAATCCTAAAAGGTTAATGTTAATAATGAACCGGTCTATTTGAAGTTCATCATGTTTTAATGAATTTCAGTTTCAATCCATTTGCTCCTATCAGGAGGGGTCGGCGGAGTGATCTTCTTAACAGGATTGTCTTTTAGCTCCTGAAGCAGTTCCTGAACGGCTCTTTCAATGCAGGGGTCAATGCCTTTGGACATTTGTTCGGGTCGGTCAATTACTTCGATATCAGGATAAACACCGATACCTTCAATGATCCAGTGCTCGTTTTCATCAAAGATGCCGAATTGGGGGACCGAGATATATCCGCCATCCACCAGACCGGCATTACGTGATATGCCTATAAGTCCTCCCCAGGTGCGTGTTCCAATCAGTTTGCCTAAGCCCAATTTTTTGAAATAATAAGGGAAGGCATCACCACCGGAGGATGAATAGCCGTTGATGAGCATGGCTTTCGGACCGTCGTGTGCAATTCCCGGGGCAGCACCAGGCTGCAGTCCATTGCGATACCAGTAGCTGAGTGTCTTTCGGTCGAGCAGGTCGGCCATGCGATCGGGTATAAATCCTCCTCCGTTATAGCGGTCATCTATAATGAGTGCTTCCTTATCGTGGTATGCATACATTCCCCTGAAGAGTTCGCGGTTACCTTCAACGGCGGTATTCGGCACATGGATATAGCCAATACGGCCACCTGATAGTTTGTCAACCAAGGCTCTGCGCTCATTTACCCAGTCGAGGTACATAAGTTCATGCTCACTCTTTATGGGTTTGACAGTCTCTATCCTTGACCCGTTGGCTTCTGGCTTACTGTTAACTTCAAGCTCAATATTCTTATTGGCGGTGTTTTCAAGAAACTCATAAGGATTGTCCTTTAGGGTTAATTTGCGACCACCAATGCTCAGAATATAATCGCCTTCTTTTACATTGACACCTATATCATGAAGCGGTGACCTGCGACTGTTGTTCCAGTTTTCACTGTCGTAGATTTTGCCGATCTTGTAAAGTCCGGCGGTTTGATCGGGAATAATTTCAGCGCCAAGGAGTCCGCCCTCAATACGTTTCACTTTAGCAAAGTCGCCCCAGTCAACATAGGAGTGTCCGGTATTTGTTTCTGCGACAATTTCCGAAAGGATATAATCAAGATCGGCACGATGGGAAACAGAAGATAATAAAGGACTGTATCTCTGTTTGATACCCGGCCAGTCAACACCGTGGAGGTTGCTTACATAGAAATAGTCTCTGAATATCCGCCATGCATCCGTATAGATCTGATTCCATTCTTTGCGCGGATCGATCTTCATTTGTAGGTTGTCGAGGTTCAGTTTGCCGGCACCGGCTTTCTGACCTTCCTTCACCTTGATAATTCCATAGTCACTGCCATTATTGTAGATAAGTGATTTGCCGTCAGCGGATACGCTGTAGTTGCCTATCCGATCGAGTACTTCAACACATTTCTCCTCTTCCTGGTTATAGAACATCAATTTGCCGTTTGATACGTATAGTAGGCCGCCGTCAGCCGGTTGCAGTCCGTAATAGCTGCCTGATTCCACCGGCAGTGCCATTATTCTATGATTGATGTTATCAAAATCTATGATAACTTTAACCGCCGGTTTCTCTTTAGATTCAGCAGCTTCGTCATCTTTGCCATTTTTTGAATTCTTTTTGGATGCTTTATTTTTTTCTGAATCGGATGATTCTGTTTTAGTTGGTTCAGTTACCGGCTCGATATCAGTTTTCTGTTTTACCAGGGGAGGTCCGTCGGTTTTCAGCGCCAATGCAAAGAGGCGGGTTGCCTTGGTATAGAGGTAATCAAATTCAAAGCTCGAGAATTCAAGGTTGAAGTCGCGGTTGGAAGCGAAGAAGATATAATTGCCATCACGTGAGAATACAGGATTCCCATCAGCGAAGGTGTTGTCGGTGAGCTGGTGGTTCTTTGCTGTTTCTATGTTGTACACCCAAATGGCCGAGTTGCCGTTGGTACCTTCACGGGAGTAGGTGATCCACTTTGAATCGGGTGAGAAGTTGTAATCACGTATTTCATTTAAGGAAGCGGTATTTACTTCTGTTTGTTTTCCGGAAGATACATTCAGAAGCCAAAGTTTCATATTCCTGTCGGAATAGGTGAGGTACCTGCTGTCGGGTGACCATATGGCAGGGTTTATCCATGCTTTGGAGTCTTTAGTAAGTTGTTTGGCTTCTGCTCCTTTCTTGTTTTCGAGAAGGTAAAATTCATATTCGCCCGATGCGTCACTCACATACGCGATATATTTGCCATTGGGGGACCAGACAGAGTATTGCTCTCTGATTCCCTGTGTATTGGTAAGATTTTCAATTTCGCCATTTTCAGCAGGGACGGTGAAAATGTCACCCCGAGCATCAAAGATGGCCCGTTTGGCAGTAGGTGAAATATCAAACCCACCGATATCATCCTTTACATTTTTGAAATAGGGAATGAGGTTGGGATTGTCGAAGTTTATATTTACCACCAGTTTTTCACTAACTCCTGTATTGAGATTCAGCTTATAAAGAAATCCACCGTTCTCATATATCAGCTGTCCGTTTTCGCCGGAAGGCCACATTACGTCGAATTCCTTGTGGAACGTCATTTGTACCGACTGCCTTGTGGCGATATCATATTTATAGATATTGAGCTTTAGGTCCTTGTCGGATGCATAATAGATATTGTTACCCGACCATGTAGGCCATTGGTCAGCGCCGGTGAAGCTTGTAATCTGCTCAGCGCTATGATTTTTAAGGTCATAAATCCATAACTCGGTAGCCCTGCCTCCCTTGTATCGCTTCCAGGTGCGGAACTCCCGGTCAACAGGGGTAAAGCAGATTTTAGATCCATCGGGTGACAGAGCGGCAAATCCGCCATTCACTATCTCGAGAGGTGTTTCCATGCCACCATCAATACTTACAAGGAAGTACTTTCCGTTACGCTCGCCAAAGGATGTACGATTGCCACGAAATAGAACCTGTTTGCTATCGGGCGTCCAGTCGAGTACAGCATTATCCCAACCACCTCTGGGGGGCATGACACCTACAGAATTATAAAAAGTAAGCTGCCGGGGTGTGCCGCCAACTGACGGGATTACAAAAATCTGTCGTGTACCTGAGTATTCACCTGAGAAGGCTATCCATTTCCCATCAGGGGAAATCTTTGGGAACAATTCCATTCCTTCATGGGAGGTAAGACGACGGGCATTTCCGCCGGTAGCATCTACCGTCCAGATATCGCCTGCATAAACAAAGGCTACAAGGTTGTTGTTGATGTCAGGGAAGCGCAACATACGTGCGTCATCCAGCGAAAAAGCAGGTAATGAGCTGCCTAATAAAAAGGCTAAAATCAGCTTGAAAATATTCTTCATTGGAATGAGTTATTAAAGACGGTGCAAATTATGAAATTTTCAGGTATGATCTACTCCGTGGCTTGTATAAGCCGGCGGCCAATATCAAAGAGCCCTGCTTTCTTTAGTAAGCAAATCATCAAGGGCCCCCTCAATATGCGGAAATTGAAAGCTGAATCCTTCCTTCAATAGCCTTTCAGGATAGCCAATCTGGCCGGATGTGAGTATTTGGGCCCCATCACCATACAGCAACTTAAGTATAAAAGAAGGCACGGTAAAGAATGCCGGCCGGTGAAGCGCTTTAGCTATGGCAACGGTTATTTCTGCATTGCTGATATATCCCGGTGAAGTGAAGTTGTAGACTCCTTCACGCCTCGTTTCAATGATGAACATGAATGCCCGGATAAGATCATCAATATGAATCCATGATACCATCTGTTTCCCTGAGCCTATGTTACCTCCTACGTACAGTTTGAAAGGAAGCATCATAGTGGGTAAGGCGCCTTGCTTCCCATCTAACACAATGCCTATACGTACAATTGTCAGCAGGGTGGGAGATTCAACTTTACGTGCTGCATTTTCCCATTCTTTAACCACATGGGCTACGAATCCGGATGCAAACGAGTTGGTTGATTCTGAATTTACGCCGGTTTCGGAGTAGATTCCAACGGCAGATGCTGATATTAATTGTTTGGGTTTCTGATTTGTATGTTTTATTGCACTGATGAGCTTAAGAGTAGTATTGATTCTGGATTCAAATATTAATTTACGGTTTCTGTCAGTATGCCGGGTTATGATTGGAACGCCGGCAAGATTAATGATCACATCACAACCCTCCATAAGATTGCTCAATAGATTTTCATCCATTTGGAATTCCTTCCTGCCAAGGGCGACAACCTCCCAGTTCAATGATTCAAGGTGAGCTTTCAATCTGCTGCCAATAAAACCTGAAGCCCCTGAAATAACTGCTTTCATTTGTTTAATTTATTGAGGTAAGTGGTGAATGCTTTATTAAGCTATGATAATGATTGCCTTATATATGCAGATTGTTACATCTTTGTTTCATTTATACATTATCCTCTCATCTTAAGGTTGTTTTGTTTAAAAACCTTTACCTTTGCAGCGAATTTAATAAACAAACCCTGCACAATATTGCAAGTGCAAGAACAAATGTACAAGGGAAATAGTTTTGAAAGTAATAATTGACCGAATAATATTAGTATAACCTATATACCATTCATGGACAATATGGAAAAAGAAAACAAGCCCGGACGTTTATTTAAAGAATTCCCGCCGATAGCTACTTCACAATGGGAGGAGAAAATACAGCAGGATCTTAAAGGGGCAGATTACGAAAAGAAGCTGATATGGCGTACGGCGGAGGGTATAAAAGTAAAGCCTTATTACCGTGCAGAAGATCTCACCGGCCTTAGGCAGATGCTTACCTCTATACCGGGCCAATTCCCCTTTGTCAGAGGAACCGGTAATGAATCAAATCAATGGCTTATTGCACAGGCTATTGAGGATTCAGATATTGAGAAAGCCAACCATCTGGCCAGGGAAGCAACCACAAGAGGCGCTGATGCTGTTATTTTAGATGCATCGGCTGTCAATTCAGCCGGTGATGTTGCAAAGCTGCTCAAAGGCATCGACTTGAATAGGGTTACCGTCTGTTTCAACAGCGCACCTTCTTATGAAAGGCTGTTGACTTATATGGATGAGAGTTTCAAAGCATCGGGTACGGATAAATCAAAAGTTAAAATGATTTTTGATTTCGACCCACTGAGCTATGTATTGCTAAACGGGAACTTCTACAGCACAGCTGAAGGCGACTTACTGGAGGGTGCCGAGTTACTTAAAGATACAAAGGATACGTTACCGGGATTAAAGGTGTTGAGTGTTAATGGACAGTATTTCCACAATGCAGGTTCAACATTGGTGCAGGAATTGGCTTTTGCCCTCGCTTCGGGTAATGAGTATCTGCACTGGTATACAACCAGGGGTTTTAGTATTGACGAGATAGCCCCAAAGATGACATTTGTATTTGCCACCGGAGGCAACTACTTTATGGAAATAGCCAAGTTGCGTGCTGCCCGGTTACTTTGGGCGCAAATAGTGAATCAGTACAAACCCGCATCCATGGATTCAGCTAAAATGCATATCCATTCAACCACTGCCAACTGGAACAAGACTATTTATGATCCTTATGTTAATCTGCTCAGGACAACCACTGAGGCCATGTCGGCAGCATTAGGCAATGCTGATATCATTACGGTTCTGCCTTTTGACATGAATTACGAGGAGCCTGATGATTTCTCATTGCGTATGTCAAGAAATCAGCAGATCATCTTAAAGGAAGAGTCAAACCTTGATAAAGTAATTGACCCTGCAGCCGGTTCCTATTATATAGAGAATCTTACTGCTTCATTAGCTGATGCTGCCTGGAAACTTTTCCTTGAAGTGGAGGGAAAAGGGGGCATGATGGAAGCTATAAAGACCGGTTTCATTCAGGATGAAGTAGCGGCAAGTGCCAAACAGAAAATGGAAGATGTTGCCTACAGGCGTACCTTGGTTTTGGGTACTAATCAACATCCGAACCTGAATGAGAATATGTTGGGAAAAATACAAATGGAAGAAGATGCAGATGTTGAAGTACCGGAAAGCAAGCCTTTCAGACAGCCTCAATATAAAACATTGGATATCAGGCGGGCAACAGATGAGTTTGAAGATTTACGATTGGCAACTGAAATATGGGAGAACGAAGGTAATAAGCGTCCTGCTGTTTTCATGCTTACTATTGGAAATCAGGCAATGCGTAAGGCAAGGGCTGCATTCAGCACCGGTTTCTTTGGTGGTGCCGGCTATTCAATAATTGACAATGCCGGATTCAAAGATGCTGAAGAAGGTGTTAAGGCAGCGCTGGCTTCGGATGCTGAGATCGTAGTGATCTGCAGTTCTGATGAAGAGTATGCTGAACTGGCCGGGGGTATTACCAAGAGCATAAAAACCGGTAAACCCGGAGCTATAGTTGTGGTGGCCGGGTATCCGAAAGAAATCATTGATACCTTAAAAGCTTCCGGCGTGGATGAGTTTATACATGTGAAGAGCAATGCACTTAACACTTTATACAGCTTCCAGAAGAAGTTGGAAGTGATGTTGTAGGAATCATTCTATTATTCAATGATTTCACGAATAGATTATTTTAATTAACAAGTAAGTACTCAAATTAAAGATATGCGTCCCGATTTTAAGAATATTGATATCAGGTCAAATGGTAAGGAGTCGCCCAAGGAGCCGGTGAAAGGCACTGAATGGATGACTACCGAACAGATCCCTGTAAAGCCAATTTACACAGAGGCTGATCTAAGTAAGATGGAGCATCTCAATTATGCTGCCGGACTGGTTCCCTTTTTAAGAGGGCCATACAGCACCATGTATGTGATGAAGCCATGGACTATCCGTCAGTATGCCGGGTTCTCCACTGCCGAAGAATCCAATGCATTCTACCGCAGAAACCTTGCAGCCGGACAGATGGGCTTATCGGTTGCTTTTGACCTTGCCACACATCGTGGTTATGATTCAGATCATGAAAGAGTTGTAGGAGATGTTGGTAAAGCCGGTGTAGCCATTGACTCTATCCTCGATATGAAGATTTTGTTCGACCAGATTCCGCTCGATAAAATGTCGGTTTCCATGACTATGAATGGGGCTGTATTGCCAATCCTGGCATTTTATATTGTAGCCGCTGAAGAGCAGGGTGTAACGCTCGATAAGCTTACAGGTACCATTCAAAATGACATCCTCAAGGAGTTCATGGTGCGTAATACCTATATCTATCCCCCGGCACCCAGTATGCGGATTATTGCTGATATTTTTGAATTCACTTCAAAGAACATGAAGAAGTTCAATTCAATATCCATCAGCGGTTACCACATGCAGGAAGCCGGCGCAACAGCCGATATTGAACTGGCTTATACACTGGCCGACGGACTTGAATATCTCCGTACCGGTATACATGCAGGGATACCGGTAGATGCATTTGCTCCCAGATTATCATTCTTCTGGGGAATTGGCATGAACCATTTCATGGAAATTGCCAAAATGCGTGCAGCAAGACTATTATGGGCTAAGATTGTAAAGCAGTTTAATCCGAAAGACGATAAGTCAATGGCGCTCCGTACACATTGCCAGACATCAGGATGGAGCCTCACGGAACAGGATCCATATAACAATGTGACCCGTACTGCCGTTGAAGCACTGGCTGCTGCATTGGGCCATACCCAGAGTTTGCATACCAATGCACTTGATGAAGCTATTGCCCTGCCTACTGACTTCTCAGCACGTATTGCAAGAAACACTCAAATATATCTGCAGGAAGAAACCAACATTACCAAGGTGGTTGACCCATGGGCAGGCTCCTATTATGTTGAATCACTGACCAATGAGATCGCACATAAAGCATGGAAACTCATTGAGGAAGTTGAAGCCCTGGGTGGTATGGCAAAAGCTATTGAAACAGGCATACCCAAGATGCGTATTGAAGAGGCTGCAGCACGTAAACAGGCTCGTATCGATTCAAGTCGTGATACTATTGTCGGAATAAACAAATACAGATTGGACAAAGAAGATCCGATTGAAACACTTGAGGTCGACAATACGGCAGTAAGGGAGGCACAGTTAAAACGTCTGGCCCAGTTACGTGCCAACAGAAATAATGAAGAAGTACAACAAACACTGGATGCTCTTACCAAAGCAGCTGAAACGGGTGAAGACAACTTGCTGGCCTTGGCCATTGATGCAGCCCGCAAACGTGCTTCCTTAGGTGAGATATCCATGGCATTGGAAAAAGTTTATGGGAGGTACAAAGCCGTGATAAGATCAATATCAGGAGTATATTCATCAGAATCTAAAGATGACAGCAGTTTCAAGCATGCTTGTGAACTGGCTGATAAGTTTGCTACTTTGGAAGGCCGCCGTCCGCGTATTATGATCGCCAAAATGGGTCAGGATGGTCACGACAGGGGCGCTAAAGTAGTGGCAACAGGCTATGCGGATATAGGATTTGATGTTGACATTGGACCACTATTCCAGACACCGGCAGAAGCAGCCCGTCAAGCTGTGGAAAATGATGTACATGTACTGGGTGTTTCCAGTCTTGCAGCCGGACATAAGACCCTGGTACCTCAGGTAATTGAGGAACTCAAAAAGCTGGGCCGTGAGGATATTATGGTGATTGTTGGCGGTGTAATTCCTCCACAGGACTATGATTTCCTCTATAAGGCAGGAGCCATGGCTATATTCGGCCCCGGTACCATCATTCCTGATGCAGCAATAAAGATGCTGGAAATCATGATTGATTCCCGGAAATAGGGCTGATTCACATAGCTGTTATTTGCCGAATGATGTTAATCAGGGAGGTGAAGAATCCTGCACCTCCCTGAACTGTTAATGTTTGCCCATAATTATATTTTATTGGCAAATTATGTCAGATTTTAGAGTTTTTTTATGTAAAAGCTATTGCTTAAATTAGTAACTTTGCTAATCTACTAAAAAACACTATATTCCTGAATATGAGCGAATTAAATAACGACATGCAAATCCCAAACTCTAACTTGTCGAACGGTAATAACAATAATTCCAACGGAAGTGACAATGGCAATTACACAGCTGAAAACATCCAGGTTCTTGAGGGCCTTGAGGCTGTCAGGAAGCGTCCTGCCATGTATATTGGTGATATCAGTGAGCGTGGGCTACATCATTTGGTATACGAGGTAATTGACAATTCCATAGATGAGGCTTTAGCCGGATATTGCGATAATATAGAGCTCTTTATACATAAGGATAATTCAATCACTGTTTCCGACAATGGTCGTGGTATTCCTACGGGGTATCACGAAAAGGAGAAGCGTTCAGCATTGGAGGTTGTTATGACTGTTCTGCATGCCGGCGGTAAATTTGACAAAGGCTCCTATAAGGTGTCAGGTGGTTTGCATGGTGTGGGTGTTTCATGTGTCAATGCTCTTTCAGATATGCTGAAGGTTACGGTTCATCGTGAAGGACAGATTTTTGAGCAAGAGTACCATATTGGAAAACCGTTATATCCGGTAAGAGTAGTTGGAGAAACTGACCGCACTGGCACTATAGTTCACTTTAAGCCCGACAATACCATCTTTACTACGCTGGTTTATGATCTGGAGATACTTAAATCACGTATCAGGGAACTGGCATTCCTGAATAAAGGAATAAGATTGTCAATTACTGATGAACGTGAATTGGATGATAATGGGAATCCCTTGTTCCAATCATTTTATTCAGAAAGAGGTTTGCTTGATTTCATTGAATATCTTGATGGGATGAGAGAAAAACTTATGCCCGATCCAATATATATTGAAGGAGAGAAGAATGAAATTCCGGTTGAAATATCGATGCAGTATAATACCTCATTCAGTGAGAATATTCATTCGTACGTCAATAATATCAATACACATGAAGGCGGAACCCATCTGGCAGGTTTCAGGAGGGCATTGACGCGTACGCTTAAGGCTTATGCTGATAAATCAGGTATGCTCAAGAATTTAAAGTTTGAGATCAATGGCGATGACTTCCGGGAAGGGTTAACAGCCATTATTTCAGTAAAAGTTCAGGAACCACAGTTTGAAGGTCAGACCAAGACCAAGTTAGGGAACAATGAAGTGATGGGTGCCGTTGATACATTGGTGTCAGAATTATTGACATACTATCTTGAGGAGCATCCCAAGGAAGCAAGAACCATTGTAAATAAGGTTATTTTAGCTGCAACAGCGCGACATGCTGCCCGCAAGGCACGTGAACTGGTACAACGCAAAAATGTGCTTTCAGGATCAGGACTCCCCGGTAAACTGGCTGATTGCAGTGAACGTGATCCCGAAAAATGTGAAATATTCCTTGTTGAGGGAGATTCTGCAGGTGGAACAGCAAAACAGGGACGTGACCGCCGCTTCCAGGCAATCCTCCCTTTGAGGGGAAAAATCCTCAATGTGGAGAAAGCAATGCAACATCGAATTTTCGATAGTGAAGAAATTAAGAATATTTATACGGCCTTCGGTGTTTCCATTGGTACTGAGGAGGACTCTAAAGAACTCAATCTTTCAAAATTGCGGTATCATAAAGTTGTGATAATGACTGACGCCGATGTTGATGGAAGCCATATTGATACGCTTATTCTGACTTTCTTCTTCAGGTATATGAGAGAGTTGATTGAAAAGGGGTATGTTTATATTGCTACTCCGCCTTTATATCTGATAAAAAAAGGAACAACAGAGCGTTATTGCTGGACAGAGGAAGAAAGGGCGCGAATAACGGCTGAGCTATCCAATGGAAAAGAAAGCAGCGTTCATATTCAGCGTTATAAAGGTCTTGGTGAAATGAATGCTGAACAACTCTGGACCACAACCATGAATCCTGAATTCAGAACACTCCGCCAGATAACCATTGAAAATGGTACTGAAGCAGATAGGATATTCTCCATGCTAATGGGTGATGAGGTGCCTCCAAGGCGCGATTTCATTGAGGCTAATGCTAAGTATGCTAAAATCGATGCGTAGATTGTGATCTTTTTGGCATGACACTTGTTATTGGGTATTAATTAACCAATTCAAGTATTTGTTATGAAAAAATTATTCTTTCTAATCCTTACTGTAGGATTACTTAGTATTACCGGCCAGGCTCAGAATTATAATACAGCACTGGGTGCCCGGTTAGGCCCGTTTAACGGAATTACTGTAAAGCATTTTGTATCAGAATCCAATGCCCTTGAAGGTATTGCTAATTTTAGATGGGGTGGTTTCGCTATCACCGGTCTCTATGAATGGCAGAAGCCTATTAGCGGTGCCCCGGGTCTAGATTATTTCCTTGGTTTGGGTGCTCATATAGGATCATACGGTGATCATGCTTATTGGCATGACCAGGATCCTGGTCTGGATCATTATACCATATTTGGAGTGGACTTTATTATCGGACTTGAGTATACTTTTGCTGAAGTGCCTTTCAACCTGGGACTTGATTGGAAACCTGCATATAATTTTGGCGGTTACCACTGGTGGGGTGATGGCTTGGCACTGTCAGTGCGATACACTTTTAAATAAACGGATGCTGATTTGTGGTATGGTCAGTTCGTAAATTACTGATTGACCCGGCAAAGGTTTTAGCTTCAATTATAAAAGAGATAAGAGAGAAAAAGCGCGCTTTTTCTCTTTTATCTCTTTTCTGGCAATTCCATTATTAGTTTATAGTATTCTTATTTCTGGTTTCTGGTATCTCCATTTCTTTTGAATACTAATTTTATAATTTAATCTTGTGGAAAATCATCAATGCAATCATTTTCTTCTCTGTTGCAGCATCCACTCGTAAAGTTCCTGATTATTATAGGTTTCTGTCCAGCTATCATGCCCGGCAGTGGGGTAGATGGTGAATTTAATGTTACTGCCAAGTTCTTTTAATGCGCTGACCATACCCGCTGATTGAGATATTGGGACTATGAAATCATTGGCGCCATGTAAGACCCATATGGGCAAATCAACAATTTCAGAGACACGGGAAGGGTGATTTCTGTCGACGACTCCACAAACCGGCACAATGGCAGCAAAATAGCCGGGATAGGCAAATGCCAGGTCCCATGCAGCGCCACCTCCCATGCTCAGGCCTGTTACTACAATGCGGTCCTTGTCTACGTTATACTCTTTGGTAATATGCTCAATCAATGAAAATAGGGTCTCTGTATCGAAATCCTGATTGTTGGGACATTGAGGTGACAATACAATAAAAGGGAATTTCTGTCCTTGTTCAATAAGTTTTGGAGGGCCATGAACTTTCAGCTTTTCAAGATCATTGCCCCGTTCACCTGAACCATGAAGAAACACCAATAATGGCCATACCTCTCTTGATTCAGGGGAGTATCCATCGGGTAAATAAAGTAAGTATTCGGCACTAACCTGTTTGATGATTGTGCCCGAGAAATTACCGGAGTGTTGAATATTCTGTGAAATCAGCAGTTGACACAACAACAGCAATACCAGGGAAAAGGATATTTTTTTCATAATCAAATTTTGGTTTCTAATCATAGAAAGCCCATGATACGCCAAATCTTAGTCCTCTGTCGGGCATTGCGTAACCGGGTACCATAAAATAATCATAATCCATTAAACCACTGTTCAGGTGTTTCATCATCAGGAACATTCTGGCCCTTTTGACTCTAATATTAATAAATGCATCAAGATAAGGATACCCGCCGGTTTCATACGAATTCTGAACGTAGAAAGCCCTTAATGCAGGCATATATGCATTTTCGTAAAATGATGAATTATACATGGCTGATATGCCTGCCTGAAAATGAAGGGCTCTTTTGAATAGCGGATGTGTATAATATAAAGATAGCCGGCCGGCAAATTGTGGAACACTTATTACATCTGAATTGGAGGAGTTTTGTATTACACCATATATCTGCGATTCAAATGAGCGCCATTTGATATCTGAGTATGCCCAGATTTGAGATACTGCCACTGATCCAACTTCTTTTTCAGGGTGGGCTGTTTCACCCAGATAAACGTAATCAGTCAGGTTGAATACATCAAATCCTGCTTTCAAATATTTATTGGTATATGAAGTCTTGAGGCTGAAAGTTGTTTGTTGCCCGAAAGTATTATCCCACTGAAAGTGATTGGAATAATAGTATTGATAGAAATAGTAGGGTTGCTCAATCTTCAAAGCCGCATTTATCTGTAGATTTCCCCATTTATTGGAGTTGTCATAACCGGGGATTGTCATGATGCCCTCTATACCTTTGTCGCCATTGAAAGGATTGCCTTGAGTGGTCCAAATTTTGCCTTCAACTTTTGTCCAGCCGAAAGCATTGGCAGCCAGGTAAGCATACGGAGTGATTCTGTTAAATGTTTTACTGACAGTATCTGTTTTATATTGCCCTGCTATGTGCTCAATTCCAACACGCAGCAGTATGGCTTTTGAGGAGCCTTTAGCTCTGCCAACACCTGCTTCCACAGAGATATTGTTTGATATTTCCTGGTAATATACTGAATCAAAGGTTTTGGTTGAGTCAACCAGTATCTGCTCATAATATCCTGACCGTGGATTCTTATCGGTATAAAGTGTTGAATTCCGTGTATAAGCAAACGTATGACTGATAAAATTGCTGCGGTAAGGATTGTAATATCTATGAACCTTTGCCGGTTTGATAGAATCAGATTGAAGACTATCAACAGCAATGTTCTTGTTGGCTTTACTGAAATAGAGGAATTGCCTTATCTGGAAACCTCCTTCTTTTATCTGATTGTCGGCGGCTGCAAGTTCGATGGGTATACGTTTTCTGTCGGTTTCCGTATTATTCCTGAAGAGTGATTCATTGGACATGCCACCATTCTCCCTCCATCGGAATCTGCTGTTATGGTAATTGCCCAATACTGCATAGTTTTCTTTTCTATTAACGAACTGAACAGTGCCGGCAAATGAAACATCATCAGATTTCTGACGTTCATAAAGCCCAAGAGAATTAATAATCATAAAATCAACACCAAGGGTAAGTCCGCCTGAAATATTCTGTGAATGTGTTACATCGAATGTCTGCTCTTTCCCCGGGCCGGTAGTATAGAAGAGTTTAGAGTAAGGGCCGGAGGTTTGGAAGTACCTTATATTTTGGTTTGTCCACTTGTAAGCGGAGAACTCAAAGGGAGTATATCTGAAACCTGAGTATTCAGGTAATTGAAAGACCATTGATTTATAGGCCAGTCCCGCATTTCCCAATGAGGCATTCAGCAGGTTTTCGTTTTCCGTTGGTAAATAATATTGAAAACCATTCAACGATGTGTCATTGATGGTTAAAATCTGTTCACCCGGCCAATAATCGTTTAATTGTGTATAGTGTATAGTGGCAGTATCAGGTGATGGTTTGGTTACAGGCTTTTCTTCACTTTCCTGTGCGATGGTTACGCTCGTGAATACGAAGAGAAAAACTGTAAGGATAAGATACCGCATAATAGAAAAGTATGAATTCATAATGCTGCAATGAACTGCATAATTGGCAAGATCAAACCGTAGCAAAGATAGTGCAATACTAATAATAAATATAATCGCGGTACTGCCTGATCAGAATGAAAAATCTTCAACCTTCTCAATCGGTGCTTCGCATTTGTTTTTGATGCATTTATAAATGACAGTCCTGTCGCTTTTGAATTTATTCATTAACACAGGGATGTCACTTTTATTACTTGCAGCAGCAAAAAAAGTAAAAGGGCTGAACTGCGATTGCAGCTGACGGGCAAATTCAATGGCTCTGGGCCCGGCAATAACAACCATGCTGATGCCGGTTGAATGTGCAGCGGTTACCGATGCCCAATTTGCATAGTATGCGGGGTAAGAGATGATGTTGTTCTGCATATAGGTACACATCATTTCAGATCGGGAGATATACGAGGGCTCTTCAAAATAATTACCTATGGCAAGTAAGAGACCTGCCATTACTGAATTCCCCGAAGGCTCTACGCCATCCGTGGTTTCGAGTATCCTTGATATTTCAGCAATGCTGTTTTCCCCATTTTTTTTGGGCATATACCAAAACATTGGAGTTGATTCCTGTGAGAATTCACTTATCACATAGTCAACAAGCTGTTTGGCTTTATGGAGCCATAGTTCGTCAAAAGTAAGCTGGTAAAGAGCGATGAATGCATCAGCGGTCAGAGCATAGTCATTCAGGAATCCATTTATCTTGGCCATTCCATTTTGCCAGGTTCTTTGAATCATCCCATCGGATGAAATCATATTATTTTTTATAAAATCAGCAGCTTTGAGGGCTGTTTCCCTATATTCAGGATTGTCATTAATAAATGCCGCAGTTACATAAGCCCTGACCATCATGGCATTCCATGATACAATAATTTTAGTATCAAGGCTTGGCCTTATTCTCTTAATACGATAATTGAGCAAGGTAACGGTTGCCATCTTAACGAGTTGCTTAAGCTCTTCAGTGCTCAGATGTTCCACCAAGGCAAATTGTTCATCAGAAGTGGTGCGTTGAAGTATATTTTGTCCTTTTTCCCAATGAGCCTGTTTGTCAATACCCCAATACCTGCAGAGCAATTCTCCATAGTCGGGCAACAAATCCAATATTTCCTGTTTTTTCCAAACGTAGAAAAGTCCTTCTGAACCATCACTGTCGGCATCAATGGCAGTATAAAAGGCGCCATCAGGGGAAGTTAATTCTGATTTAACAAAATGGAGAATTTTATTAAGAATATTGGAATAGTGTTCAATGCCTGTAGCTCTGAATGCATTAGCATAAACAACAACCAGTTGGGCATTATCATAAAGCATTTTTTCAAAATGTGGAACTTTCCATTCCTGGTCGGTACTATATCTTGAAAAGCCTCCGGCCAATTGATCAAATATTCCACCTGATGCCATCTTTTCAAGTGTTAGTCGCAGGTGTGTAATTGCATCAACAGAATGTGAAATATGGTAGTAATTCAACACAAATTGCCAAATACCGGGCATGGGAAATTTTGGTGCGCCCTTCATTCCACCATAAGTTCTGTCAAATCTAATTGAAAGCTGCTCGAAAGCATCTTCTACCGTATTCATGTTCAACGGTATATTTAAAGCGGGAGCATCAATTATTCCCATACCCTGAATCCCTTTAGCTATTCTATCAGCTTGATTCAGCAAGTCGTCATGATTATTTTGGAAGAGATCAGATAACTGTAAAAGCACCTCTTTCCATTGATCAGGCCTGAAGTAGGTTCCACCCCAAAAAGGGCGTCCATCAGGCAATGCGAAACAGTTGTGAGGCCAACCACTCTGGCCATGGAGTATTTGAATAGAGTTAAGGTATAATTGATCGACATCCGGCCTCTCCTCCCTGTCGACCTTAATACAAACGAAGTGTTCATTCATTATATCGGCAACATCAGGCCTACTAAAACTTTCATGTTCCATAACATGACACCAGTGACAGGCTGAATAACCAATACTTATGATAATTGGTAAATTTCTTTTCTTTGCTTCTTCTATTGCTGCTGTACCATAAGGTTGCCAGTTTACAGGATTGTTTGCATGCTGCAAAAGGTAGGGACTGGTTTCATAAATTAATTTATTTGGCATAGTAACACGATTTCTAAACCAGCAATAAACATTAAATCAGGCCCTTTGTTGAAAATTAAAGGGAAGACTTGATAATTTAACCGGGATGCTAATTTAATCAGTATATCTGCCCATCCTTCAAAGGGCAGATAAATGCAATATTACCTGATTAATCATGATAAATTTTAAAATGGTATAAATTTTGGTATTTACTATATCTTTGGTAGAAGAAGTGGTGCTTTTTATGAATTGAACGGATTAATTTTAATCTCATCCAATTCAAACTTATTCACCTCTTATGTGTTAAAATTAAATAGCTTAATAATGTCAATTTACATGTCAAAAGCTAGAATGGAATCAGAGAAAGTATCAGATCCGCAAGAAGGGAATTATAAAGACATATTTTTATATAATCCCACTCCAATGTGGATTATCGATCAGGATACACTTGATTTTCTGGAAGTTAATGACGCAGCACTCAAGCAATACGGTTATACCAGGCAGGAATTCCTCTCCATGAATGCCAAAGATATCCGGCCTCCCGAATATATTGATGCATTGATTAAAGATATTGAGATCTCGAGAGGATCAGTGAGCAAATCGGGCGACTGGTACCATAAGAAAAAGAATGGAGATATCATTTTGGTAAATATTGTAGGGTTCCCATTTCAGTTCAACGGAAAGGAAGCACGGCATATAATGGCTACTGATGTAACCGAACAACGAAAAATAGAAAATAGCCTAAAGAGTAGTGAAGCCAGATTCAGACAAATTGTTGAAGGAGCCCCTGATCCTATTTTTATTCTGGTAGACGGTAAGTTTGTTTATGTAAATGAACGGACATTTGAGTTGTTTCATGCGGAGAGTGAGAGTGATCTGGTTAGTAAAGAAATTCTCGACCTGGTGCATTCGGAATCAAAAGAAACTGTTCGGGAGAGGATTCGCAGGGTACTTTCTTTAAGGCAACCGGTGAATGAACTGGTTGAATTGCATTTTTTGGATCTGGAAGGTCATGATCTGTATCTGGAACTTGCATCTCAACCTGTTGAACATGAAGGCAAGGATGCAGGATTAGTCTTTATTCGTGATATTACCCACCGAAGAAATACCGCTAAAGCTATAAGTTATCAGGAGTATCTTCTTAAAGAAATGGGACGGATAGCAAAGATCGGGGGATGGGAATTTGATCCGGTTACAGGAGATGGAACATGGACAGATGAGGTGGCACGCATTCACGGGTTGGATCCTGATGATGAAACGAGCAGAGATATTGGCTTAAGTTTTTATACAGAAGAATCCAAAAAATTGGTTACCAAAGCTATCAATGAAGCATTGACAAATAGGGTGCCCTATGACCTTGAGCTCGAAATTGTGCTTCGTGACGGTACCCATAAATGGGTACATACGTTTGGAATGCCGGAGATTGAGAATGATAAGGTAGTCAAACTCAAAGGTGCTTTTCAGGATATTACTCAACGTAAGCAAGATGAAAAGGCACTTGTTGAGAGTGAACAGAAGTATAGGGCATTTTTTGAGCATAGCCTTGATGCTATGATTCTTACCACACCTGATGGTGATATTATTGAAGTGAACCAGGCAGCCTGCAGGTTGCTTGGATACAAAGAAAATGAGATGAAACAGGCGAAAAGAATCAATCTCATTGACAAAACTGACAGAAATTATCTCCCTTTCTTTCGCAAACGGGATGACAATGGTTTCGCGGTAGGTGAGCTCAGATTCATTAAAAAGGATGGTTCATTAATTGAAACAGAATTGTCGTCGGCAATTTTCTTTGATGCTTACGATAACAAGAAAGCCAGTCTTATTATCAGAGATATATCAATACGTAAAAAGACTGAGCAAAAGATAATTGAATTGAATACTGAACTGGAACATCGTATAGAAGAACGAACCGCACAACTGAAATCTGTCAATAAAGATCTGGAAGCTTTTGCATATACTGTTTCACACGACCTCACAGCACCTGTTAGAGGAATCAACGGGCTGACACAGATACTACAAGAGAATTATACCGAACAGTTGGATGAAGAGGGTTTAAGGCTTTGTAGTCGCATAAGGGCGAATTCACTTAAGATGGGTACTCTAATAGAAGATCTGCTCGCTTTCTCCAAATCAAACACTTCAGAGATACGCAGAGAGAAAGTGAATATGGATCAATTGGTTCAAAGTGCAATTTCAGAAGTAGGTGAAAAAGAACCGCTATCAAATGTTGAATTTAAAATAGATAAACTTCCCCCTACATTTGGTGATGTTTCTCTTTTGAAGCAGGTTTGGATAAATCTTATTTCCAATGCTGTAAAGTTCAGTTCACGAAAAGAAAAACCTCTAATTGAAATCAGCGGATATGTTGAAAACGATAAATGCTATTATAGTGTGAAAGATAATGGCGCGGGGTTCAATATGCAATATGCAGGGAAGATATTTGATGCTTTTCAACGTCTTCACTCGCAGCAGGAATTTAAGGGAACGGGCGCAGGATTAGCCATTGTGCAAAGAGTAATACTTAAACATGGTGGTAAGATATGGGCTGACGGAGCGGAAGGAATGGGGGCAACTTTTACTTTCTATCTGCCTGAACAGGGGGAAAACACTATTTAACCTGTCGCTACATTTCTGCATCCGTTTTAAGCGATTTCAACTTTCTTGTTAATGAAATCTCTAACAGCACTTTATTGCCAACCCCTGTCACTGAAAGTGTGCATCAGTTGATTCAGATCAAACTCGTGGTCTTCAGGGTTCTGCAATTTATTACGTATTCTATTTACAATATGTGGTATGATCCTGGTCACCACCCCAAATGCAGCTGAATTATCAATATCAAGTCTTTTGGCAAGGTCGACAGCTACTCTGTTAGATATTCGTTCCACTGAAGGATTAAGCTCCGGATCTTCATTCACCCGGAAAAGCTTCAATAATGACCGTCCATAGCCAATTACTGCTTCCTCATGGATATGTTCAATCAGTGATACAGCGGTAGTTTCAATTGCTATGTCATTCATGTCATTGGGAATGGATGTATTTTTGACTATAGCATCCTCAGAGAATTCCCACACCATAGCTTTTATCTTGTCAATCATCCCACTTTACCTCCTTTGCTATTTATAATGAGTTAGCCCCTAAAGGGTTAACATAAATGAGTTGGTTTAGTTCGCTTGGAAAGACGAAAGACTGACATTTA
>CALCQV010000156.1 GCA_937894795.1 uncultured Bacteroidales bacterium
GAGATCTACACTCTTTCCCTACACGACGCTCTTCCGATCTATACTCTGCGTTACAATTTCCAGGTATCGGGCAATGCACACCACGATATGGAATTGCAACTGGTATTGG
The DNA here is from genome assembly GCA_937894795.1 of uncultured Bacteroidales bacterium. GTDB lineage: Bacteria > Bacteroidota > Bacteroidia > Bacteroidales > Lentimicrobiaceae > Lentimicrobium. Next base: position 110 of record CALCQV010000156.1, read on the forward strand.
TCATAGTAGCCTCCGTTATAGCCTTTCTTGTTACCGGTCTGTATAAAGGAATACTCCGTCATACCGGAATCAGAGATGTAATTCAGGTATTGAAGGCCATGATTATTGTAACCGGTGTATTGCTTTTGCAAAATGCCGCTGATAGTTACATGGTACATCCATTGCTGTCACATGTGCCATATTCCATCCTGATTATATTTTTCACCCTTGGGCTGGTATTGCTTATTTTCACCCGATTTGCCATCAGGCTTATATATTACTGGCTCAGCGTTAATGGAAAAGCTCAGAAGGTGCTTATTTATGGGGCTGGTGCGGCAGGAATCATTACGAAGAATGTTTTGCACGGTGATCATGACAGGCGAGTGAAGGTTGTTGGCTTTATAGACAACAATCCGGGTAAGATCGGTAAAACCATAGAAGGCATTTATGTCTATTCCTCCGGTGTTCTGAATCCAAAGTTCCTTAAAGAAAAGGACATTAATGAGGTGATTTTTGCCATTCAGAATATTGGATTGGAGAAAAGAAGAGAGCTCATTGAGGATCTGCTTTTAAGAACGCATCTGCAGGTTAAGGAAATTCCACCGGTGAACAACTGGATAGATGGGAAGCTGTCGGCGAAACAGATAAGCCGGGTGAAAATTGGCGATCTCCTGCAAAGGTCGGAAATCCACCTGAGCGATAAGAATATGCGCGAACAGATTAAAGGCAAGAGAGTGATGGTTACAGGTGCCGCCGGAAGTATAGGCAGTGAGCTTGTAAGGCAATTGTGCCAATTGGAGGTCAGTCAGCTCATAATGCTGGATCAGGCTGAAACACCGCTCTTTGATCTGGAGATGGAGCTGAGGGAGAAATTCCCCGCCCTGTTGCCTGATTTTGAATTCGTCATTGCCAATGTTGGCAATAAAATGCTTATGCAACGTGTATTTGAAGCCTTTAACCCTGAAGTTATATACCATGCTGCAGCTTATAAGCATGTGCCTATTATGGAGAGCAATCCCATTGAAGCAGTAAGGGTGAATATCTTTGGTACCAAAACAGTAGCTGACCTGGCATCACAATATAAGACAGAACGCTTTGTGATGGTATCCACCGATAAGGCAGTGAATCCAACCAACGTGATGGGTGCTACTAAGCGTGCCGCTGAGATATACATTCAGAGCCTCAACCACGAGAAGTCAAACAATACCCGTTTCATAACCACACGCTTTGGTAATGTGCTTGGCAGCAATGGTTCTGTTATTCCGGTATTTGAAAAACAGATTGCTGCCGGAGGACCGGTCACTGTGACACATCCTGACATTACCCGGTACTTTATGACTATTCCGGAGGCTTGTCAATTGGTGCTGGAGGCCGGTGCTCTTGGAAAAGGTGGTGAAATTCTGCTCTTTGACATGGGTAAACCCGTCAAGATTGCTGATCTGGCGTATAATATGATACGACTTAGCGGTCTGGAACCGGAAAAAGATATAAAAATAGTCTATACAGGGCTGCGTCCCGGCGAAAAGCTTTATGAAGAACTGCTTTATGATATGGAGAAAGGACAGGCAACACACCACCCTAAAATATCCATATCAAAAGTAAGGTATAATCGCCTGGCTGATGTTATAGAGTCAATCGAAGATCTGTCGCATAGTATGGAGTCGGGCGATAAGATGTTGTTGGTGGCCAGTCTGAAAAAGATGGTACCTGAATTTAAAAGCAACAACTCGGTCTTCCAAACGCTGGATAAATGAGGCAGGGATGAACATTGAATGCCGAATACTCCATTTGGCATTATAAATATAACAAAACGCTTGTTTGTGAGAATTCATTTACGATACCAATTATTAATTTCGGCATTAATGGTTGCCGGGTATGTTGTATCACAACCCCTTACACTTCCATTTGAACAGTCGTTACGCATTGAGCAGGAGCGTGCCTTGCTTGATGATGGCAAGGTGTGGCATCCTGTATATCCTTTCAGGGTGGAGGTGGATGCTGATAATACAGTTTATAGTGATATAGAACCATTTGAGCCGGACAGTTCAGGCAGTCGTTTCAAACAATGGATGACCAGAAAGCTGTTTCATGAATCGTTGATCAGGATTGACACCGGTGTATTCAAACTAAGGATTGACCCCATGGTCAGCTTTGAAGCAGGGAAACAACTGGCAGTTGGTCAGGCCGGTGATCCGGGAGATACAGGCAGTGCACAGGTACTTGATGCCCTGGCCGGCGGTGATGGAAGGAACACATGGGTGAATACCCGTGGAATAAGGGTGGATGGTTCCATTGGCCGCCAGGTTGCGTTTCATACTGCTTTTTATGAAAGCCAGGCTGTATTGCCCACATGGCTGGATGCCCAAACAAGGAGTCTGCGGGTTGTGCCCGGCCAGGCTATGTATAAAGGCTTTAAGGAAAATGGATTTGATTATGCCTTTGCTGAAGGACATGTATCCTATTCCCCTTCCGGCTATTTCAATTTCAGGTTTGGACACGGTAAGAACTTCATTGGCGATGGTTACCGTTCACTTCTGCTTTCTGATGCAGCATTCAACTATCCCTACCTGGCAATTAATACGCGCGTATGGAATATTGAATATGTGAACCTGTTCTGTCAAATGATGGACATTACAGCTCCCAAGAATGGTGCCTGGCAACCATGGCAAAAGAAATACACTACCACTCATTATCTAAGCTGGCATGTGCTGCCCTGGCTGAATATAGGACTCTTTGAATCCATTGTGTGGCAGGCAGCAGATTCAACCGGACAGAGAGGATTTGACATCAACTACCTGAATCCCATAATCTTTTACCGGCCTGTGGAGTTTTCGCTCGGTTCTCCCGACAACGCGCTGTTAGGAGGATCCATTAGAATGACTATCCGCAAAAGGAATATGGTTTACTTCCAGTTGATGCTTGATGAATTCAAGCTGGAGCATGTTCTCAAAGGCGATGGCTGGTGGGCAAATAAGCATGGTTTCCAGGCAGGGATCAAGAGCTATGATCCTTTCGGTTTACGCAACCTGTTCATCCAGGCTGAATATAACCATGTTCGTCCATATACCTACGCACACAATTCGGCTATACAAAACTACGGCCACTATAACCAGCCTCTGGCTCATCCTCAGGGTGCCAACTTCAGGGAGTTTGTTTTGATACTGGATCAGCGTGTACGTCGCTGGCAATTGAACTATAAACTGGTATATACTGCTTATGGTGCTGATACGGCAGGATTTAATTACGGTCACAATATTTACAAACCCTACTTAACCTATATAACCGAATTTGGGAATAAAATAGGGCAAGGCATAAAGACAAATCTGGCCCAGCACGATTTTAATGCATCGTATATAGTAAATCCGGCCACCAACCTTAAGATTTTTGCCGCACTTACATTACATCACCGGTTTTCTGAGGTGTCAGATGACAATAATCTGTTAATAAGCATTGGACTGCGTTCGGCGATATTCAACCGCTACTATGATTTTTAGCAATGAGCCCCGGTATGGAAGGAATTACACCCATGACGGGAAAGAAATAGGAAGATTACTTTCTTCATGGTAGTCAACACTTAATATCATAAACTGCAAAGCACCCATATTTTTTATATATTTGTGCAAACTTAAATGTACACTTATGATCAGAAATATTGGTGCACAATCTTCTGTATTCAACCAGTACCTTGCGGAGATCCGTGATTCGGTTATACAGACCGATCCCATAAGATTCCGCACAAATATGGAGAGAATGGCTTCCATTTTTGCATACGAGATCAGCAAGGAGCTTGCTTATGAAGTAAGGGAGGTAACCACACCGCTGGGGGTGGCAGAAGTACCGGAATTAAAGGAATATCCTGTAGTGGCAACCATTTTGCGTGCCGGCTTGCCTATGCATAGGGGGATGCTTAATATTTTTGACAGGAGTGAAAATGCATTTGTTTCAGCCTACCGCAAACACCGTAAGGATGGCAGCTTTGATGTTCAGGTGGAGTATGTGTCTGGTCCGGAATTAACTGACAAAGTAGTGATTTTAACTGACCCTATGCTTGCCACAGGTTCTTCACTGGTGCTTAGTTATAAGGCATTGCTTGCCAAGGGAAAGCCAAAGCATACCCATATAGTTGCACTTATCGCCAGCATGCAGGGAGTGGAATACCTTAGGAAACATCTCCCTCTGAGTGATGTTACACTGTGGGTGGGTGCTATTGACGATGAACTGACGGCACAGTCGTACATTGTGCCCGGGCTGGGTGATGCCGGCGACCTCGCCTTTGGAGCCAAGATTTAATTTGCTTAGCATTAATACTTTTAGTGAGATGAATACACTGGTCAGGGAAAATATCATTGTGTCGATCGACTCCATTAAGTCGCACATGACCAGAAGTGTACTAACCATACTAATTATTGCATTCGGGATAATGGCATTGGTAGGCATACTTACATCCATTGATGCCATCAAGTACTTTTTGGGTAAGAACTTTACCATGATGGGAGCCAATACCTTTACCATACGTAATATACAAAGCCGTATGGAGGGTGCTTCCAAACAGGCACTTGCCAAAACAAACCGTGTCATCAGCTGGCAGGAAGCCATGGACTTCAAGCAGCAGTACACCTTTCCTTCGCAGGTTTCTGTGTTTATGTTTGCCACCCATAATGCCACATTAAAGTATGGATCGAAGAAAACACACCCCAATGTTCCGGTAATAGGCACGGATGAGAATTATGTGCTGACATCAGGGTATGAACTTGAAAAAGGGCGCAATTTTACTCCCGTGGAGGTGTTTTATGGCAGTCACGCCGTGATACTCAGTGCCGAAGTGGCAAATAAGATATTCACGACAGGAACCGATCCGATTGATAAAGTAATCAGCGTAGGGCCGGCTAAATATAAAGTGATTGGAGTGCTGAAATCAAAAGGTGCAAGCCTTACAGGTGCCGATAATCTCTGTTTATTGCCGGTGACCAATGTCAGGCAGGTATATTCACGTCCGGATGCGTCGTTCCAGATAAGTGTGATGGCTCAGGATCCTACCCAGCTTGATGCTGCCATAGGTGAAGCAAGTGGATTGATGCGTGTAGTGCGTGATGCCAGAACTACTGACGAGGATCCGTTTGAAATAACAAAGAGTGATAACCTGGCCAATATGCTGTTTGATAACCTCAAATATCTCAGGCTCGCAGCCACAATTATAGGGATTATTACACTCTTTGGAGCTGCCATTGGATTAATGAACATTATGCTGGTTTCTGTTACAGAGCGTACCCGTGAAATTGGTATCAGGAAAGCACTTGGTGCCAATAAGCATACCATAAGAAATCAGTTTCTAATGGAAGCCATAGTGATAGGACAGATTGGCGGTATAGCCGGAATAATACTGGGCATTGGCATTGGTAACATTCTCGCTCTGATTATAGGTGCCGGTTTTATTATACCCTGGCTCTGGATTATACTGGGCGTTACACTCTGTTTCCTGGTAGCCGTCATTTCAGGGCTTGTACCTGCATTGAAAGCAGCTTCCCTTAATCCCGTTGAATCACTCCGTTATGAATAATGCGGATAATAATACAGCCCGTTCAGATATTCAGCATGAACAACGTAATGTTGATCTCCTGGTGTATTCTGCTGGCATTACTCCTCGTCTGAAATACATAACCAAACTGGTACTTGGTGATCTGTTGGGACTAACATTCAGAATAACGGCAGATGTTGATGAATTTATCGGAAGCCATATTGCCCGTTTGTGTTATAACAGCCGTGCCATCACCAATAAAGAATGCCTTATTGTACCTGCCGGGCTTTTAAATGAGCGGGGTATTAACAATCACCAGATAAATGTAATGGATTTTGCCGGAACCAAGGCTCTGTTTCCCATTTATACCCGTGATACCTGTTTGCCGTTTGATATTTTCTCTGCTGCCTTTTATCTGGTTAGCCGCTATGAGGAATATCTGCCTTATATTCGTGATGAACATGGCCGTTTTTCAGCATTCTCATCACTGGCATACCAAAAAGGATTTCTACAGGTCCCTGTAGTGAATATATGGGCCAGGCAATTAGGCATAATGCTGAGGAATGTCTATCCGTCACTTCCGGTTCGCTCTCCGCATTATAATTTCATCCCAACCATTGACATTGATGCGGCCTGGGCTTTCCGGCATAAAGGTTTTTACCGCAGTCTGGGTGGCTTTATCAAAGACCTTAAGGTATTGGATATCGACAGCGTAAAGCGGCGTTACAAGGCACTGTTGAATAAAGATGATGACCCGTTTGACTCATACGGTTATATGCACGACATACACCGGAAATATCAGGTTAACCCTATCTTCTTTGTTTTGTTTGCCGGATATGACGAATATGACAAGAATACACCGGTCAACAATCTGTTGTTTCAGCGACTTATTAAATCATTGTCTGATGAAGGTGAAGTGGCAATCCACCCATCCTATGCTTCGAATAAGCAAGAGTCGGTACTGCAGTCGGAAATTGAGAATCTGTCAGAGGTATTGCACCGCGAAGTCACATCGTCCAGACAACATTTTTTGAAATTGCACCTGCCTGATACTTACCGCAATCTATTGAGCCAGGATATTACCGATGATTACACAATGGGATTTGCCGCACAAACAGGATTCAGAGCAGGGATTTGCACCCCATTTGAATGGTATGATATTGAAATGGAACGGACCACCAGCCTTAAAATTCATCCCTTTGCATTCATGGATGGAACATTGCGTGATTATCTGAAAATTGAAGCACATGAGGCAATGAACTATATCAGGCCACTCATTGAATCTGTACGCTCTGTTGGAGGTACTTTTATTAGCCTTTTCCATAATGAATCACTATCTGAATGGCGGAGATGGAAAGGGTGGCGACAGGTTTATGAAGAAATGCTTCAGGAAGGTACACGATAATTTTAAAAAAGATTATTGATTTACCTCTTTATTATATAATTTTGAGGCTAGTTAATCATTGAGAATGAAAAAGAGATTAGAGATTTTAGTCAAGGGCAATGTACAGCGTGTAGGTTTCAGAAATCATGCTGCAGAAATTGCTGTGGAACTTGGTATTACAGGCAGCGCAGCGTATGTGGATCATGATATTCTGATAGAAGCTGAAGGTAATGCTGAACAACTTGATTCCTTTGTTGATTGGTGCAGAAAAGGCCCTGCAGGTTGCACCATTGAATCACTTGAAATTACAGAGACCATTCTTCTTCATGATTCCAAATTTGTAATTGTTCATGGGCTGATCATTTCCAGTGAACACATTGCCCAGTAATACAACTGCACAATTGTAAACAGCATTAGCCATGAAATGGTACGCCTTCTATACTAAATCACGGGCTGAAAAAACAAGTGCTGAACGATTGCAAAGAGCTGGTATTGAATGCTATTTACCTCTCAGAAAAGAACGGCGCAAATGGTCAGACAGGCTTAAGGTCGTTTCGTTGCCACTTTTCCCTTCTTATGTATTTGTGCGGGTTGAAGAACATCAGTTAAATAAAGCGCGTATTGAAGGAGGGCTTGTTGGCTTCATTACATTTGAAGGCAAGGCAGCCTCTGTTCCTGATGAACAGATTGAGGCAATACAAAGGATTGTGGCTCTTGAACAGGCATTGGAAGTTGTACCTGCTGATATGCAGCCCGGGCAGAAGATTGAAATTGCAGGTGGCCCGCTGATGGGTATTAAGGGTGAACTGGTCAGGCACCAGGGCAATCATAAGATGTTGGTACGCCTTTCGGAAGTGGGCCAGGGATTGCTCTTTTCAGTGGACACCGACTTGATAATCAGTAGCAGGTAATAATAAATGCATTGAAAAGCTAGAGTATTTTTATGGCAGTGGAGATTGCTATGCTCCATATCATTACCGACAGGCTAAGCCAGCCTAGCAAATGCCGATGGGTAGAATAGTATTTTAAAACAAGAAATGTACCTATAGGTATTGACAATAATACCGGTGTTAGTATGATGAGGCCGGGAAAGCCAAACTTATCACGAATCAATACAATGTACCTGTTACGCCTGGTGAATACTTTCACGGGCTTGGGTTGGCTTGTTAACAATAACTGCGTTGGTAAGGGAATACCGGTGATCTTATGATAAAACTTACGCACATTTCTTTTCCAGAACGGGAACTGCGAAAACAGATACCTGCCTGAATAATAGAAGAAAAGCACACCAATCCATCCGCCAACTGTGGTATTAAGTATAGTATGCAGGTAAGAATACCCGAATAAATAGGAGGTAGGAGCCGCCACCAGGAACTTTATTGCACTGATAATAAGGATGCTCAGTTGCTTAAGAATCAATTCGTCTATAAACATTAGATCGCAGAGTTTCAATTGTTGTTATTGCAGTACATGTGAGTTAATTCCATAAATTAGAAAAAGTAACGGCTTGACTGTCTGCATATTTTATAAATAGTAAACATTTAATTCAATGATTGGTTTGTTGCAAAAAAGATGCCATCGTAGTTGCATTGATCAGTCAGTTTCAGAACTTTCCATATATTTGCTTTCATGCTTAAGAGATTATTCAGTAAATTACTTTTTTCCTTCATTTTTATTGCCGGGGCTGTTGCCCAGGATTATCCTACAGGGTATTTCATTCCTCCGCTGGAAGGTACCTTGCAACTATCAGGTACCTTTGCAGAGCTCAGGGGCAATCATTTCCATTCAGGCATTGACATTCGTACCGGTGGTAAGGAAGGACTGCCGGTGAAGGCTTGTGCTGATGGATATGTGGTACGTATTAAGATATCGCCATTTGGATTCGGCAAAGCCGTTTATATAAATCATCCCAATGGCTTTACCACTGTTTATGCCCATCTGCAGGGATTCAGTCCTGTAATTGATCAATGGGCAAAGGAGCAGCAGTATAAACTTGAACAGTTTGATGTTGACCTGTTTCCTCCTCGTGACCTGTTGCGTGTAAAGCAAGGGGAAATAATCGCCAGATCGGGGAATTCCGGCTCATCTGAAGGTCCTCATGTTCACTTTGAAGTGCGTGAAACCAAGTCTGAGTTCCCGGTTGATCCTTTATTATTCGGTTTTCCGGTAAAGGACTTTATCCGCCCCACCATGCATGGGCTCAGGATATACCCTGAAGGTAAAAATGCTGCAGTAAATGGTAAGAGAGAACCGCTAAGTCTGACTCTGGCAGGATGGGGGCCGGTGTATCGACTTAAAATATCTGATACCATAGAGGTAGCTGGCAACTATTCACTGGGTATCAGTGCAAGTGACCTGCTCAATGAAACCAGCAACCGTAACGGCATTGTACGATATGCTATCTATGTCGATTCACTCCTGCAATTTGAATGGAAAGCCATTCGTTTTAGTTTTGCTGAAACACGATATATAAACAGTTTTATTGATTTCTCGCATTACTACGCAACAAATCAGCGGTTTATGCGTACACATATTGATCCGGGCAACCAACTCAGCATGTATTCATTTAAACCGGCCAACGGGATTTTTTCCTCAATTGCCGGTAAAATGCAGCAAGTAAAAGTTGTGATAACTGATTCCAGGGCAAATGAGTCGATTTTAAGGTTCTATGTTAAGGGAGTTTATCCTTTAGAATCAGCAATTAAACCTTCCGATGACAAAACAGACGGCAAACTGTCTTCAGGATTATTATTCACCAGGAATGCAACAAATACTTTTTCAACTCCTGAGGTGAGTATAAGCTTGCCCGGTAAATGCCTGTACGACAGCATCCGGTTTAACTTTAGTCAATCACCGCCATTAACGGGGATGTTGTCACCCATATATAAAGTACACGATCCCTCCATTGCATTGCACGACTATTATGATTTTAAAATACAGGTGGATTCTGTAAAAGGCATTAAGCCTGAAAAAATGCTTGTAGTGAAGCTGAACACTCTAAACAAGCCTTCTGCCATTGGAGGCAAATATGAGAATGGCTTTTTGAGTGTCAGGCTGCGTGAATTCGGACGATATACTGTTATGGCTGATACCATTGCTCCGATGATTAAAGCTTTGAATATCAGAGAAGGGATGCAACTTAATGGCCTTCAGGAAATAAGAATCAGCATAAGCGATGACCTGAGTGGAATCAGCACATACAGGGCTATAATGAATGGCAAGTGGATTTTGATGGATTATGATGCCAAAAACAGGTTGCTGACTTATAAAAGAGATAAAATGCTTTTGCCCGGTGAAAACATCCTTGTTGTTAAGGTTGATGACGACAATGGCAACAGTAATACATCACAATGGAAGATTATTAACTAAACGATTACCATTTGGCAATAAAACTTTTTTTATTTTGGGCAATAATAATCAAATTCTTTTGTTAATTGTTCCTGAATTATAAACCTGAGTCAGTGCGAATTAATACAAATGACAATATAAATGGCAGTTTGTCGTTTAATTACCATTATATTGAAAATTACGATAAATTTGCATCCTCAATCAAAAATCTTTGTATGCGCTTAAAGCAAGTTATCTTATCTGTCCTGTTTGCAGGAATTCTTCTATTCAATGGAAATCAATCATTTGCACAAACTTCCACTGTCATAGGACAGGATCTGAACACCATCACCTCAGCTGTACCTTTTCTTCAGATTGGCCCTGATGCCCGTTCGGGTGGAATGGGTGAAGCCGGAGTATCAAGTGCCCCCGATGCCAACTCACTGCATTGGAACCCTGCCAAATATTCATACATGAAGAGTGATATGGGTTTCTCTCTTTCATACAGTCCCTGGTTGCGGGCATTGGTGTCAGATATCAACCTGGCCTATCTTACGGGTTTTAAGAAACTGGGTGATGATCAGGCTATTGCCGCATCATTGGTTTATTTCTCTTTAGGGGATATTGTTTTTACCAACATCACCGGTGAGGTGGTAGGTAATTACCGGCCAAATGAATTCGCACTAAGTGTAGCATACTCCCGTATGCTTACCAATACCTTATCAGGAGCGGTTTCAGCAAGATATATACACTCAAACCTTACACAGGGGCAAGAGGTGGCAGGTACATCAACAAAACCGGGTAATTCAGTGGCTGCTGATATTGCAATCTATTCTGAACATCCCCTTGAATTTGATAATTTGGCCGGTGGTAAGTTTTCCTGGGGTCTGAATATTAATAATATCGGAGCTAAAATCTCCTATTCCGATGATAATACCCAGCGTGACTTCATTCCTACAAACCTTCGCGTTGGTCCTTCACTAACCCTGGATTTTGATGATTTCAACCGCATCACTTTCATGGTTGATTTCAATAAACTGCTCATACCTACACCGCCTATCTATGAATCTGATTCTAGCGGTAATATCATTTATGACGATAATAACAACCCGGTTATACTTAGTGGAAGAGATCCCAATGTGTCAGTTCCCGTTGGTATGTTCCAATCGTTCTTTGATGCTCCGGGTGGTTTCCAGGAAGAGATGCATGAAGTGGCAATTGCAGCCGGTATTGAGTATTGGTATGATAAGCAGTTTGCATTGCGTGCCGGTTATTTCCATGAACACGCCACTAAAGGTAACCGTAAGTTCTTCACACTTGGAGCAGGTTTAAGATATAATGTATTCGGACTGGACTTCAGCTACCTGATTCCTACTGATCAGCTTAATCCTCTGGGTAATACTCTTCGTTTCACCCTTCACTTCGACTTTGACGCTTTCAAAGCACAAAGTGACGATGCCAATTCAAAGAAATAAGTTCAGCTACACAGATAAAGTATCTATAATCAAACAAAAAAGGAACAGCCTCATTGGTTGTTCTTTTTTTGTTTTCACATACAACGTTATTTATTGCTTGATTATCAGGGATGATTGTTCCATGTTGCCATTAATGGTCAGTTTCAGAACATAAGTACCGGAGCTGAGTGATGAGAGGTCGTCAATAATTACCGAGTATACTTCTGCATAGTATTTTGATTTGAGCTTTCTGCCTGAGAGGTCATAAATCTCAATCAGCCAGGTATCACAGGAATTGGGTGAAATCATGTTTATGTGATCAGTAAAGGGATTGGGATAAACCTTGATATCACCGGCAAATACCGTTTTTGCATGCTCATCATATCCACCGCAGGCATTCCAGCGGATAGGCACACCGCGATTATCCCAAGGGACCTGATTACGCATTATTATTGGATAGTCACGCATACCCATTGTCCCATTGCCAATAGCGGCAGTGAAGCTGGAGCCATTGGCAGCATGAAAACCCGGTAACAGCCTTACAGTAGTAGTTGATTCTATGCGTGCAGTCCTGCCTGCCGGTACTTCAAACCCATCACCGGCCTGTATAGTATACTGATAGAAAAAGAGCTCTTCAGGATTGTAGGTATTGTTCACTGTATAATCATCCAGATCAGCCAACTGGTTATCAGCATAAAATACCCCATATACCCTAGAATCGGTGATATCATTGGGATTCACTGCCGGAATAACCTGACCGTTAAAACTATAGGTACCATCATATCTGATCATATCTGTGCGCAGATACGCGGATGATTGGTGGACATCTTCCCAGTCTTTCCATTGCTTATCCACCCAGCTATGGTGCAGATAGAAAACAGGATCACGTGGTGAAACAGTAGCCGACATAGCACCCCCAACCCAACGGTGTGCGCCGTTATGTACTGCCTGCCTCTCCAGAACATTCGAAAAATCAAAGAAGTTGGTGAGTGCCTGAGTGTTCGTCACATTTGTAGGGGTAGGAAGGGGGCCGTTGGCACCTAGATTACGGTTGAGGCTCCAGTCAGTGTTGAACTGTCCCATGAAGTTAAAATCCCAGAGAGGTGAAGAGGGGGACTGGTCAACGGCGCTATTCCAGTAAGGAATGGTAGTGTAGGGGTCCAGATCCTGCATTGCCTGCTCAAGTTCAAATAACTGTCGCCGGTGCCAGGCAAGGAATATTTCATTCTGAGGCTGGTTAGGCAGGTTAAGATGAATATCAAGAGCATTGGGAGTTGAGGTGTTAGTAAAATCAAAGAACTGCCCATGGAATACAGCCAGGTCATTGATCAAATCTCCGTTAAAACGCAACTGGTAAAAGGCATTCACCAAATTGATCCGTTCAATTTCAGTCATTTCTGAGTAACTTTTCCTAATGCCTTGTGCCTTAGTAGAGATTGCGATGAGCAGTATAGCTGATAAGAGGAAAAATGACCTTTGGAGTTGTGTGATTTTATGATTAAATGGTATAAAGTACTTCATATGCTTGGTTAGATTAAGGTGTATTGCAGTGATGCTCAGACAAAGCATTCTAATCATGTCTGTTTCTGTTTATTCTGCTGATTCCTTCAATAACCTGAGGTCATTTACTTGTTGTTCGAGTTCATTTATCCGTTTTGATGTCTGGATGATATAAAGGGTCATCTCTTCTATTTTCTGGAGTAGTCTCATATTCATCTCTGCCAGTCCAATACCGTTCTCCTCTACTGTTGCAGCAGAAGGGATATCTTTCAGGTGGCCGTTTTGTTGAATAAATGCTTCCACTTCTTCCAGTGAATCAAGGTCATAATCCGGGTCGAATACAAAATCAGCCCATCCTGTTTCAACAGTAACTTCTTTAGCGCGGATATTACCATTGACTGACAACCGGAAGTTTTGACTTGGTGCAGTGCCTAAGCCAACATTACCGGCAGCAAAAAGATCATTACTTTGCCAGTTTACAGTTGGCAGATTTGAGTTGCCGCTGGTCCAGGTAATTACTTGTCCCGGATCGGTGGTTGAAACCACTAAAGTTCCGCTGGCCGGTGATACATTGCCTGAGGAGTCAGAGGCGGTGACATGGAAACTATAAGAGGTGGCAGCGGTTAGTCCGTTGACATTGAACTGAGTGACATTGCCGGCAGTTGTTCCAATCTGGATGTTGTCCCGGAAAATGGAATAAGCTGTTACACCAACATTATCAGTTGAGGCAGTCCAGGTGAGAGTAAGTCCCGTAGTAGTGATATTGACAGCAGCCAGATTGGTTGGTGCCGTTGGTGGAGTAGTATCCGGTATGATTGGGAGAGTCGTTAAATCCAGTCCTGAACTCTGTGCTGAATTATTGCCGGCAGCGTCAAAAGCTGATACGGTAAAGGTATAAGTGGTTTCAGAGGTAAGGCCGTTTGCCTGATATGTCAATACATTACCCGCCACTGTTCCAACAACATTACCATTGCGTCGTATTGTATAACCGGTAACACCTGCACTGTCGGTAGAGGCATTCCAGCTGATGGTGATGTTGTTGGAACAGTGGCGGGTAATGTATTGACATATCAG
>CALCQV010000157.1 GCA_937894795.1 uncultured Bacteroidales bacterium
GCAGCACCCGAGCAGAATATAGTATCGGGCTTCAATAGTCTCTTTACCCTGTCGAAAAGCCTGACTTTTGAAGCCGAAATAGCGGCATCACTCTATACTACCGATGCTTCGATACCTGCCTTTGGGGATACGGAAAATGAGCCTACGCTGGATAAACTCAACAAGTTTATAACCATTAATGAATCATCTGAGCTTACCACGGCTGCCCGGACTTCCCTTAACTATAAGTCCAAAAAGTTTAACCTGAGGGCCGAATACCGGCGCATTGATCCTAAGTATAAGTCGATGGGTGCTTACTATTTCAACGATGATATGGAGAATTTCACCTTGGCACCTTCCTTCCCCTTGTTTAAAAGGAAGTTGTATGTGAGGGGAAGTATAGGATTGCAGCATGACAATCTGAGGAATACCAAAAAGGCGACTACCACCCGCACTATTTCATCGGCCAACTTGTCGTTTAATCCTGCCCCTGTATTTGGCATCGACCTGAATTACAGTAATTACAGTAATAATCAAAAAACGGGCAGGTTGCCATTGATTGATACGCTCAAGCTTTACCAGACAACCAGCAACCTGAGCATTACACCCCGACTCATGTTTACGGGCACCAAAATGAATCACATGGTGCTGTTTATGTTCAACAGGAGCGGACTGAATGATAAAAATGCGGCTACAGCCGATTACTCCGAACTAACTGCCACCATCATGAATCTTAGTTATAACCTTGGATTCAATGAGAATATGCTGGGAATTGATCTGGGTTTGAATCATACGCTGCTCGATAATTTTGCCGGACAGAACAAGATATCAGGTTTTACGGCAGGTATTTCAAAGGGATGGTTCAAGGGAGCCGTGAATGCCGGCTTCAGCAATTCCATCATGAGAACAGACTACAACAACGAAAAGGGCTGGTTATATAATCACCAGATTAACGGCTCATACCGTATCAATCAACATCATAATCTACGATTAAGCCTGTATCTGACCAGGCAACAATATCCTGAAGGCTCAGTAAGTACTGGTTTTAACGAATTTAAAGGAGATTTGAATTATGCGTACACATTCTGAAAACACCCTCCCTTCAATAAATAGAAACATCCGGCTGCAAGGCCTTACGTGTTTGTGGTTCACGATTTCTGTGCTGCTTTTTGCTGCAGCGGAAGTCAGCGGACAGAATTATCCTATCCAGGTGAATATTGCGGTGAGTCCGCCCTATACCACCAAGATCAGTGATTACACATCACAGCCCGGCAAGATCCTGGCAACCATCCGTAACATTTCACCAACAGGTGGTACTGCGCGTATTTACCTTACCGGTTCCATCACTGGTGAAGGCGGAATTAGCGTAACCACTGAGCAGGGCTATAAGCCGGCCCAGCCATTGGTAATAGCCCCCGGTGCATCAGTTATGCTGAATGTTAACAATCTGGGGGATGTTTTTGATGAAGATCATCTGGTATTTGAAGGTATAACGGAGAATGATGTAATCATGGGCAATGGGTTGCCTGAGGACTACTATACCATCTGCCTGCGGGCATGGGATTTTGTCACCGATCAGCCTCTATCAGAAGAAGAGCCGTTGGGTTGCAGCGCTCCTTTCAATGTTTCAGATATTGAACCGCCCGTCATTACACAGCCGATTTGCGGAGAGCGCATTAATCCGATCACCCCTCAAAGTTTGATTCTGTCATGGACTCATCCTGCAGGTGCACCGGCAATGACACGCTATAAAATTACCATGGTTGAAGTAATGCCCGGCGACCATAGTCCGGAGGATGCCATGAATTCAGCCCTCCGGCCACCATTCTTTCAGCAGGAGGTTACCGGCAATGCCTTCATATATGGACCGGCACAACCGTTGATGGTAGAAGGCAAAACCTACGCATTCAGGATAACAGCCATTGATCCGTCAAATAAAGTGAGATTCAGGAATAATGGTGCTAGTGAAGTATGCAGCTTCAAGTGGAAGAAGGAGGATTTAATACTTGAAGGCGATGACATTGTGCGGATCAAGCCTGATCAGGTTGTGATAAACGGGATTAAATTTGAACCCCCGCCATTTGTGACCCCTACCACCGTTAAAGGAAAATTACAGTATAAGTACTTTGACCCGGGTGAAAATAAGGCCTATTCCATGGCCGGTACTACCATCAGGTTGGTGATAGGACAGGCTGTTTGTCTTCGTCAGTCCTCGTTATCCATGAGTAACATTGAAAGCCTCAGACTCCCGCCAGACATTGGTGAACCCGATATTTTCTATGGCACAACGCTGGCAACTACTAAAACGGATGTCAATGGTAATTTCTCCTTCCAGTATTATGATGAAATAGAATATAAACAATTGAAGCTGGGACACTCTGAAAACGAGAACGGTGTATTCAGGGTAGCATTACTTGTTATAGAACCACCGCAGAAGAACTTTTATTACAATCCTGAAGTATATATAGTCCCTGAAAAGGGTAAGGTGAATGACCTTGGAACCGTTACTGCAAAGGTGAGAAGCTACGAACTTGATATTACGGCTAAACCTCAGCAGTCGTTGATACAGTATCTTAATCTGGCTGTTGGACAGGATAAACTAAGCAGTATTAACCTGTATTTGTGTCGTAAAGTTGAATTTTCGTATCAGGTTTACCCAATGGACGATGGAAAGTTAAAAGGAAGTCAACATAATGTAGATGCTGAAACACAGGCTAAATTTAAACACCTGGGGTTAAAGGTAGTGGCGGCGGGTGTAACAGGTCCTGATGGCATACTCAGATTCCAGCGTGTAGTGTGGCATCATGATCCCACATTTCAATATTACATCATGGCAGAGAGTAACCCTGAGAGTGATCAGTACTTTACTTTTGGAGCCCCTGTGCCATTTAATCCGCCGGCTTCTGTTGCAATGAATTATGGTGCTATTGATCCTTCCACCGCACCCTATCCTTACTACTTTAACTACAATACCCAAACGTTGGATGTGTTCCTTTCGCATCAGTTCCCCAGAATTGCCGGAAAGGTATCGTCCATCGAGGATCTTAAACCTCTGCCTGGCGTTAAAGTGGATATGAATGAAGATTACAATTTCGGTTATACCGACCATGTAAAGGCCATTTACCCCTACTATAAAGCAGATGAAAATGCAGGATTACTGAACTGCATCTCCACAAAATGCCTGAACTTCTACAACGGTGAATTTATGATCACTTCATCCGATGGGTCGTTTGCCTTTAATGACCTTACCCTGCTTTACAGTCATACAACAAAGCAGGTTATAGGCCCTTATAGAAAATTGCTCTGGCAGCTTGATGGATATAAATCCGGACAGGAAGATATCGGTACGCTTGCCTTTGGGAAACAGAAAATCATGAATAACATCACCATGCAGAAGGGTGCTGTACTGAAAGGCCGGGTAACCGATGCCGAATCGGGCGACCGGGTTATTGCCTGGGTTAGACAGCCGGGCGGTAAAAGCTATAAATGCGATAGGATAACCGGTGGTTATGAATTGCCAGTTCTCATGCTTGAAGGACAAACACAGCAACTGATCGTTGAAAAACAGGGATATATAACAGATACTTTAGACTTTATCGCCAATAAGGCCATAAATCACCTCGATGTTAAACTATATACGATCAAAAGACGACTCAAGGTAATTGTACATGTAAAAGGTTCACCCCTGGTGCCTATACCAAACTGCTGGGTTCATATTCTTAATGTTAATACCAATCAGAATGGATACAACTACCCCATTGGAGATTTTACTGACCAGGATGGACTGGTTACCATGAGCTTTACCAATGGAGGCGACAATGATAATCTCGAGTATAAGGTAAGAATTGGGATGCATCAAAACACCGATCGCAATTTTGAAACTCAGTATATCAGAACCAAGATACCGGTAAGTAAGAATCCTACCATCATTAATTGTTACCTCGCACCGGCAGCTTGTATCAAAGGAACGGTTTATGCGGGACAGTCGACCACATCGCCGGTTCCACTTTCCACTATCAGGTATTACGGATTTAAGGATACCCTAACGGCTGGAGCCGGTGCCAATGGTTATTATTACCTGAATAATTTTCCGGTTAGAAGAGGATATCAGAAGGTAGCAGCCCTGAAATCGCAATCCAACTATATTGGTGACGAAAAATCCATTCTCATAAATAAAGCATCCAATGAGTGTGTGACTGTTGATTTTAACCTCACAGTATACGACGATATGGATATTACGCACCTCATGGGATTCCCGATGGAAGTGTCAAAACTGACGGCTGATGATGGGGGAGGAGTCAGGATAAGTGGCAACATAACAAGGCTTCCGGCCAATGAACAGTTCAGCACTGACCCTGGTAAGGCAATACCCTTCAGCAATGTGTTTATCAAGGCAGGAGCCATGAAGAACGCCAAGGGAGTACCTATTGCCGAACCGGTGACGCTGCCGGTAAAAACAGATAAAAACACACTGGAGAATGTGCTGGTCCTGAATTCAATTACCGGCAGGATGTATTCTGCAGATGGCATTTCACTCGACCGTCAGCAACCGGGTTCTTCCTTTGGTACTATCAAATCGAATATCGTCATCCCGTCCACTGAATTCAACATCAATAATGTTACATTACCTGAATTCTGGCTTGCCGGGAAAACGGGTACCGGGACAGGTAAAATGCTGATGCCGGTTTTTGCAGCCGATCCTGCACTTAAAAAACCGGTAACACTGCCGGCCACCGGATTCTGGGTATGTAATGAGAAAGGGGAGGCATTGATCTATACATTTCCTGAATTCCCCAATGCAGCCGCGGCTGATCCATTGAAATCATTCCTGGTGAAGGATAAATTAATTCTTAGTACCACATTGCATACCAACTGTAACAATGTGTCGCCCGCCGACCTGAGTATCAAGTTGGGAAATGTGGAGATTACAAAGAAAACAATGACGCCCAAACCCACCGGACCGATTAAGATGAACATGGGCTCGTGGAAGCTGGAAAGTACTGACTTTACCATTGGTACCAATGGCATTTCACTTAATAAGGCCCTTATCAAGGCTCAGATGGATATATCGGTGCAGAATCTTGAAATTACCTATAGCACAGTAAATGCCGATAAAACTGTAGCTGATTTCGGCAGTATCAAGATCCTTGGCTCCATACCGGTAAATGTTACGGCTACAAATAAAGGGCTGTCATACATCAATACCGGTGGAGGTGTGTACATGTGGCAACTGTATGCTACCAATACAGATGGATCCAAAGCAGGGTATATCAGCGGATTGCCCGGTTTGGAAGGACAGGACCTGCCTGTTGCACTAATAAAAATGCTGAGCAATGGTACCCCTCCCACCTTCGCACCTACCGGCGATGTGCTGAAGATGTATAACCTGGTTGACTTCTATCCGACTGAAGGTACTTCTATCAATATTTACGATAATGCTACACCGCCATGGTTTAAAGTACAAGGGATCTATAAACCACACTTGCCTTATATAGAAGAGTTTAACGGGAATATTGCCTGGGTAAAGCAGGGGACGGTGCTTGATTTCAGGGTAGACAATCCCAATAAGATCAACTTCACCCATAACAACATGCTTTTCGAGTGGGATATCAACACCATTGATATTCAAACAGACCTGTTCACGGCAAAGGGCACTGCCACGGAAGCCGGTAAACTGGGACCCGTTGATATAGTGCTGATGCATAAAACAGCTACCTCAGAAATAGATATTCCTGCCAATGCAAGAATTAATATTACGCAGGATAAATCAAAATACTTCAATCAGTTGGTGGGGGGAATGGAGGTAAACAGACCCGCCCATCAGTGGGGTAAATTCTGGTTTGAAGGTGTTATGGTTGGCATGAATGCAATAAGCAATAATCCTCAGAACAGTCGGTTGAAATTCATCTGTGAAGGAGATATCAAAGCCGAAGGACAGAGCATTAATGTCAGTAAACTGGATGCTTTCCCCGGTATGAAACTCACTTATGATATTGCCAATTCGAGGCTGAATGGATCGGTAAATATAGACAAGGACCTGATGGGAATGCATGCCAACGGAACAGCCAATTGCACGTTTGATCCTGCCGGATGGTACCTGAATATCGGAGGAGAGCTTACTATACCTGGTATTGGTGGATGCGGTCTCTTTGGACTTTTTGGAGATTATTCTGCCGTTCCACCAGCTATAGGAAATACTTTCGGAGCACTGAAATGCATTCCTCCGGAATTCCAGAACAAGGTTTCAGGATTCCTGCTGCAGGGCACTCTGACAAAACAGCTGATACCTTCCATTGAATGGGGAGTTACGTTGCCTATTATAGATGAATTTGTTGGGGTACAGATCAATGCTGATGTGTCGATGAATGCCCGTACGTGGATGAGTTTTGACCCTGCCGTGAATTCGTATGGCATCTCCTTGCTGGCTGAAGGTAATATTGGCGGAGGTGTCAGTGCCGGATTGTTTAAGATTTCAGCTAATGCCAACGCACAATTGGGTATTGCCGGAGTATATTATTCCAATGGTGATTATACTGTGCTGGGTTGTGGTAGTGTTAAGGCCGGCGTTTCGGCAGAAGTGCTAACCCCGGTTGGCTGGGAAGGTGTTAGCCTGACTTCGCCTGATTTAGGTCTGAAGATGAAAATTGGCAATACCGGCACTGACTTCAGTTTGATGCTTGGTAGCTGTGGTGATAACCTTTGTCCATGATCTGCAATATGAGAACTAACCAACCAATAATTATGAGAACGTTAAGCAACAATATAAAAGTCCTGATCAGTATTATCCTGGTTTTTAATACCTCCGGCTTCCTTTGTGAGACAAGCTTTGGCCAGTCGAAATCACCGGTTGCCTTTGATGAGGTGAAATTTCTGGAGAGCGAATACAACCGGCAAATGACCTACATCAAGTGGTATTCAAAAGGGAGAAATCCGGCACCTTTATTCCTCTCTCTCCGGTATGAAAATGAGAAGCCTGTGCAGGTGAAAGGGATTCAGATGATCTATCAGAAGCATGACACCACTTTTTATGTGATGCAGGATACATTGGCTCCTGTATTGAAAGACAAGGAAATGCTGCAATATTTCATGACACCCCATGATACTGCCGGCAAGGCAGGTACGTCGTCGGCAATTGTGCTGGTCTCAAAAGGAGGCAGCAGGTGGTTTACCAAGACTACTGCCAACAAGTTGGAAAAGGAAAAGGGTGTTAAACTAGCCTGGAGATTCAGCAATACCTCTGTGGTTAAATTCTTTGAAATATACCGAAGCATCGACTTTAACAAGGATTACAAGTTAGTAACAGCTCTATCACCAAATGATACGGTATACCATGATTATGGAATACAACCAGATCGTGTATACTACTACCGGATACATGCCGTACCGGTTGATGGCAACCAGGCAGTGGAAAGCAATGTAATCTTCAGCGCCGGATTCAATCCACAGCCACCGCTTGCTCCTTACATCAAGTCGGCAAGAGGTGTTAAAAACGGGGCAGTACTCTATATTCAAGTTACGGATGCCGAAGCAGGCGGAGTAAGGGTATACCGTGATGACGGGAAAGTGCCCGAGCTAAAGTTGGCTTCCGATCTGCTGAGGGTGCCCGATTCACTGGTAGTTGTGTATTATGACACAGCTTCCGCCTTGTCGGGGCGCAGAACCTACACCTATGCAGCTAAAACAGAGAGTACCAGTTTTATAGAGAGCCCACTGTCCAATAAAGTATATATCAGACCGGTTATTGCCCATGCACCAAATGCTCCTGCTGAATTGTCAGCTTATGAGGAAGATGGGGTGGTTCAGCTCTTTTGGGATAATATGGAAGCCCGTGATCTAGGCATAGCAGGTTACAGGGTCAGCAGAAAGGAAGAATCTTCGGCGAAAGGTAATGTAGCCCCGTTCATCGACCTGACACCTGCCAATGCTATATGGAAACTGAATCATTATACCGATACCACTGCCTCGTCGGGTAGAACCTACTTGTACCAGGTAATGGCTGTGGATATAGACGGGAATATAAGCAAGACAGGAACACTGGCAACGGTATCCATGCAGGCAAATTATCCAATTGCCCCCTTTGCAGTAACCGGATATAGAACAGAAGAAGGCGTCAACCTCACCTGGAGTCAGACACTGTATACTGATATAACCGCCGTAAATCTGTATCGTTATCAAAGAGGCAGTAAGGCTGTGCTTGTTGCAAAATTACCGGCGGATGCCACTGAATATCTGGATAAGGAAACCAAGGCAGGTTCCCTCTACTTCTATTACCTCACCACAACCAATAAGGCAGGGATAGAGTCGAAGCCCTCAGAAGAGGCAGGGGTAAGGTAGTTGCTAGAAATTGTGCCTTTTATGGCTGGGATAATGCAGGAGTGTTTAATACTTGGAGTGTTTAATACAAGGGGTGTTTAATACAAGAGGGATTTGGCGTACGGCATTGAGCCCGACATTAACAAAAGAGGTTGTTTCTGATGAAACAACCTCTTTTGTTATATTCGTTTGCCGGAATGAATGACGAATCACCCACTGGTATTTATTTACAGAATATTTTTAGAATCCTGAAGCCCTTTTCTCCCTGTAAAAGGAAGGTTGTGAATTCCGGTTTGACCGTTGCTGGTTTGATTTCCTGCCCGAATATGGTTTACCCCAGGAAGAGTTACCCTTTTCTTTAGAAGAGGTCATATCAGCCGGAGCAGCGGTAAAACCAAACATACTCTTTACTTCAATATCCATTGGAAGGAGTTTATTGATGTCCTTGAGACTGCCACGTTCCTCTGAAGCACAGAAGGAGATGGCGATACCTGATTCACCGGCACGGGCTGTACGACCGATACGGTGAACGTAAGTTTCAGGAACTTCAGGCAATTCATAGTTGATTACGTGGGATATTTTCTCCACATCAATTCCGCGGGCAGCGATATCCGTTGCTACGAGCACCTTGATGGTCCTTGCCTTAAAGCCGTTTAAAGCTTTCTGGCGGTTCATCTGCGACTTGTTACCGTGGATAGCAGCGGCAGAGATTCCTTGTTTGATCAGATCTTTGGTTACCTTATCAGCGCCATGTTTGGTGCGGGTAAAGACCAGTGCGGTTTCCACATCCTGAGTATCAAAAATCTCCTGGAGCATGGCACGCTTATCGGTTTTCTCCACGTAATATACTATTTGCTTTACACTCTCAGCTGGAGCGGAGTGCGGTGCAACATTCACCTTTACCGGATTATTCAACAGACTGTCGGCCAATGCCCTTATCTCGGCAGGTACGGTAGCCGTAAAGAAACCGGTTTGACGACGAACAGGCAGTTTGGCAATAATACGTTTGATATCAGGTAAAAAGCCCATATCAAGCATGTGGTCAGCTTCATCCAGAATAAAATATTCAATGTTGTTAAGCTTTATGAATCCCTGATTAATCAGGTCAAGTAACCTGCCGGGAGTAGCAATGAGGATGTCGATACCCTTGCGCAGGGTTTCTGTTTGAGGATTCTGTGAAACGCCACCGTAAATTACCATGTGTTTCAGTTTAAGACCTCTGCCGTATTCAGTAAAATTGTCACTTATCTGCTGTGCCAATTCACGGGTAGGTGCCATAATAAGGGCACGAATGGGAGTTCCTTTGGGACTTGATTGTCCGGTATATAAATTTTGAAGAATCGGAATAGCGAAAGCAGCGGTTTTGCCGGTGCCAGTTTGAGCGGTACCGAAAACATCGGTGCCATTAAGCATATGCGGTATAACTTTCTCCTGGATTGGTGTGGGTTCAACATAACCCTTGGTAACGAGCGCCTGTAAAATAGGCGCGATAATGTTTAATTTTTCAAATGTCATTTATTGTTTTTTAGTCTTATAGGCAACAGTCAACCACCCGTTATTATTCGGTTTTCCAGTTGTTAAGTTCTTAAGATAAAGGAATTAACTTCGGTTTGGTGGGAGATAAAATTTAATAACCTGATAGTCAGCTATAATTAATGAGCTGCAAAGATAGTGAATTTATTAATA
>CALCQV010000158.1 GCA_937894795.1 uncultured Bacteroidales bacterium
GGAGTCGTTCCCCTCTCCTTCAGGAGAGGGGTTAGGGGTGAGGTGGTTTCACCCATACCACAACTCCCCCCTGTTGATTCTCAGTCTTGATGGGAAGTTATTGTTGAACAGCAGTCCGGTGCCGAGGCCCTGTGCCATGCCATCAATGCCCAGTGAGGCGGTATACTGTGCTATGGCATTCAGGCCTATGTTCGATTCAAGGGCCGAGGTTACCCAGTAACCCACCTTATAGGTGCTGCACACCCTTATCCAATCATTGCAGGCTGTAAAACCGCCCAGTAGCGAGGGTTTCAGTATGATGTAGGCCGGACGAACACTATCAATCAGCGACAGGCGTTCCTGGTAGCGGTGATGCCCAATCAGCTCCTCATCCAGGGCAATCGGTATGGGTGAATTGGCACATATATCGCGCATATTGGCAATATTGCCGGCCCTGATAGGCTGTTCCATGCTATGGATATCATACTTTGCAAGCCGTTCCAGCTTCCCCAGGGCTTCCGCAAAGGAAAAGGCACCGTTGGCATCCAGCCTGATGATCAACTGTGAAGCATCATATTGTTCCCTGATATGGCTTATCAGCTCCAGCTCCTTCTCAAAGTCAATGGCTCCCACCTTGATCTTGATCACCTTATAGCCGCCCTTCATCTTATCATTGATCTGCCGCAGCATAAACTTATAATCGCCCATCCATACCAGTCCGTTGATGCATATGGGCCTCTCACCCCGTGTAAAGGGGGTTTCAAACAGCAGGCCGCTGCCACCGTTCTTCAGGTCGAGCATCGCCGATTCCAGTCCGAACCGTATGGAAGGCCACTCAATCAGCTCCTCCATAAGCCGTGCATAGGGCAGATGTACATTTCGGCACAGCCAGTCGACCACCATATCGTACTCCGACTTGTCGTCGTAGCTCAGGCCGCTGAGCACACTGCATTCGCCCGTACCAATGATATCGGGCGAGTGGTCGTACGCAAGTTTAAGCAGGTAACCGCTTTTCCGGTCAATCACCCCCCGTGAGGTTTGTACCGATTCTTTGAAAATGAGATGAAACTCTTCTGAACGGGCTGTGAGCATCCGGTAAAATATTTATAGCAAAGGTAACAAAATTTATATCGAAATGAAAACAAACTACCAACGGTCAAAGCGAATATTATAGGCTAAAACAGAAAAAAATGAAAAATTTTTACATTTTTTTACAATTATTTCTTCTCGCTATGACAGAAAATAATTTTTCATCGAAGTATAGAATCGATTTTATTGATATAGCTAATTTTCAACGCTTTACGGAAAAGTGTTTAAAGTTGCGTAAAATTATTGACCAAATAATTAAACTATTTAACTATATCAGGGGGTGAAAATAGTTGATAATCAGCATAAAAATACGTATTTTTACTACTGTTTTTCTGATTTCGGCGTATTACCTTTGACTGAAATTGCAATTAATGAACATAGATTAGTTTGATACAACTTTTCTGGTGTCCGTTAAGGGCAGGTCACATAGTATTCAAATAGAAAAAGAAAGGTATATTTTGGGGGCAAAATATACACACTTGAAGTCGTTCCGTCGTTGGAACATATCTGTAGTCCGCTTAATTGCGACGATAAGCATACTGCTCATGGGCAGCATGTTAACCATAGCGCAGCAGCCCGTACAGGTAATATGGCCACTCACTTCCGATGGAGAAGCTGTTTACAGCTCCGGCATCGGGAGTGCGTCGTTTAAGCAGGGCCCCGGCCTGAGCAATTTCAGGTATGACTCCATCAATGGAGCCACGTCAACCGGGTGGAACAGCCGCAACCTCAACACCTCCAACCATTACGAATTCACCATCGCCCCCGAGCGTGATGCCGCCATAGTCATCAGCAAGTTGAAGTTTGAGGTAAGTCTGAGTTCCGTCAACATGCGTATGGCGCTCTACTACTCAAAGGACGGCTTCAATCAGCAGTCGTTGCCCTTGGGCAATCCGGTATTTGTAAGCAAGAAGAGCTCACGCGACCTCCTGTTGGAGACAGCGCTGGAGGTCACCTACCCCGAAATCCTGACCATAAGAGTTTACGGATGGAGCGCCCCCACTCCTGCCATAAATTTCTTTACCCGGGATGTGGAGTTTGGAGGTTATATGGTAAATTCCGAAAAAGGAGACATTAAAAAATATTTAAATTCAAATGACAGCATACCCATTGCAGAAGAAGAAATCACTGATGGTGGTGACAGAGGAAGCGGAACCTATAGTACAGCAGGAACTTACACATGGACTTGCCCTCCCGGAGTTACTTCAGTTACAGTTGAATGCTGGGGTGGTG
The DNA here is from genome assembly GCA_937894795.1 of uncultured Bacteroidales bacterium. GTDB lineage: Bacteria > Bacteroidota > Bacteroidia > Bacteroidales > Lentimicrobiaceae > Lentimicrobium. The sequence continues at coordinate 2,302 of CALCQV010000158.1, forward strand.
GAGGAAGAGGTGGTGCAAGAACCACTGGAGATAATGTTGCTTTAGCCGGCGGAGGTGGAGGGGCCTATTCATCTTCCACACTTGTCGTGGTTCCGGGTAATATTTATGATTTTCAGGTTGGATCAGGTAGTACTTCAACTCAAGAAGGAGGAGATTCGTGGTTTAATTCAACTGCCACAATTCTGGCAAAAGGTGGTAACAGTGTCCCAAACAATTCTAATACCTCCTGAGCCGGCGGTTCTGCAAGTCTAGGTGTTGGTACAATTAGATACAATGGCGGCAATGGTGCTAGGGGAACAGGAGGTTCTTTTGGGGGTGGGGGCGGATCTTCAGCTGGAACCAACCTTCAGGGCCAATTTGCAAATACAACAACCAACCAACGCAATGGAGCTATAGCCCCCACCGGTGGTGGAAACGGTGGTAATGGTGCTGCTGCTCTTACTGCTGGTATTAGTGGCTCGTCACCAGGTGGTGGTGGTGGTGGTGGTTACAGAGCATATAGCTGGAGTACACAAAATCCGGGAGCTGGAGCCGATGGCCAGGTTACAATTTCATGGGCGACTCCTGCCGGTTATTGTGAGGGTAATGCCATTAGCGTAACTAATTCTTCAGGTGTGCCTGATCCAAATGATGCGTTGGGAATTCCAAATAATAATGGGGCTCAACTAAATGAACCGAGTGATTTCATCACTCTAATGCTAACCAATGGTGATATTCTTTTAGCCGGAGGTACAGTTGATGTTCGTTGGAGGAGAAACTCTTTAAATAATACAATAATCAATGTAGAACTCTCAGAAAATGGTACAAATTGGACAAATATCGGCAATTTTACAAATATCAATCCTAATAATACCTGGCTAACTCAATCAATCAACCTATCCGTAAATACAAGATTTATAAGATTTACAAGTACAAATGGATGGGATCTTGAGATCGATGCCGTATCCTACAACACCCCTTGTGCCCCCCCATGTACAAATCCAACGGTTTTTAATGTAACCGGAGGTGGTTCATATTGCAGTGGTGGGGTTGGTTTGCCTATAGGGCTTTCAAATTCGGAATCAGGAGTAACTTATCAATTGTATCTTGGTGCTGCAACAGTTGGAGCTCCAATATCGGGCACAGGTAGTGCAATTTCCTTTGGTAATCAAACAGCCGCCGGTACATATACAGTTGTAGCAACAAGAACAAACGGTGGATGTACTTCAAATATGAGTGGTTCGGCAGTAATCACAGTTATTACAACCCCGGCACCCCCAGCAGCAACGGCAGGTTCTAATGCGCAGTGTACACAAATTACAGCTAACTGGTCTGCTTCGGCAAGCGCTACAGGATATTTCCTTGATGTTTCAACTGTAAATACATTTGCTTCTTATGTTCCAGGGTACAATAACCTGTATGTAAACAATGTAACAACATATAACGTTACCGGTTTAACTTCCGGCACAACTTATTATTATCGTGTTCGGGCAAATAATACATGCGGAACCAGTGGCCATTCTAATGTAATAACGTATGCCACATCACCTTCCACTCCTGCTGCTCCTGCCGCCAATGCCGGTTCCAATGCTCAATGCACACAATTCACAGCTAACTGGTCATCATCAATAAATGCAACAGGATATAACCTCGATGTATCAACTGTAAATACATTTGCTTCTTATGTTCCAGGCTATAATGACCTTAATGTAAACAATGTAACAACATATAACGTCACCGGTTTAACTTCCGGCACAACTTATTATTACCGTATAAGAGCATATAATACATGCGGTGCCAGTATAAGCTCAAATGTAATTACTTATGCTACATCTCCTGCTGCACCATCAGCTCCCACTGCAAATAATGGATCAAATGCGCAGTGTACACAAATTACAGCTAACTGGTCTTCTGCAGCAAATGCAACAGGATATTACCTCGATGTATCAACCGTAAATACATTTGCTTCTTATGTAACAGGGTACAATAACCTGAATGTTAACAACGTACTAACCTATAATGTTACCGGTTTAACTGCCGGTACAACTTATTATTATCGCATAAGAGCATATAATACTTGTGGAACGGGCAGTAACTCGGGCATTATTACTTATTCAACATTACCGGCTGCACCTGCTACCCCGGGAAGTATTACCGGCGATCTGAATACTTGTCAGAATAATACGGAAGTGTATAGTATAACGGCAGTTCCCAATGCCACTAATTATACATGGACATATCCTGCAACATGGACTTATGTCTCAGGACAAGGTTCAACATCCATAACATTAATAGCCGGTTCTGCTGGTGGAACAATCAGCGTTACAGCGGGTAATGCCTGTGGTACTAGTGTTGCTTCTTCTATAAATGTTACTATTCTATCCCTTCCAACCCAAACAAGTCCAATTTCTCCTGCAACCACAGCGGTTTGTCAGAATTCAACTCATACTTACATGGTTAATCCGGCTCCTCCTGCCGGAGTCACTTACACATGGACAGGCCCTCCGGGATCAACTATAACACCTAGAGCTACACCAAATATAATTGATATTACTTTTGGCAACCAGTCCGGCACATTGACTATAACCCCTTCAAATGCATGCGGTAATGGCCCTTCACAGTCGTTAAATATAACCGTGTCAGCAGGTACTCCTGCCCAGCCCGGGCCAATAACCGGAGTTATTGCACCATGTGTTGGCTCCTCTAAAACATATTCTGTTCCTGACCTTGGCCTTTTTTATACATGGTCAGTCCCATCAGGTTGGACAATTGTTTCAGGTCAAACTACTGCCTCTATCAATGTTACGGTAGGAGCTACAGCAGGAAATATTACTGTAACTGCCGGAAACCCCTGTGGTGCCAGCCAGGAAAGAACATTATCAGTTACCCCGCAACCGGGTGTACCTGCACAACCTTCAGTTATTGTAGGTAACAACCCGGTTTGTGTCGGTTCCACACAGACCTACAGCGTTATTAACGTTCCTTTTGTCAATTATACATGGAGTGTGACAGGAACAGGGTGGGTAATCAATACCGGCAACGGCACCAATAGTATTACAGTAACTGTTGGAACCGCTAATGGTGTCATAACCGTGACTCCTTCAAATGACTGCGGTTCAGGCACTCCAATGCAAAGAACAATAACCGTTGATTTGGCTCCTCCGGCACAAACATCTGGTATTGCAGGACCAATTAACCCTTGTCAGGCAAGCACTGTAACATACTTTGTTACCAATGTGACCGGTGTTACCTATACCTGGACAGTGCCACCTGACTGGACCATCGTAACAGGTAATGGTAGCAGTTCTATTCAGGTATTGGTTGGAACCAACAATGGGAATATTACTGTGGTTCCTTCCAACGGTTGTGGTGATGGACCTGCATCCCTATTACCGGTAACGGTTTTCCTTTTACCGCTTGACCCGGGTACAATTACAGGGCCTGTTGAATTCTGCGAAGGTACATCCGTTAATTATAGTGTTACAGCAGTACCGGGGGTTACATATCAATGGCAGGTGCCGGCTGACTGGGGAGTAATCAGTGGTCAGGGAACCAATTCAATTACTGTAGTTGCCGGTGAACTCTCAGGTTTTATAATAGTAACACCATATAATGCTTGCGGCTCAGGGCCATCTTCAAAACTTCAGATTACCGTTAATCCTCTTCCTGAAGCTTATACCATTGATGACGGTGATATTTGTGTTGGTGCTTCAGTATTTATTGGTGGCCCGGCTGTTCCGGGAAATACTTACAGCTGGACTGCTAACCCTGCTGGTGAAATATTTAACAATACTATAGCTAATCCCGAAGTTTCACCTACAGTTACAACAACATACACCCTGGTAGAAACCAATCCGGCAACCGGTTGCTCTAATACCAACAGTGTAACAATTCAGGCCAATCAGGTCATTATGATCACTGTTAACCCGATGGCACAAACAATATGTACCGGCGGCCAGACAAATATCACGATAACCAGCAATATTATCGGTACCCAATTTGAATGGGGGGCAACAGAAATTACAGCAACCGGTGCTGTCTATAATAATACAGGTTCCGGAAATCATATTACTGAAACAATTATTAATTCATCAGGTATACCGGCTCAAATCAGGTATGAAATAAAAGCAAAGGCTGATGAGTGTGAAAATAATGACATCTCCATGATTGTTACCGTTAATCCTGCATCTATCAATAACAATCAGTCATCCACTTTATGCAGTGATTCACCATCAGGTGTAACCCTTGGAGCAAGCACTAACGGGTTAGCCATCGCCAGTTATACCATACTTTCTATCAATGCAAACGGATTGACTGCATCAGCGGGCAACCCACTAACCGGAACAGGGTTTGCAGCAAACGCCATTGCTGACGATGCATGGACCAATACTACCAACAACCCCGTTAATGTAATCTATTCAGTGCAGGGTGTAAGCAGCGAAGGTTGTATTGGCAACACATTCACGGTTACACTTACCATAAATCCCGAACCGGTTGTTACGAACAACCCAAATAAAGCCATTTGCAGTGGAACCTCAACCGCAATAGCACTTACTTCTTCCATCCCTTCAACATTCTCATGGACGATTGGCACTATAACAGGTGGAATTACCGGGGCTTCAAACGGATCAGGTAATGCTATAAACCAGGTTTTAACCAATCCGGGAAACAGTTTACCCGGTACTGTTCAATATATTATTACACCCCGTGCAACCGGAACCTTATGCCAGGGAAACTCATTCACCATTACCGTAACGGTTTATCCCGGCCCAACAGTAACAAATCCCGCTACAGCACATACCTGTTCGGGAACCAGCCCGGGAATAACACTTACATCTTCAACTCCATGTAATTTTTCATGGACAATTGGTACTATAACGGGTGGTATAACCGGGGCATCAGCAGGCTCAGGCCCTGTTATCAATCAGGTGCTAAGTAATCCTTCCAATGCAACTTCAGGTACTGTGCAATATATTGTTACTGCTTCTTCCACAAGTGGAGGTTGTTCTTCTGCACCATTTATCATTACGGTAATTGTTGACCCTATTCCGCTTGTAACTGTTGCTGCCAGTCCAACATCTATTTGTCCGGGTGAAACCATTGATCTCTCATCAAGTTCAAGTCTAACGTGGCCACATACGATAGTTTTCAGTGAAAACTTTAATGCAGCAACAAACAGCTGGACTACGACAAATAATTCAAGCGGTGGTAACCCTGCCGATGCAGCCTGGACATTAAGGCCAATTAATTACAACTGGAACGGTGTAACCTTCCGGTCAAATGACAATTCACAATTTTATCTTACCAATAGTGAAGATCAGAGAGGAAATAATAGTGCTATTACCAATACTTACCTTACCTCACCTGCAATTGATTTTACCGGTTATACTTCGCTTTCACTTGATTTCTATCATTACTACCGTGATGATAACAATTCTACCGCACGCGTAGATATTTCCACCAATAATGGAACTACCTGGACACAAATTGATCTTTTTAATTCAAATCAGGGAACTTCTACCAATTTTGCTCACAGAACAATTGACCTTACGCCATATACAAACAATCCGGCTGTACGTATTAGGTTTCATTATTATGGTACCCGTGTAGCATGGTATTGGGCAGTAGATAATATTACTATAACCGGAACCCATGTTTCAAGTATTCCTATCATAAGCTGGAGTTCTAATCCGGCCGGCTTCACATCATCCGAAGCTGCTATCAACAATGTAGCTCAGGGTGAAACTACGACCTACACTGTAAGTTACTCAAATCCAACCTCCCTATGTAGTGCCAACTCATCAGTCACAGTCACTACACTACAACCCCCTGATGCACAAATTACTGCCGATTATTGCGCTGTCCCTGGCAAAATCAGACTAACAGCGTCAGGTGGTGGTACATATTTATGGAACACAGGCGAAACAACTGCGGTAATTGAGGTAGATGTTGCCGGTCAGTATTCCTGTGAGGTAACAGGTGTTAACGGTTGTAAGTCAACTGCATCAATTGGTGTATCACATGAACTGGTTACAAATGGAGATTTTTCAAATGGTAACAATGATTTTGCATCTGGTTATATTTATGATCCAACAATACCCAACGGATTATGGGAACCTGAAAGTGAATATGCTGTAAATGATGATGCTAACTTTAATCACACTAATTTTTGGGGTTATGACCATACTACCGGTGATGGTAACTATATGATCATTAATGGTGCAAAGTATGCGCCACAACCTTTTGTATGGAGGCAAACAGTCGCCGTTTTACCCAATACTGATTATTACTTTTCTGCATGGGCAAAGAGTCTTAATAATGTACCACCATATGCACGTCTGCAGTTCCAGGTAAACGGGGTACAGGTAGGCACTGTGGCAGCACTTCAGGCAGGAGTAAACAACGATAACAACCCATGGCTCCCATCAGGCAGGTTTTATGGAACATGGAATTCAGGGGCAGCTACCACCGCAATTATCCAGATAATTGACCTTGAAACTGCTGCCGGTGGTAATGACTTCGGCCTCGATGATATATCCTTTGGAACGCTTGATCCTGTTCCTTTTGTATTTGATATTTCAGCCAACAGTGGTTCCAACACCGCTTGCGAAGGTGGTACGCTGCAGTTCACTACTGATATTACAGGTGGTATGGCCCCTTTTGTTGCTACCTGGACAGGTCCAAACGGGTTTATTTCACATGACCTTAATCCTGTTATTAATAATGTCACATTGGCTGCAGCCGGAATTTACACATTAACAATGCATGATTCTTATGGTTGCTCTGATCAGTCGCAATCACTGAGGATTGATGTTCTTCCTGCTCCTGATGCAACAATATCAGATGGTGGTAATTATTGCCAGTTCGCTGCTCAACCGCTAATTTATCTAACTGCAGTTGGCGGAGCCGCCCCCTTTACTTTTACTTATAATATCAACGGTGGTCCAACACTTACAGAAACCACCTGGGGAACTGATAATTACGTAATCGTGTTTGCTTCCACCAATGTCACGGGTACTTTCGTTTATACTATTACTTCCGTAACTGATGCCAATGGATGCAGCAGGAATACCAATGTTTCAAGCCAAATAGTTGTCAACCCCCTCCCTTCAGCTTATATCACAGGCGATTTGACGGTTTGTCCCAACACTCTTAATGTGTATGAGGGCAACAGCGGTCTCGCACTCTACAAGTGGTCTGTTAGTGGCAATGGCTCAATACCCGGCGCTTCAAATAACCAGCTGGTCGATGTTCAATCGGGATTACTATGTGATGTGCCTTTTTCCCTCACCCTGGTAGTTACCGACAACAACAACTGTAATGCTACTACTGAGGAATTGGTGCTTGTTGATGATATCATAAATCCTGACATTGATTGCCCTGTTATAGGAAATCAGACTGTACAGGTCAATTCAGGAAACGTATATATCCATGCGGGCACCTCATGGGATGCAACGGCAACTGATAACTGCCATGTTGCCTCAATCAGTGCAACCCTTTCAGGCGCTACTTCCGGTACTCATACCAGCCTGGCAGGTGTGCAGTTCAACCAGGGAACTACCAATGTAACGTGGACAGCAACCGATGATTGCGGTAATGTTGATATCTGCGAATTTGATGTTATTGTTCTGGGCACAGCCGATATACAGGTTGTTAAAACCGGACCGCCCACTATCATAGCAGGTCAGTCTGTTTCCTATACAATTACCATCACCAACAACGGTCCGGCAGATGCCCCGCAGGTAACACTCATTGATCCATTGCCTGCTACAATAACAGTTCCCATTACATGGACATTAAACGGCATACTCCAGACAGGCATTTGGCCTGGAAGTTATGTATTCAACAATATGGCCGTTGGTGTATCAGGTCAACAGGTTATAACAATAACCGGCAAGGTTGATTGCGCTGCAACAGATTTTACCAATACTGCCACTGTTGATTTATCTCCAATCACCGATCCTGATCTTTCCAACAATGTTTCATGGGTAGATACTGATGTCACCAATTCTCTTACGATTTCTGCAGCCACAGGTGATTCACAATGTGAAAATGAAGGTTTCATTAATCTGACAGTAATAGGTGGAACTGAGCTTTACTCTTATGAATGGACAACCTTAGACGGAGTCATTCCAGCAGGACAGGAGGATGATCAGGACCTTTACGACCTTACTTCTGGCACCTATCATGTGGTTGTTACAGATGCTAATGGTTGTGAAGTAGAAGATGAATGGACCATAAACAGTGAAGATACTGAGCCTCCCACCTTTACACCACCCGATCCTGTATCATTCTGTGTAATTGATATTTTCAGCGCCTTGTATAATGGCCTACCGGAACCGGCAGCAGACATAGTCCCTGATCCGCTTTTTGCACCGCCATATCCTACTAATTGGGTAAGACCTGATTGGTATGTGCTTGAAGGTACTGAACTCGATCTTATTGGAGTTTCTGATAATTGCTGCTTAGGGCCAAATGCAATCTCATGGATAATTGAGTTTGCAGGAAATGAACCTGGTCAGAATGATATTACAGGTTTTGGTCAACCATCGGCTCGTGTAACTCCAATTATTCTTTGGGGAACGCCTGACAATATTGAAGTAACCCACACAATTACATATACTGTCACTGACTGCTATGGCAATATAAATGGACCGGTGACTATAGACATATTAATTAAACCAAGACCAGAAGTAATAAAACAATAAAGATATATCCGGCTGGCGGGGTTCCATTTTGCTCCCTGGAATCCCCCGACCGGAATAACAAAACAAAGTGAAACAAAAACAAATGCCTATGACAAAACGAAAAAAGTAGTGAGTAATGAGTAGTGAGTAGTGAGAAAACGCTAAACACTAAACGCTAAACCAAAATCAAAGAACTGATAGCCTAAAGCTGACAGCTGATAGCCTAAAAAATAAACGTTAAATCCGTTTCAACGCTAAACACTAAACGCTAAACGCTAAACCAATAACATTGGAAATCCTTCGCTTCATTATGAAGCTCATAACAAAACAATCATTTTTAAACAATCAAAATTTCAATTAACCATTAAAATTTTAAACAAAATGAAAAAGCAACTATTTTTATTGGTCATTCTCCTAGCATTTTTTGCTGGAATTACTAAAGTAAATGCTCAATGTATTCCTGATGAATTGCATCCAGCTGCAGGTATCGAATATACTTACTCTGTAGGTATTGGTGGTCCAGGTTATGACGGCACAGGCGGAGCATATGATTGGTACATTACTAAAGATGTGAATTTATTAACTGCTGGAAGTTTTTTGACACCGGGAACTATGTTTACAGTAGATCCTGCAACTCCTTATCATGATGCAACTAATGGTGTAAACAACATTAAAATCACATGGACAGCTGCAGCAATCGCTGATGGAGGTCCATTTTATCTAGTAATCAGATATAAAGAAGCAAATTCAACAGCTAATCCTTCATGTGAAGCTGAAAACATTAAAGCATGGCAGATTGATCCTATCAATACTTTCTTACTTGCACTTGATGGTTCCACCGACGTATGCGCTGCTGATGTGACTGGTGCATTAGTAAATGCAGGTACACCTGGTACAGTTACTTTAACATATGGTGAGAATGAGATATACTACACAGCAACTGCAAGTGGAATAGTTGGTGATTGGAGACCTTCTATCCGCATACCTGCTTTACAGACTTCTCAGACTTATGTTACCGTTGAATGGACAGAAGACATGACAGGTGCTGCTGGATGGGTTGATATGGGAGCTGCTACAACGGCCGCTGCTCAGGACCTTGTATCACCTTCAGATGCAACTGTGACAGATGTTGCTGGTACTCCAATCTTAATTAGAGTAACAATACTTAATAATCAATGGCAGACACTTGCTGATCAACCAATTACTTTAGCTATTGACGGATATCTACCAACAGCTTATACTGTTAGCGATATTATTGGTGGTACTGGTACAGACGCTTGCGATCCACTAGTTGAATTTGGTAGAACAGCTATAACCACTATCAAGGCACGTCCTACTATTACTGGAACACCTGCTCCTATGACATTAACAAATCCATAATAGCTGAACGGCTTAAGTTGCTTTTTCAACCTTTCCACTCTTTCCGTCCGGAATATTGCGTTCCGGGCGGAAGGAGACAAAAGGTAAAAAGGTTCAGCGTTCAGAGTTCAGCGTTCAGAGTTCCCATCCTCCTTGTATAAAAGGATTGAGGGAAACAAAGACGAACGAAGAACAATGAACAAAGAACTGGAAGGCGAAAGGCAGAAGTAAAAAGTAGTGAGTAGTGAGTAATGAGTAGTGAGTAATGAGTAATGAGTAGTGAGTAGTGAGTAGTGAGAAAACGCTAAACGCTAAACACTAAACGCTAAACACTAAACACTAAACGCTAAACGCTAAACACTAAACACTAAACACTAAACGCTAAACCAAGAACAAAGAACTGATAGCCGATAGCCAATCCAATAAACTTAACTCAACGGAGAGAACCCTCTCCTTGAGGAGAGGGCAGGGTGAGGTGAAAAGGTTGAAAAAAACAGAAGTCTCTCCCACACCGCGTTTACGGTAATAGATCCGTAACCTGGTGATCAAATAAACAGAGCCGTTAGCGGCATTGGTCTTACGTAATGTTTGAGAACAATGACATGAACACGCTTGAATATGGTACGCGATTATCTCCTATGGAGGTTTGGCGATTGCACGGTTTCCTGCTACAGCAACCCTTTGCTGCCGCATGACTCCCATCTCTCGCAAATCCCGGGTTGCCCCTTCCTTTGGCAACACTACCGGCGTATACCACTCTATCGTATACGAGGAGATTAGCACCTTGTAAACAGTTTAAAAAGAAAGGAATTTTATGATTATTCACCAGCATGCTGATTGTGGAAAGGCTACTGCTATGGCATTGCAATGGGTTTCTTGTTCAGCGTTCAGAGTTCAGCGTTCAGCGTTTTCATCCTTCGCACAAAAAGATGGATGGGAACCAAGAACCAAGAACCAAGAACCAAGAACCGTGAACAGCGAACTGCTAAAGGTGAATGAAGCATGAAGTAAACACCGGGTCTTCATAGATCAGGTATAACAGGTATAAGTTAAACGAATACTAAAGAAACATGTAACGAATGATAAACGCACAGAACAGGCACGGACCACAAGGTGATCTGATGCCGGGCAATGGCACCATCCGGGGATCTACTCCTTCTCACCCGGAGAGCTATCCTATTGCCCCAATAATAAAACCCCCAGGCAATCGACGAACGACCGCCCTTTTACGGTCCCAAGTCTGTATTGCCTGTGGGCTTCCGGTAATGAGTCACCCCGGTTGCCCTGATGCTCCACCCCCTTACATGACTCCACAGCCCTGGGATTCAGCTATCTGCCTCCCCGGTGAAACACAAGACGATTGCTGTAAGGGGACGAGTATGCGAACGAAAAACCCGTTTAGCGTTCTGGGTTCAGAGTTCCGCGTTATCATCCTTCGAACAAAAAGGATTGATGAGAACGCAGAACACAGAACACAAAACGTGGAACGTGGAACGTGGAATGGGAACACTGAACGCCGAACGCTGAACACGTATCAAACGCTAAACCCTAAACGCTAAACCCTAAACGCAAAACCCTAAACGCTAAACAAATAGATGTCCTGGTATAAGAACATAGTAAAAACCTTCGCAGTTGCCTTATTGGTGCTGTTGTCCGTCGCATTCGCGAAGGGACAGGGGATTACTGCCTATACCGGTCAACCGTTTACCTTTACCGTTGATGTTCAGTTTGCTCAGGAGGATAATATTACATGGGAGATTTATGATAACTTTATGGGTATCAATATGGCCGTGGTTCCCGGCAATTGTCCGGTGACATCGGGCGAGTTTGTGGGCGGCGATAATACCGGCTCTTCGGTCGATATTATATGGTATGTCCCGGGTACCTATATTGTGAAGGTCAGGGCAATAAACGATTGCCCCACCGATAATATGAAGTTCTATCTGGTTGAGGTGCTGCAGTCACTGCCTGTGGCAACGATTGATGAGCCGGGTGTGATATGTGAAGGCGACAGTGGCTTCCTGGTGGTCAACCTTACGGGCGATGCTCCTTGGAGCTTAGTGCTGTTTGATGGGGTGAACTATACAACGTACGACAATATCCTCGTGCAGCCGTTCATCATACCGGTCAGCCCCACAACCACCACAACCTATACTATAACAGAAGTGACGAATATAGATGGTACGAACACCACACCATCAAATAGTGTAATTTTGATTGTGAATCCACGCCCATTGAATTCACCAATTTATCAATATGGGCCTTAAACGCGTTCAGCGTTGAGCGTTCAGGGTTCAGCGTTGAAAAACAGAGAACAGAGAACAGAGAACAGTAAAGAAAAAGTTAAAAGATAAAAGTAAAAAGTAGAAAGTTATGAGTTCAGAGAAAAAGACACTTTTCCAGGCGCAAAGCGCGAAGCGCGAAGCCGGAAGTCCCTTCTCACTTGAGGAGAAGGGATTTAGGGATGAGGTGTGTTCGCTAAACGCTAAACGTTAAACGCTAAACAATGAAGATTAAAAAACACATACTGATGATGATTCTCTTGCTACTGACCGGCGTTGCCGGAACAGCCCAATCCCGGTATGTGATTGACGTGGTATGTATTGGCGCTGAACGCTGGTACCGGGTTGACGGTGAAGCGAATTCAACGTATGAATGGACGCTTACCGATCCGCTGGGCACGGCTATCACGCTGCCCGAAACGGCCGATACGGTGACTATCATCTGGAACTATCCCACCGGCGTGGGTATCTACACCCTCGCCACCATGCAGCATGATACCATTACGGGCTGCTACTCCCTTATTGAACTGGGCACCATTGAGGTGGTCGATGCACCGTATGCCTTTGCAGGCGACTCGGTGTCCCTCTGCCTGCCCAAGCCGTACCTGCTCAATGCCTCAGATGCAGGCTTTTACAGCGCCCTGAAGTGGACTACCTCGGGCGACGGCACTTTTGACGACGACATTTTGCTGCACCCAACCTATACGTTCGGTGCAAACGATATATTGAACGGTGGTGTCACCCTGACACTCACCGCCGAAGGCCTTGGCTATTCAGGCAGTTGCCCCCCTGCAGAATCGTCAATTGTCATCACGCTCGACAACTTGCTGGTGGAAGATACGCTCACACCGGCAAGTTGTCCTGTGGTGGCTGATGGCTCGGTACAGTTCACCGTGTTTGGTGGTACCGCCCCCTATACCTTCTTCCTCGATACAGAAACCAACCAAACCGGCTTCTTCAATAACCTGGCTGCCGGCGATCATAATTATATCATCCAGGATCAGGATGGCTGCGAGGCCCAGGGTGTCATCACCATTGGCACCCTCCCACCGCTTGATGCCCTCATTGTTGTTACCGATGAAACCTACCCTGGCGCTTCTGATGGTACCATCACCATCATCAACCCCATTGGCGGTTCGGGCAATTATGAATACAGTATAGATGGCGGCGCCAACTGGTCGGTCAACAATGTGTTTACCGGCCTGATGCCCGGCACCTATGATGTGTGCATCCGCGATGAGAAGGCTCCCGATTGCTTCGTCTGCATCAAGCAGGTGATCATCGGCACCGACGATCCGCTTACGGCAGAATATGTATGGACCGATGTAACCTGCTTCGGCTTCAACAACGGTACCATTACCTTCTCGCACCCCATGAACGGCTCGGGTACCTATGAGTACAGCATCGACGGAGGCGCCACCTGGCATGCCGACTCCGTATTCCTGAACCTCATGGCGGGCGACTATACGCTGGTGATCCGCGATGCCTTCAACCCCAACAACTACGAAACACTGGGCATGGCCACCATACTGAGCCCCGCACCGCTTACCGCCACGGTAACCTTCACTCCTGAAACGCTGCCGGGCGCCAACGACGGCACCATCACCATTACCAACCCCATGGGGGGAACGGGCCTGTACGAGTATAGCCTCGACGGCATCAACTGGCAGGTGGCCAACACATTTACCGGCCTTGCACCGGGCTTCTATGATGTGTATATCCGCGATGCAGCGGAAACCGATTGCTATATTGTTCTCACCACCATTGAAATCCCCGCTGCAGGGGTGCTCAGTGCGCTGGTGGACTATACCAACGTTACCTGCTTCGGCGCCAATGACGGCACCATTACCATACATAATGCGGTGGGCGGTTCAGGCAACTACCACTTCAGCATTGATGGCGGCCTTACCTGGAGCCCTGATTCCACATACACCAACCTCGCTCCCGGCACCTACGTGGTGATGATGCGCGATGCCGGTCTGCCTACCAACTTTGTAACGCTTGAAACCGTGGTGATTAGCGAACCGTTGGAGCTTAATGCCGATGTGGCCTTCACCAACGACACGTGCAATATGGACGGCTCCATCACGCTCAGCAATGTTACCGGCGGCTCGGGCTCGTATGAATACAGCATCAATGGCTTTATCTGGCAGAGTGACACCACCTTCACGGGCCTGAATGCCGGCTTCTACTGGGTGTACGTGCGTGATTCATTGCAGGTTGACTGCTACCGTGCGGTGGCCGGGATCACCATCCTGAATACCTGCGCCCTCACGGCCGATGTGGCCTTTACGGAAATCACCTGCTACAATGCCGATGACGGGACCATCACCATCACCAACCCCACCGGTGGTGGCGGCGACTATAGCTACAGCATCGATGGCGGCGCTACATGGCAGTCGTCGGGCAACTTCGGTCCGCTGGCCCCCGGCACCTACGTGGTGATGATGCGTGATGATGATGTGCCGGGCAGTGAAACCACCCTGCAGACCATCACCCTCGATAACCCTGTACAGATTATGGCTACCGTTGTCATTGACAACCACGAAACATGGCCGGGTGCCAACGACGGTTCCATTACCGTGATCAACCCGGTGGGCGGTTCAGGTACCTATGAATACATGCTTGAGAGCGGCGCCGTGATGATCAGGCCGTGGCAGTTGAGCAATACCTTTAACGGCCTTGCCCCGGGCACCTATGATGTATGGATTCGCGATGCCAATAACATTGACTGCTTCACGCTGCTGGGCACTTACGAAATTCTGCCGGGCGGCACCATCACTGCCGTTATAAGTTCACTGAATGTGGATTGTTTCGGCGGAAGCACCGGCTCCATCACCGTGAGCAACCCTGTGGGAGGCTCAGGTACCTTTGAGTATCAGCTGGAAAGCGGCGCCGTGGTAGTACGTCCGTGGCAACCGTCAGGCCAGTTTGACAACCTCACCGTCGGTACCTACGACGTGTACATACGTGATGCCGCCATACCGCAACATACCGTTATGCTGGGCACGGTCATCATTACCGAGCCTGCCGCACTCTCAGCCGTGGTTGAATCAACCATGATAGGCTGCAACAGCACCGAGGGCACCATCACCTTCACCAATGTGACCGGCGGCTCAGGTATTTATGAGTACAGCATCGATGGCGGCACTAACTGGCAATCGTCAAACTTCTTCGGCAATCTTGTTGCCGGCACCTACAATCCAGTGCTGCGCGATGCCAATGCCACTGATTGCTACATAGCCTTTGCACCGGTGGTTATCACCTACAGTGAACCTATCACCCTTACCGTACGCTGGGGTGATGCCACCTGCGGATTCCCCAACGGCACCATCATCGTTACCGCCACGGGCGGCTCAGGCCTGTTTGAGTACCAGCTCGACAGCACGGCTGGCACCCCATGGCCATGGCAGGGATCAAACATCTTCGACAGCCTCTGGCCCGGCACCTATACCTTGCTGGTACACGACGATGCCGGCTGCGAGGTTACCTATGACCAGCCTATAGTCATCGGCGATATTCCGGGCGTCCAGATCACTGCCGTGGATGTTATGCACACCACCAACAGCCTGCCCAACGGACAAATACACATATACGCCAACAGCGTGGCCATGCCTATAGTATACTCCATCGACAGCATCAACTGGCAGGCGTCGCCCATCTTCAACAACCTGGCAGCGGGCACCTATACCGCCTGGGCTAAGGATGCCAACGGCTGTATCGACTCATGGGAGTTCACCGTGGGCAACATCGTTATGGGTATCATCGAGCTCGTTTCCGACCGTGTTACCGAGTGCGTGGGCGAGATCAAGCCGCTTGAAATCACCGTTTATGAGTTCGACAGCATCTCATCCTTCCGCATACAGCTCACCTATGATCCGCTGGTGCTGAAGTTCATCGGCTTCGGCGACATCCACAACAACCTGGTGGCCAACCTGGTAACGTATACCGAGATCACTCCGGGCGTGCTGGAAATCAGCTATACCGACCCGGCACTGGCCTCCATCCCCGATGGCGAGCTTATGCTGGAACTCATGATGCAGGGTATCGCTCCGGGCGAAACACAACTCAAATGGCAATGGCTCGAGTGTATCGTGCTGAGCCCAATCGGTTATACCGTACCGCCTACTGCCGTGGTCAATGCCATAGCACAGGTATTTGCCAACCCTGACCTCGAAGCATGGGAAGACGGACAATGGTGCTCAGGCGACTCCACCACCCTCTATGCAAATTCGAGCATGGAAGAACTGGTCTATACATGGACCCACCCGCGCGGAATACAGCACGACGGCCCTGTATGGAACCTGGGCATACTCAGCGTAACCGATTCAGGTAACTACATTGTGGAAGCCCGCCGCGACCAGTGTTACACCCTCGACACCGTCAACATCAAGGTATGGCCTTCGCCACAGGTATTCATCTCCTACAGCGACACCCTCTGCTTCGGCAACCCGGTGGTGCTTGATCCCGGCGATACCTTCGTGGAGTATGAATGGAACACCGGCAGCACCATGCCTACCATCATTGCCTATGAAGCCGGCATCTACTGGCTCAGAGTCGTTGACATCAACGGCTGCCGTGCCATCGACTCGGTAACCCTCAAGCCCTGTATCATAGAGGTACTCGTGCCCAACGCCTTCACCCCGAACAACGACGGACTGAACGACGACTTCAAGCCCATCTTCCGCGGCTTCGAGCCCGCCAACTACCGTATGGATATCTACAGCAAGTGGGGCCAGCACATCTTCACCACCGGCAACATCGGCGAAGGATGGGACGGCTCCATCAACGGCGAGTATGTATCGCCCGACACCTTCGTGTATGTCATCAGCTACGAAGTGCCATCCTACGTCCTCCGCATGGGGTTGCATTCACCAATTACGGGAAGGGTCTCCGTCATTCGTTAATGGTTCAAAGCCTGCGGCGTTCTGCCTGAACCCCCAGAGGGGGTGTAAGTGGTCTAGAAAGAATCATCCAAAATATTTTTACCATTGCAGGGGGGTAAATTATCCGATATTTTTACCATTGCAAGGGGGGTAAATTATCCGATATTTTTATCGGTGCAAGGGGTAAATTATCTCAGGTCCTTTAGCGGAACAACGGTTATACCGTCGCTTCTGGTTTGTTGCATATCACCACCATAAACAACCATGCCCCCCTTGTTTCCTGTGAGCTTGTTCCAGAAATTCAACCCTTTAAAATAATCCGATGTGACTGTTTTGCCTGATTTAATCTCAATGGGTAACAGCTCGGGCTTCCGGTCAATCAGCAGGTCAATCTCATTACCCGTGCTATCTCTCCAAAAGTAGATATTATTGGAGAGCCCGGCATTGAGTCGCTGTTTCAAAAATTCAGTCACTGCAAGGTTTTCAAACAAACTTCCCCTAAAGGGATGCATTTCAAGCATTGCAGCATTGTCAATTCCAAGCAGTGCAGCAGCAAGTCCGGTATCATAAAAATACAGCTTGGGCATTTTTACCACACGTTTGTTATAATTCTTATAGTATGGCTGCAGCCTGAACAGAATAAAGCTGGTTTCCAGCACACTCAACCAGGCAGCTACTGTTTTCTGATCCACACCTGTTTCAAGCGCCAGACTGTTCATGTTGAGTAATTGCCCCGTTCTGCCGGCACATAGTCGTATGAAGCGCTCAAAGGTGGTTAAACTAACAATGTTCTTCAGTTGCCTGACATCCCTCTCCACATAAGTACTGATGTAATTCAGAAACCATTTCGACGGATCAGCCTTTTCGGCATATAATACCGGATATCCTCCTTTAAAAATCAGTTGGTTTATATCCGACTCTAATCCTCCAATTTCTGTAAGTGACAATGGAAGCAGTGTCAGATAGGCAATTCTGCCGGCTAAACTTTGTGAAATACTCTCCTGTAACAGAAAATTATTGGAGCCTGTGAGGATAAAAACACCCTTTTCAGTCGATTCGTCCAGTACCTGCTGTAGGTAGGAAAACAATTCAGGCGCGCGCTGCACTTCATCAAAAATGGCACCTTTGGGATAATTGGCCAGGAAACCCCTGGGATC
>CALCQV010000159.1 GCA_937894795.1 uncultured Bacteroidales bacterium
CGCCGCCTGCATGAATTCCGGCAAGGTGTGGATTTACATGAATTTTATCATGCTCGCCAACTGCACAAAATAGTCGTTGGTCCAGATTTCCAATTGAGCGGGATTTTTAATGAATGGGATTACATCTCTTTTTACTGATTCAATATCCGTATTGATGAGTCGATCTTTCAATTTGTTTAAAAACTCTTCCCTGCTCATTACTACATTGTTAAATTGTTCTATACGTGTTTGCAGATGTTTGAAATCAAGTTTTACTCCATTTCTAACATACCATTCAAAGTCGTACCAATCACGTCCTTTCACCCTGCTTTTCCATTGCCTGAATGCAAGTGCATGCATTTTTCCTGCATATAAATCGGGAAGACTAAAGCAGCGTGTCATGAAAGAATACGGGAGTAATAATAACTTTTGTTCACTCTCAAAATTAAGTGGCGGATCTATATCTACTTCTATCTTTATCTTGATGGACTTTTCAGTTTGGAACTTCAAATTATAAATTTCGGTGTTGTCTTTTAAGAAGGCTGATTCGACTCTTCCCAATGCCCTCTTTTCTTTTTTTGAAATGACTACATCTTTTCCTGCTGCTGCGAATTCATTAATGATGGAAGGGAAATATTCCTCAATATGAAAATCAACGTCAGGTTCCAATAGTGAAAAATCCATATCCTCAGAAAATCGCTCAATTCCGTGAAAAATTCTTAGGCATGTTCCACCATAGAATGCACCTTTATTAAAGAATCCTCCTCTGTAAAGTCCGGCCAGTGCAATTTGTTGCATCACTTCAAATGTGGCATTTTCACGCTCTTTTTGGGAAAGAATTTCATAGCGTGACATCATTTGATCGAATATATTCATTGGTTTAGCAGTTTGATGATATGGTTGATTTCTGTCTTCTTCTTACTTACTTCTGCACATTGCTCAAAAACTGATACTTTCATTTTATGGAACTCATCCATATCGAACCTTAAATCTTCCTCCAAATACATTTCCAGTGATTTCATTGACCTTATTCGCAACTTGGGCGTGTAAGCAATCAGATCACATAAGGCCTTTTCAGGCGATGCAATCATGAAAGCATATTCATCATGGATCACCTGGTTTAAACCAATGGAATAGTAGGTTGATGGGCAATAGATATAATTAAATTGCCCGAAGGAATTTGTAAGGGTTCTGCTTCTCTTGATAGTCATGGACGAAGTGTTATACACTCTTTCAGGAATCAGTCCATAGAATCGGAGTGCACTCTCCATGGATACATACGAAGGTCCGTATAGGTGGTTGGCAATCAGTTCAACGGATAGCTCCTTTCCGGAAACGGCCGGTGAAACAACATACAATCCTCGCTTCAATCGAATAATTGTTCCTTTCCTTTCCAGATCACTGACCTTGTCCTTAAATGCTTTTAAGGAAGGAAATGTAGTTTGAAGTGAAGCATAATCTATGGGTATTATCCCAAAATCAACCAGTTGTTCCATTGATATTTTAGTATATTATTGTAAAAGTAGTCATTTTTTGCATAGTTACTCTACTTTTTCTCGATTTTCTATGTATAAAATGACATTAATTTTTTCATACACCCCCGCCGAGGGTTCCATGAATAATTATTTATCCGGATTCTATGAACTTTTTTTGCTAAGTTTGCGAAAGAACTATTACCTAATCCATGCTGCTACTTTTCAGTGCTTTACTTGCCTCAGTTTTAATCGGCTCTGCCTATATCATCACAGAGAAGAATGCACGCTATTATCTCTCGGGTTACTGGAACCTGAAACCCACCGAAAGGGAGAAGGTTGACCTGAAGGGTTATCTCCGCCACTGGAAGAAATGTATGTGGGTTGCAGGATTGCTGATCATCATTACCGGCGCTATCCTTAATTTTACTACAGAGTCCCCCTGGGCAATCTTAGCACTGCTGGCCATGGTATTATTGAGCTTTCCCGTACTGATTATTACGGGAAGGAAGTATTGGAAAAAGGTTTAATGAGGTTCAAAATAGTTCAACATGGTTCAAAGCCATTCAAAGCTATTTGAAAAGATGTTTTGATTGCGGAATAGCCTCCCCTGAATGCCTTACTCTTCCGTTCCGCCTATTACTTTCTTGTCTATATATCGGGAGTTCATGATACGCAGCATTCCCATGTAGTCTACACTGAACTTTACCAGGTCGCCGGTTCTGTATTTATTCTTATTGATGCCCAGATTAAGGACGATCATGTCAGAACTTGATCCCGCAAATTTTATATCAGGATCAACAGGTGTTATATGGTTGATCTCAACATCCAGCAATCCCAGATCAAGTATTGCCCGGAAAGAGGTTTTACCTGCTTCATCCTCTTCGAATTCAAAGGAATGACCTTCAACATTTGTACCCATGGATCCGCTGGGCACAGTAGGCTTCTCAATAAGTTCAATGATTTCAGCATAAAGTTCGAAAGCATTGTGCATATTGCCCAAGGTAGTGTCATGATAGACATCAGTACCCAGAAAGAGTGTTTCACCTACCCTGAAGTGATTGATTCCCTTGGGAAGCAGCTTTTCAAAAATCAAGGGTATGGATACGGAAGAACCTCCTGATACATAGGGTATCTTCTTATTGAATTTAGCCTCAACAAGTTGCTCATAGAGGCTCAACTGTATCAGCTTGTCGTGGTTGGGCAATACCCCGTAAAGACAGGTAAGGTTGGTACCTATTCCCACTACTTCGATGTTTGGAAGTTCAAATACCTTCTCATAAAACTGCATGAAATCGTCGCGCATTACTCCCTCTCTGAGTTCACCCATTTCAATCATGATCAGGATTTTATGAATCTTGTTTTGTCGAAGAGCCTCTTCAGAGATCAGCTTGATGGTTTTGAACTGCGTATTTACGCTTATATCAGCATATTTAACCAGTTCAGGAATGGAGCGGCTTGGAGGTGGCTTGATGTAGATTGTCTCTATTTTAGGATCTATTTTCTTGATTGCCCTCAAGTTAGTGATGCGGGAGTCGCATAACTGATTGACGCCTAACCTGACAACTTCTTCAAGAAATATCCTGTTTCCACATAATACTTTGGTGACAATAGCCCATTGAATACCCTCACTGCTGAATAGTTCAGTAAGGTATTTAAAATTTTCGCTGAGTTTTTTTCTGTTTAATGTTATATATGCCATCCTTTGTTCTTACCGCGATAATCTCATTTCAAGATACTTATTGGAAAATCCAAGGTTCTTGTAAAGATGTCTCGCCGGATTGTCGGGTTCCACATGCAGGGCTATGTTGCCTTTGCATTGTTCAATAGCTTCTTTCATTAGCCTTTTGCCGACTCCTTTTCCACGATGGTCACGATGTATTGCGATATAGACAAGTATATTCTCAGGAATATAGCCCGACATACCGGTTTCATTAACCACCACCGCGCCGATTATTTCTTGTTCATTTTCCAGTTTCAAGGTAAAACCTCCAAATGACTCAATATCCTTAACTGAAAAATCAATGGCCTTGTGGATGTCTTCCCATTTATCGCCAAATTGGTCAAGGTGTTCAAATAAAAAATCGGTTATCGCCTTCTTATCAGTGATATCAGGCTTTTGCTGAGGTGTATATGTTGTTGTTCTATCCATATTTAGACTTTAATATTTACAAATATAATATTTTATCGGTAAATGGCAAGATTTTTTAAGATTTTTTGGGGTAAGAAGTGATTTCTTTGTAACGTCCACGGTATTGAGATTGCTTTGACTCTATAATGCCAGATGCACTCACCTGTCATGTGGGAACATTTGAACATTTTTGTGGTTTATTGGTATTTTATATAAGTACAACATTTGATTTATTTATCTGATTGTAAAATTATACTGAAGTCGTACTGGAAATTAAATAGCAAGATCTGACCTCTAAAAAAGCAGTAAATCCACTGCCAACGTTAACAATGTATAGCAATTTCTTGCCAATCAGTTATGAAAGTATTTTAACGACAGCTTGTTTTGGCAACCGCATGATTGGCTTTTCTGTAAAATCAACTATGAAAACTATTTTATGAACAGGATAATTTTACTACTGCTACTTATTGCTCTTTATGACAAAAGTTATACGCAAATTATTGTGAAGGATACCTTACCTCCGTCATTTGAATGGAGTTTACACATCATTGACCTTCCTTATATGATTGATGCCGCCAAGACAGAATCCATAAGGTCAAATGGCGGAGATCATTCACAGTCTATCAGTACATCGGTCTCAAACTACAGCAAATTCTACCGAAACCTAAACATGGGACAGACAACTGAAATGGCCCGTAACCTGCATGGCAGCCTCTACTATGGTCATAATGTTCTTTGGAATAAGCTTATAAAGCCTGAAGATACCAGGCACTACATACTGAACCGCTTACTAGCAAACATTACAGCACTTGGGACCGATTATCTTGCCATCAAATTACCTTATGGTTATGCGTTTCTGCATGAAGAGTTTCACAGAGCGGTTCTATCTACACGACACGTATACAGCTATGATGAGGTCTGGAAGTTTGGCAAAGGTTTGGATATAGCAGTCACTAATGTTATGGACGAAGATCTTATGTACCTGAAGAAAAATTACCCGGCTGATCAGGTGCGCTTGTCGGCAGCAGGAGTTGAAGGTGAGTACGCCTATTTACTGCGAATGAGAGAAGACAACTTCTTCAGACAAACGGGTTATCCATTTGTGGGTATTTCACTTCTAGGTACCATCCATGCAGTAAATTATGTAAATCTTCCTTTTGCCGAAAGGTTCAATGCTATAACTGACAGTATCTTGTCGTATGATAAATATAATATCCTTTCCCGTGATTTCACAGGTTATGATTTTTCAGCCTGGGTTTACGACTTATTTACTCCTTTCGAGCCTTATGAAGATCGAGGGACATGGCCCGGAGGAATAGGCATCAAGCGACCGATAAAAGAATCTGATCTGACACCTGAGATGAAGCAATTCCTGACAGAAACAGGCAACATGCAATATCTGAATTTTATATCGCCATTTTTAGTCGGTATCAATAGATTACAACTCAAGCCGGGTTATTATTTCAACTTTGCTTTACGCAGTGTACCTACATCCTTTGGATACTATGCCGGAGGTGATTTCTTCATTGATTTTGACCATCGGCAGATGCAGATAAACCTTGGTGTTAACCGGAGTAAGAGCCTTTCATTGCCATCTCTTAATATAAGCTACTATAACATACTGACGAATGAGAAGGCACGCTATAATGCGGACATAGCCTTTTCAGCATGGTTACAGCCCAAAAATCAGCTATTTGCCTCCAACAAGGCAGTTCCCGGATTGGCAATAGACGTATCACCAACGTTAAATCTTACCAGACGACTCTCAATGATTGCTGATATTTCTTACAAGACCAAAGGTTGGGTATTCGGCAATCCCTATCTCGATAATAATTTTTCATTCCGCATTGGTTTAAGCATGAAAACGGCGGCTTCCTGATATTTGCCTGATTTCTTTTCATGTTCTTAATTTTTTAGTTTGCTTCTTGTGTAAACATATCTCATTACATGTCAGATTAATTTTGATGGTCGACCAACAAAAGCTGAAGGCCGGCAGCTGAACATTTTCTTCCTGACGTTTGTTGCTATCCGTTTTATCCTTATCTTAGTAAACACTTTACTTCAGCACTTGTGAAGTGGTTATTTTAACGCTATACAAGAGGCTACAAAGTTATATGTCAGGTATTGATTATATCAAGTAAATAATAAACCAAATACTTAAAGAAATATGGAAAGTAATTCTGATGGAATGAGCAAATGTCCTGTTACCGGTGCAGTTGGTAAGCATAGCGCAGGAGTAGGTGGTACAAAGAATGTTAATTGGTGGCCTAATCAGCTGAAGCTTAATATCCTGCGGCAGCATACTTGCAAATCAAATCCGATGGGCAAGGAGTTTAATTATGCTGAGGAGTTTAAAAGCCTCGATCTGAAGGCGATAAAAAGCGATTTGCATAAGTTGATGACTGATTCACAAGATTGGTGGCCGGCAGATTTCGGTCATTATGGTCCTTTGTTTATCCGCATGGCCTGGCATAGTGCCGGCACATACCGAATTGGTGATGGTCGCGGTGGTGCAGGCAGCGGGCAGCAACGCTTTGCACCGCTGAACAGCTGGCCCGACAATGTGAATCTGGACAAGGCACGCCGATTACTATGGCCTATCAAGCAAAAGTACGGAAAGAAGATATCATGGGCTGACCTGATGATTCTGGCCGGCAATGTGGCGCTCGAGTCAATGGGATTCAAAACCTTTGGTTTTGCCGGAGGAAGGGAAGATGTTTGGGAACCTGAGGAGGATGTTTATTGGGGTTCAGAAACCAAATGGCTGGACAACGATCAGCGCAAGCTTGATGACACCGAATTGGATAATCCGCTGGCTGCCATTCAAATGGGACTCATCTATGTTAATCCGGAAGGCCCAAATGGTGTGCCCGATCCATTGGCTGCCGCCATTGACATACGTAACACTTTTGCCCGTATGGCCATGAACGATGAAGAGACCGTTGCACTTATTGCCGGTGGACATACCTTCGGCAAGACACACGGAGCCGGCGATGTAGCTCATGTAGGCCCTGAACCTGAAGCCGCCCCGATGGAAGAAATGGGACTGGGCTGGAAGAACAGCATGGGTAAGGGAAATGCCGGCGATACCATATCAAGTGGCATTGAAGTTACCTGGACACAAACACCCGCCAAGTGGAGCTACTATTTCTTCGATAACCTGTTTAAATATGACTGGGAACTTACTAAAAGTCCCGCTGGTGCACATCAATGGGTGGCGAAAAATGCAGGCAATGTAGTGCCCGATGCACATGATAAAACCAAAATGCATCCACCTACCATGCTTACCACCGATTTATCACTACGCTTTGACCCCATTTACGAAAAAATATCAAGGCGCTTTTACGAACATCCACTTGAATTTGCTGATGCATTTGCACGTGCCTGGTTTAAATTGACACACCGCGATATGGGACCGATTGCCCGTTACCTGGGGCCGGAAGTGCCCAAGGAAGAGCTGATCTGGCAGGATCCTATACCCCCAGTGAACCATCCATTGGTTGATAAAAAGGACATTGCCGCCTTAAAAGCCAAAATATTAAAATCAGGCCTAACTGTATCGCAGTTAGTATCAACCGCATGGGCTTCGGCCTCCTCATTCCGTGGATCAGATAAGCGCGGAGGCGCCAATGGTGCCCGCATACGACTGGCACCTCAAAAAGACTGGGCAGTGAATAACCCACCTCAATTGGCTATAGTACTTGAAAAGCTGGGAGCTCTGCAGGAAGAATTCAATGGCACTGTCACCGGTGGAAAGAAAATTTCACTTGCCGATCTTATTGTGCTGGCAGGATGCACCGCTGTGGAAAAAGCTGCTGCCGATGCAGGATTCCCTGTTACCGTTCCGTTTACAGCGGGACGAATGGATGCATCACAGGAACAGACCGATGTAGAGTCGTTCAAAGTACTGGAGCCTGTTGCCGATGGTTTCCGCAACTACCTTAAAACCAAGTATAAGGTTTCAACTGAAGAGTTGCTGGTTGACAGAGCACAACTGCTAAAACTTACCGCCCCTGAAATGACTGTACTCATTGGAGGTATGAGGGTATTAAACACCAACTTTGATAACTCGAAGCATGGCGTGTTCACACAAAAACCCGGCGTTCTGAGCAATGATTTCTTCATGAATCTGCTTGATATGAGTACAGCCTGGATGCCCGCTTCTGATGATAAAGAGACCTTTACCGGACGTGATCGCAAGACAGGAGAAGTAAGGTGGACAGCCACCCGCGCCGATCTTGTATTTGGTTCAAACTCTGAGTTAAGGGCACTGGCCGAAGTATATGGAAGTGCCGATGCACAACAGAAGTTCATTAACGATTTCGTGGCAGCCTGGAACAAAGTAATGAACCTTGACAGGTTTGATCTGCATCGTTAATTGTTGAATTAGTAGCTGAAAATAATTATTGAACCTGACAGCTGTACTCATGCGGCATAAAAAGCTGAGTATGGCTGTTTGGTTTATAGCACCAAATGGAATTACCGTGAAACTAAATAGCATAAAGCTGAGGAAGTCTATTCTATTTCAGAACAATCTTCTCTACCCCCACCCTGTTAGACGATCTGGTCCTGACAATATAAACTCCTTTTGCCTGATTTGAAAGGTCAATATTAACCTTTCCATTTCGCTTAGGAGCCGCATTCACAATTCGTTCACCTGCGAGATTGAATACCTCCATCTCATCAATTGGAAGGCTGCTATTAAGGGTAAAAACACCTCTGCCCGGGTTAGGGTAAATGATAAGATCATTGCTGCCAGTAATCTCTTCTAAAGCTAAAGGTTCACCTGGATAATAACGGATACTGTCAGCAGATATCTGCCCCCACACTATGTCATACTGCCTGTAAACAGATGTTGAAAGAAAATTATCGGGTTCGTATGTATATATTAGATTACTTCGAAGAATCCATTCATTTCCGTCCCAGTCATAATAATCCAATTTAGTACGATAGTCCTGAGAGTTATAAGCAAACTCCTGACTGGACAGATATTGCCATTGCGCATTAAACCATGTACTTGTAACTGTGCTCAACACATTATTGTGGTTATCATAAGTATTGCCAATAAGCATTATATTTTGCCAATTATTTTCCACCCACTCCTGTGACAATTCACTGATACGATTGCCATTAACATCATTCTCGTATATGGACTGCTGATGCCTCAGAAGATTAAAGTTCTCAAAATACTTCAAATCCAATTTTACACTATAACCCTCCGGGTCATAGCTATAGGTAATAATGGAATAGTTTCCTTCAGCTTCAGGCATATAGATATATTTATGTGTAATAAGCTTATTATCAGCATATTCAAGATTCTGAACAGTAACTTGTTCCCATGATGTACCATTCCAGTCGTTTAACACGATACGGATCAGGTTGTCAGCATCATCATACTCGCTTTCAATGAGCAGACTGTTCACCCCATAG
Source organism: uncultured Bacteroidales bacterium (assembly GCA_937894795.1). Taxonomy (GTDB): domain Bacteria; phylum Bacteroidota; class Bacteroidia; order Bacteroidales; family Lentimicrobiaceae; genus Lentimicrobium. Next base: position 9,013 of record CALCQV010000159.1, read on the forward strand.
TTTTTTGTAAGAGCGCTTGTTTGATATCCCTGATTGTTATAAGTATATGAAGTTTCATAAATATTCTGCCAATTTGCCGGGGGCGAATAAATCCAAAGAACATCCTTCGAAACACTGTTATTATTGTTGTATTCCCATACCATCTTATGGCTAAGCTGCCAGGAGTCATTGACACCACCTTTTACCCATGTATAAGAACTGTCGGCTAATCTAATGCCATTGGTACCCTTTCCGGGGATTTCATACGACTGCGAATAAGCACCTAATGCAGATACCAGCATTCCAAAGAGAAGTGTTGCTTTCATATTGTGGTTGGAACTATTTAAGAAGTTAAACACCTGAATAGTGTTAATGTTTAGCTATATATCATTGAAAACAAGGAGCATTAACTACACTTGTTTTCAAGTACTTAAGAAATTTCACTATCAAAATTCCGGCATTTAACGGTCGGTTATTGTAAAATTTATATATTTACCTATTCTAATTTACTGATAAAAAAGTATGTACCCATTTATCCATATATAGAGTTCTAAAGCTTTCCAACAAATTGAAATCCAAACACTAGCCTGGTCATGACACGAAGATTCAAACTAATACTCGTTCTCTTATTATTCTCTACCGGCCTCTATTGTCAGGTAGATAGTATTCACGCGCAGATTATGGGTTATGAAGACTCCAAATCGACAATCATCTCCAAAGGACGCGCGCTCATATTGGATAAATTCCTTGAAGGTGATTTAGGTAAAGTCAAAGAGATCAAGGATTACCTGATTACTATTGAGAATGATGACTATTTTGCCTTTTATCCGGCTGAGTATTGGTATATCTTATATTGGACTAACGAATATACTGAATTGGCCTACGACATTCAACACATGGATTCTACAGTACTTGCAAGCTTCTATTCACGAATTCAGCCTCTCAGGGATAAACTCTCCTTTAGACTGAATGAGAAATCATTTGAAAATGAAACACTGCTCAAGGAACAAGTAATATTGGCCGATCTGGATGATGAGACAAAACAAATACTTCTGCTAAATCTGGATAATCTATTCCTTGAAAACCGAAAGGACATTTATGCACAGGATTCAGTGAATATTCGTGCAGATGAATTCCTAAGATCATATAAATCAGGTAAGTTTGAAGATTTCACCAAAAAGTATATAAGATATAAGCTGGTCCCGAAGGATTGGGGTATGACCTTTGAATTCTTTAGTGGATATAGTTTGTACAATGGCAACTTAAATAAAAACTATAGCAATAACATACCGATAGGCGTAGCATTTGATATCTGCTACAAAAATTGGGAACTGTATTTGAGAGACTACATTGGCTTTAACAAGACAAAGACAGATAAGGTCTATTCTACAGGGATCTGGGAGAAAGATTCAAGGGCTATGGTCTTTCTGCCTGAAGCATCAATAGGATATGTTGGATACAACGATAATAGATTCAAGCTATCACCTTTTGCCGGTATTGGAGCCATGGATATAGGCCCAACATTGAATAACCTGGAAGAAAACGAAGACCTAAGGGAAGTTTCGCTCGAATTTACAACAACATACATTGTAGGAGTAAACCTTGAGATAAAGTTTGGCCCTTATCGTACACCTTCTTATAGTCCTAAAACATCTTATGGTTTTTTGAGAATCAGATATGGATATTGCTTACCTCAATTTGACAGAAAATATGAGGGCATGACCGGGAACATGCATTATATTACTGTTGGTTTCGGTGGAATGGCCAGAGGGACCAAGAGAGAGTTTTAGCATTGTTCAAATTATAATGAAACGACTATGGCAGAAATAAAGACTAAGCAAACGGATTCAGATGTAATGGAATTCATCAATACATTTGCCAATAACGAATAGAAAAAACTTGACAGCTTCGAACTGATCCGGATAATGAAGGAAGTTACCGGGCAAGAGCCTAAAATGTGGGGGCCTTCCATTATTGGATTTGGAGTTTACCACTATAAATCAGAAAGAAGCCGTCAGGAAGGCGATTGGCCTTTGGTAGGCTTCTCACCACGTAAAGCCGCCATTTCACTATATGTCTACACCGGTTCAAAGGAACACGAGCATCTTTTAGAAGGATTAGGAAAATTCAAGATGGGTAAAGCTTGCATCTATGTAAAGAAATTATCAGACATCAATCTGGATGTTCTGAGGAAGATAATTAGGGAATCAATAGTATATCTTAAATGAGATGTTAAATCAGAAAACCGATACACCAACCCATGGTTTTAACCGTGGGTATCAGAAAACCGATACACTAACCCATGGTTTTAACCGTGGGTATCAGAAAATCGATACACCAACCCATGGTTTTAACCGTGGGTATCAGAAAGGTATAAATCACTGATATATCACACATATGGAAGAAAGGCCTAAAATTAAGTTGGAATGGACATTCTTAGATAGAATACTGGAAATAACAGGATGGTTTGCCTTGGTGGGACTCTGGATTCTATTAAAGGTAGCTGATTACCCTGACCTGCCGGATACGATTCCTACTCACTTCAACACATTTGGACAGGTAGATGGCTATGGTGGAAAGATAACTTTGCTGATTCTACCTGTAATTGCAACCGTATTGTTCTTTGGAATGACAATCCTGAATATGTTTCCTGCCATCTTCAATTACCCGGTCAAGATAACACAAGAGAATGCCCTGAAACAATATACCAATGCCACCCGTCTGATCAGGTATTTAAAACTGGTGATTGTTGTAGTTTTCGGAATCATCGGCTTTAGTATGATTCAAAATGCCCAGGGTAAAGCTGAAGGCATGGGAATAAGGGTTCTACCGCTGATGCTGGGTTTGATCTTTATTCCTTTGATTATCTATATAAGCTGGTCGTTTAAAAACAAATAATAGATGTATAGGATGCTGGTCATTACATTATTGATCACCCTGGTTTGCCTGATCATCATTGCAGGAGCATTGCTGATTTTAAGTTCAGGTAACGCCAAACCATTTCTGGATAAGACAGGCAAACCAATTCCCGGGAGCATTTCAGAAAAGGTTTTCATGAATATCGGTGGAGTTAGGCAGGGTATGTTTATCAAAAGCAAAGACTCAACACATCCGGTTTTACTTTATCTGCATGGGGGCATGCCCGATTACTTCCTTACTCAGAAATACCCTACCGGACTTGAAGACGATTTTACCATTGTTTGGTGGGAACAACGGGGTTCAGGAATGTCTTATTATCAGGATATCCCCAGGGAATCACTGACTTCAGAGCAAATGGTTAATGACGTTAAGGAAGTGACGAATTATCTGCGAAGTCGTTTTAGTCATGAAAAGATATATCTGATGGGACATTCAGGAGGTACTTTTATTGGAATACAAGCCGCTGCAAAAGCGCCTGAATTGTTCCATGCATATATAGGAGTTGCCCAGATGTCAGATCAGCTTAAATCAGAACAATTGGCATATAATTATATGATCAAGTATTTCAAAGAGCATCACAATAAAAAGATGTTAAAAAAGCTTGAGAAGGCTCCGGTAGTTGACGGAACTCCTTATGCCTATCTTAAATTACGTGATAAGGCGATGCATGAACTCGGTATTGGTACTACTCATGACATGAATTCGGTAATCACCGGCATTTTTTTTCCTTCGTTAACCTGCCGTGAATATACGTTAAAGGAGAAGTTTAATTTGTGGCGAGGCAAGTCTCATTCCGGCGTCAGCTCTTTATGGAATGAAATGCTGTCAACTAAACTGATTGATAAAGTGCCTGAACTTGAAATTCCAGTCTTCTTTATGAGTGGAATATATGACTATACTGTTTCCTATACACTTGCCAGGGAATATTTTGAGAAGATAAAGGCTCCACAAAAGAGATTCCATACTTTTGAACGCTCAGCGCACAGCCCGTTGTTTGAAGAACCCGAAAAGATGAGGCAAATCATGTGCGAGGAAGTAATTCAGAACTTTCCATAAAACAAATCGATATTGAAGTAGAGGGCATCAATATAATGTTCATTCTCCTCCAAATCCATTTTATCATAATTATGGTTATTCTCCATGATCAGAGACTGGCCGACAAATTTAAGCCGGAAGGCCCTAATTACGTTGTATTCATCAGAAGTCTTGGTGACCATGAATGCAGTATTTGCACTACGGCCATCACCTGAAGAGATGATGGCTGTCAGCAGGTTCTCATATTTCTTCAACCATAACCGCGACTTTGACCTATTGCCCAGTTTATCATAAGCAATACCTGTTAGAAGCACTTGTTCCAGGTTGAAAGGAAATTCCTTGAGTATCATTCCTGTTAAGCTTAATACTTTGGTAAAGTCAGGTTTTTCAACAGTATTCAAGTAGTTGTTTAATGCCCGTATTGAATCATGACGGGCGTAAGGCTTGTAGCTATCCCTGAATGCCTCGCCAAAGTAAAGTGTCCTATAGTCAGTGAGTGTTAGTGATGTATCATTTGAAAGATACCTCTTGAAGAGTTGATCATAGGAGGGTGATGTGGCAAGGATTTTCATCTCCTTCAGATCCACCGGCGTTATTTGTCCATTGGCTGCAACAGTCAAAACTACAAGTAACTGAATAAGGCATAGTTTTCTCATAAGCGAACGCTCTCTCTGCATTGTTCAGTAAAAATAGCAGTTCTGTTGTTCATAAAAAAATATAATTAGGGTAAGTGTTCCAATCACCTCCATGAGTAATTGCCTTATATTTGATTCTTCTATAAAGGATACCTGATTTTATAAATATTCGTGGAATGGCTATTCGAATAATACATACGGCCGACTGGCATCTGGGACAGACCTTTTATGAGTATGACCGCTCTTATGAACACCGTCAGTTTCTGGATCGGTTGACCGAAATACTGGTGGAGCAAGATGCTGATGTACTATTAGTGAGCGGTGATGTGTTTGACGGGGCAAACCCTCCTACTGCTGCAACGCGTATGTATTACAGGTTTCTGCACCAAACCGTTACGCTGCTACCTGATTTGCTGATCATCATCATTGCCGGTAATCATGATTCGCCTGGAAGGCTTGAAGCGCCCAGAGATCTGTTGGAAGCTTTCAATATAAAGGTGGTTGGAATGATTGAGTGGGACGATGATCGTAACTTACTATTCGATAAACTGATCATTCCTATTAAAGATAAAAACAAGAGACAGGTCGGCCTTTGCATGGCGGTACCATATATCAGGCAGGGTGATTATCCCGGCAGGCCTGACACCCCACTCAGTTATGAGCAGAGTGTTGCAGCACTTTACCGGGACATATATGCTTACGCAGAATCATATAAACAACCGGGTAATTTCATTATAGCCATGGGCCATCTGCATACTGCAGGCGCTGAGATTTCGAAGGATGACCGCAGTGAACGTCCCATTATGGGTGGATTGGATTTTATTCCTTCGGATGCTTTTGATAAAAATATCATTTATACCGCTCTCGGTCATATCCATAAAGCTCAGGCAACAGGACGAGCACGTACCATAAGATATGCAGGGAGCCCACTTCCAATGTCATTCTCCGAGTTGAATTACCGGCATAAAGTGTGGTCCGTGGTGATAAGTGATATTGATAACAATGCCAATAACCAAAGCAATGGTTATAATAGTGTTGATTCCATAATAGGTGAACATAATGGTGACATTCAGTACAGTACGGAGCATCAGATAGAGATTACGCCCATTGAAATACCGGTTGCTGTAAGTCTTATGCGTATTCCCGATAAACCGATGCCTTTGGCTGATGTGGTGAAACTGCTGAAGGCACTTCCCGATGCATTGGGTAACAGTGCAACCGAAGGAGCCGATACACCGGGTAATGTCGGGGCGAATGCACCTCCACCCTACCTGGAAGTTTTAGTAAGCATCAATGGACCTGAGCCTTCGCTGAAATCAACCATTGAAACAGCCGTGCTTGGAAAGCAGGTGAGACTGGCACGAATAACAACAGTTTACCCTGAAAGGAATGCCGATACTGCTAAAGGAGCTGACACACCTGAATTGCAGGACATACACCCGCTGGATATCTTCCGGCGGAGATACGGAGAATTGTATAACTCAGAAATACCGGCGGAGCTGGTAACGCTTTTTAACGAAGTGGCCGAAGAAGCCGACAGAGAGACAGGAGCAATATGAAAATCATCAGCATCAAAGGCAGGAATCTGGCCTCCCTTGAAGGAGATTTCAGCATCGATTTTACCGCACCGCCCCTCAGGAATGCAGGCATATATGCCATAACAGGACCTACAGGTTCAGGCAAATCAACCGTATTTGATGCTCTTTGTCTGGCTCTTTATGGTCGTACTCCCCGGCAGAAAGCAGCAAAGGAAAATACAGTAAAGGTGCGCGACGGTAAAGATAGCACATTAAGCCAGGGTGATCCACGGCTTATAATGCGCAAAGGCTGCGCTGATGCCATGGCTGAAGTATCTTTCGTAGCAATGGATACCTATAGTTACACCGCTCGGTGGAGCGTAAAACGGGCAAGGAATAATCCGGGCGGACAGATGCAGGAACCGATAATGGAACTCCTGGATAAAGAGACCGGTCGCCAATTTGCAGGAAAGAAAACCGAGATACTGAAAGAGATTGAACGCCTCACAGGAATGACTTTCGATCAATTCACCCGTTCGGTACTGTTGGCACAGGGCGACTTTACCGCCTTCCTGAAGGCTGACCAGAATGAGAAAGCTGAACTGCTGGAAAAGCTTACAGGTACAGAGATCTACTCCCGGATTTCAATGCTTGTATACCAGAAAGCCAAGGATGCAATCCTTAAAGCAAAAACACTGGAAAGTCGCTTGAATGATTTAAAGTTGCTGGAGCCTGAGATGATTGATGAATTATCCATCCAATTGGAAGCTCTTAAAACACAACAAAAGAAACTCAATGATCAAAAGCAGTTGTACCTGCAGGCAATTGACCGTCAATTGCTTACTGTGCGATTGCAGCAAGGTCTTGAAGAAGCACGTTCTAACCTCCAACAAGCTGAACAGAACTTGAAAGTTGCTGCAGGACGGAAATACATGCTGCACCTGACAGAACAGGCACAGGAAGCTCGTAGTATTTACACAGCTAAGATAAATGCCGCACAATCACTTGGAGACCGGTCTACCGAACTCACCAACGCCCGAAATTCACTGCTTGAATTATCAAAAGAGATAGAAACCAACAAAAAGCAGCTTGCAGAGGCTGAGAAGCTTCATCAAACAGCCTCAGAAACATACACTAATGCCCGACCTATTATTGCCAGGGCAAGAGAATTAGATACACTTATCTCTTCTAAAAAAGAGCCATTTAAGCAGGCAACCAAAGCACTCGAAGCAGCACAGGCAAAAGTGCAAGAGCAACTGAAGGAATGTGAAGCAGGCAGTCAGCGTTTGGATCAACTTACACGTACTGGGGAAGAGTTAAATGCCTGGCTTCAACAGAACGAATCACGACGCCCCGTTGCTGATAATGCTCCTGCTATCTCTGCCCGTTTAAAAGAAGCAGAACGTGATCTCCGACAGCTCAACTATTATACCAATGTGGCCGATACGACTGCAAATAAAATAAACGACACTACCAAAGAAATAGAGGTGCTTGAGGCAACATTGCTTGCACTTACCGACCGGCTTGCACCACTGCAGGAGAATAACAGGAAAAATGAACTACTACTTAAAAAGGTGGACAAGGAAAAGTTGGAGCAGGAAATTGACTCCTCCCAACGGCTGCAGGAGCACCTCACCGCCTCCTGGTCCCTGCTTGAGAAGCTTACAGAAAATAAGAATACCATTAATCGGTTGCAAACTGAGCTGGAAGTAAATGAGAAGAAAATAGAGGAAGCAGGTATACAACTGGAGGATATCAACCGCCGATTGCCCATAGCAACTGCGAAAAAAGAGCTGACAGATAAGCTATTGAGTGCTGCCAAACAGCGCGTCACAGAGAATATTGAGCAATTGCGACATACGCTGAACGATGGAGAACCATGTCCGGTGTGTGGCAGCCGTCAGCACCCTTATGCTTCAGGTAAGGAGGTGTTGTATTCAGAAGTTGACCACCTTGAGAAGGAAGCTAAGGAATGCACGGATGAATGGATAGCACTGTTGAACAGTAAGACATCTATTACTGAAGCTCTAAAACACCTGGAAGAGGAGAATCAACGATTGAATCTTGAAACGGGGATCAGCGAGAGCATTCTTGAAACACAACAAAAGAAATGGACTCTATTGCAGCAACAGGAACCTGAATTGGTTCTGGATGAAGAGTTGCAGCAGCTTCAGGAAAGGGTTGCAGTCAATAAAATAAGGATAGAGGATCTCAACCGGCAGAATTTAGAGATACGAAACCTGATGAAAGACAGAGATGCATTGAATACCGAGATTGCCTTGTTAAAGGAAGAAATCACCCATACCACCAATGAACTAACGGCACTTAGGAGCAGCCAAAAACTGACGCAACAAGAGTTGGTGACTGCTCAGACCGCTATGGCATCCCATAAGGATAATATGACTGCTATAGAAGAAGAACTCAGCCCCTGGTTTATGAAGCAGGGATGGTTTGAGGCATGGAAAACAGGTACCGAAGGATTTATCAACGACTTGCTGCAATTTACAGGACAGTGGAACAACAAAACTGCTGAATGGCAGCGCACAGAGCAATTAGTATTACATCTGAAGACAGAAATTACCGGTATGCAAAAGAGCCTGACAGAGAAAAAACAGGATGCTGAAGCAAAAACAAAAACGCTCCTGAGGCTGAAAGTAGAATCTGATCTGTTGATGAATGAAAGAGCTAAATATTTTGAAGGCAAGGAGGTTGCACTGGCAGAGAAGGAATTTGCAGAAGCAGAAACCAATGCCCGTAATGCGCAGGATGAGATCAGGAAGCAGTATGAACGGCTCATGCGTTTGTTAAAGACCAGGGAAGGTGTGATTGAACAGCTTTGCGGTGATGTAGAAAAGATGCAAGCTGACCTGCAACAGAAAACCGAAGAGTTGAATAACTGGCTTATCAGCTTCAACAATAAAAACCAGAAGCAAGGCAGCGAAGAGCAGGTAATACAGGCAGATGAGGCAATGTTGAAGGAATGGCTAAAGGTTTCTGCCTCCGGTATCAGGCAGGAACGTGAAGCGCTTAAGCAGTTGGAGAATGAACTATTGAAAACCAGAGCTACCTGTACAGAAAGAGAACAGCAACTAAAAACGCACCTCGCAGAAAATGCCTCTCCACTGACATTGGAAGAACTGCAGCAGGAGAAAATGAAAGTGGATGAAACACTGGAGAGCACCACAGCTCTTTTGGCCGACATTTTAGTTACGTTGAAGCAGGATGGCCTCAACAGAATCAATGCCCGTTACCTGTTGAGTGAAAAAGAGGCGCTTGAAGCTGTTGGTAGTCGCTGGCAGCAACTGGATCAGGTAATAGGATCTGCCGATGGCAGGAAGTTTCGGCAGATTGCACAGAAGTATACATTGGAAGTGCTGCTCGGATTTGCCAACAAGCATCTCTCAGACCTTTCTCCCCGATACAGCCTGGAACTGGTACCCGATTCACTTGCCTTGCAGGTAGTGGATCACGATATGGGTGATGAGATCCGGAGTGTTCATTACCTCTCCGGTGGTGAATCATTCCTCGTTTCACTCGCTCTTGCATTGGCTTTGGCATCACTCTCCAGCAGTCGCATGAAAGTAGAGTCTCTCTTCATTGACGAAGGTTTCGGTTCACTGGATCCTGACACTCTCAGTACGGCCATGGATGCTCTGGAGAAACTCCGGAACACCGGTCGCAAAGTAGGCGTTATTTCACATGTTCAGGAAATGACAGAACGTATTCCTGTGCAGATCAGAATAGTGAAAGGTTCAGGAGGCAAAAGCAAAGTTCTTGTCACCGGCTAATTAATTGCCATAGTTTAAAAGATGGAAATTTTAGTTATTAGAGGTCATTTTTAACAGTATCTTAATGTTTTTGATATAAATATTTCTGTTATAGGAAGAATTTGCATCCATATTACTACCTTTACTGCTAAAAGTGAGCGTATCATCAACTTATTGGGAATCCTATATGAAAAGAACACTACTTCTGGTATTTCAGTTGGTCATCATTAATCTGAGCTTTTTTGGAAGTTCTTATGCACAATCATATAGACCTATGGCTGTGGATAGTGCACATTGGATTGTTAAACTGGCCGACGGTGGAATGTCGTGGGCTGTCCTCGATTTATGGGAATATTACTGCCTGGGGGATACGGTTATTGAGGATATTTCCTATAAAAAGGTGTTCAGACGTGAACTTGAGCCTACTATGGATCCACCTCCCTTCACACCTGTTTCCTCCTATAATCTCTATGGATTTCTAAGGGACGATACAGTCAACAAAAAAGTATATGCACGATCTGAGGTAACGTATTACAACGGATGCCAACAATGGGAGGAAACCATGCTTTTCGACTTCTCTCAGCAAATCGGTGATACGTTGATGCAGTGCAACCTTCCCTATTTTTATGAGGATACATTATCCAGCATTACAAATGAAGTAGTATTTGATATTGCTACCAGAGTCTTCACCACCTATTGGTCGAATTTCAGCTATTATGAAGGAATTGGGTCACAATTCGGACTGTTTGAGGAGATGTTCATGCCTATCAAATCAACATCAGAACTGGAATATACACAGTTATATTACTACTGCCCTGACAATAGCTGCGGCTATGTGTTGCCTGGTATAACACTACTCACCGTGGGAGAAGTCTTTGATTTTGAAGTTGGGGATGAATTTCAATACCATAATTCGGCACCTGCAGCAATGGCCAATGCTGACAGGATCAATATCACCGGGAAATATTATTCAGCCGAAGGTGATACGGTTTTCTACACCAGATACCACCATTCATATACCAGTAGTCTTAGCCAGAATCCAAGTGATCGTGATCTGATTTATAACTTTTACACTTTTGAGGATACCGTTTTCTATACGAATCTACTGGCGCCTATTTCAGTCTATGATGACAACTTTCTGTTAGATGGATATATTGCCAATTATAATTATCTCTGTGATTCAACCGTAAATGGATATTATTTAACTATTGGACCCGGATTTGAAGATGACAACATTAGTAATGAATATGGTAGAGGGCTGGGATTGACAAAATCATATTTTTACAGTGGCACAGGAGGTATAGTTCAAAATAACAACAATTTGTTTTATTACCGAAAAGGCAGTGAAACCTGCGGTTTACCGGATGTAGTGTCCGTGATAGGCATTCCCGATGAACAGTCAGTGGTTATATTTCCCAATCCGGCAAAGGATTTCGTACAATTCATCCTTAAATCACAAGCAGAACAAGGCACCTATTCGCTAATTAACAGTCAGGGCAAGGAAATATTAACTGACAGAGCCGTTCCTGGATTAAACACCGTCAGCCTGGAGAATCAACCTCAGGGAATTTACTTCCTGAGAATAATTTCCAATGGAAAGGTTTCAGTCAATAAGGTTGTTATAAATTAATTTAACAGGAATCAGAAGCTGATTTCCTTAGTACCAAAAATGGTGAATGCCATTCTGAAACCTATCTGCTGGAAAGTGAATCCATTGAAACCTGCGAATACCCCCACGTTGAAGAATAATCCTCCAATGCCATAACCCGGTTCAAAATAGTTTTTATTGTGTGGAGTATAGAGATAACTGAAGAACAGGCTTTCTGTCCACATGCGGTTTCGTATTACCGGCAGACGCTTGAGCAAAATGAAAGGCGATTTATACTGCAAATGCCCTACAGCATAATGCTCATTAGTGCTGAAAGAATAGCTGTTTAGCATGAGAAAATATGGGAAAAATTCCTTGATTCCTGCAACCAGTGGCCTTTTTGCAAAATGCTGGAATTGCGTGAACCACATTGATTTAGTGTTCAAGAAATAGCCGGCTTCAAATCTATAGTTCATTCGGTTACTCAGTCCGAGCCTCTGTTGCTGAAATACTGAAAGCTTGATTTGATCATAATCTGTATCGAAAATACCTACAGGAATTCCTTTAATCCAGGACAGGCTGAATTCAGGTGAATTATCAAATCTATAGTAGGGTATTTTCATTCCTTCTTTTATGAAGTAATATGGCATCGCCTTATACTTAAGTGCCAATTCAATTGTAAAATCCTGGTGAAGTGTCATGAAGAAGTCAGGATTGACGGGTATGTTAGGCTCAAATTCCTTAACACCCTTATAGAAGAAGGAATAGTCAGTTGTATTCTCTAATGGCTTATTCTCGCTGACTGAAATGCCGACTAAAGCCTTAAAGCCATGTTGCAATTCTGCTTCGTAATGAAGTTCTGCAAATGTTGCATGATAGAATTTACCCGGATTCTCGCGGAAGATTAATGCTGCAACGGCACTCTCCACCGGATGGGTTGCATCATCATTATAATCCAGGGTCTGTTGTCCAAGCCTAAGCCCAATTTTCAGATTTGCCGGCTTGTCATCCCATAAGCTCAGAACCTCCCATAATACTGATTTACCGGAAAAGGCATAACCAAGCATTGGTTGAATGTTAAGGCTTCGTTTATTAGAAAACTGACGAATGATGGTAAATCCCGTGTTGTAGGTCAGGCCATCAACAACATTAAAGCCGAGGCCAAAGGGATTGATGAGTCCCTTAGTTCGGATGGTAAAAAGGCTGTCATCACGGAATGTCCCACTGAACAGCACTTTCATTGGCCAATTGGACTTTCGGGGTGAAATCACTGAATCAGCACCCTGTTTTCCTCTATTCCCTGAAAGTGAATCAAACTCCCTTATGCCGGCCATCTCAGTTAGGGTGAGGGGTATTGGCCTTACACGATTCCAGAAGGATGTGTCCTTTTTTCGCGCGTTGGTGTCGAAAACTGTTTTGTAGGTTTCAATGTACGTATGGTTAAAACGCAGGGAATCTTTTATGCGTAATTCCTCCTGTTTCTGCTTTAACCGGGCTAATCTATATGATTCTACAGTTCTTAGATCATCTTTTTGAGTAAGTCGTTCAATTACTACCTGTTTCTCATTAATTTTCCCGATGGTCTTGTCATGAAAAGCCTTCTTTTTATGCTGAATCTTTTTTTCATCACCAGGAGATGAAATGGAGTGGAAATTGCCTGTTTCATTTGAGGGTTGTTGAGCAATCTCACTCTCTTTATGCTCCTTTTCATTCTTTAGTCTGACTGACCTCTTGCTTCCCGGTACAATTACCTCCAATTCATTGTATCTGATTGAGGTATGGTAATTAAAAGTACCACTATTTCCCAATACATCCATTTCAACTTCCATGCGATTGGATACCGGCAGCCATGCTCCTTCACGCACCTCCTCATAATTCTGTGTCAAGGCTAGTGTAATGCCTAACTGCTCCTCTTTTGAAATTGCTATGTTGCTTATGCACCATAATCCGTCAACAATATAAATAGTGCCCTGCACATACTGGGTCCCTTTTCCTTTGGGGAGTATAGCTATTTTGTGTATCACCCGGTTGTTTATGGTTATTTTACCTTCATGCCTATATTGATAGTATTTGAATGCTCCGGTATTTATTGGGGAATAAGCTGCCCCGAAACCATCTGGTTTATATATATTTCCTGAAATAAAACCCATGGCATTATTGGAACGGCTGTCACTGAATCCCGGGAAAGTGCTGTTTATGGATATTACTTTCTGCCGGGTGAGATTAGGGGCGGTGAAGTCAATTTCATTCACTGATTCTTCAAGATACGTATCGCCAACCTTTATATCCATCTCTTCAAGGTCATCCTTAGCCATCCACTTTACCAGAGCAGAGATGCTTTTTATCTTAGCGCTACCTTTGATATAGACTCCCGCATGGAATGAGCGGACCATGCCCGCATATTCAGGTGCCTTTGCAATAACCTTGCGAATTATTCTGTATGCAGGATCCTCCCTCGAACCCGAAATCTCCACCATACTCAGATCATAAACCATATCAGGTAAAACAATATGCAATGGCTCTGGTATTTTTTTCACCTCAACCTGTTTGACTACCGATTGATAACCCAAACTCTGGAATACACATCCGTATCGGCCTTCAGGTATTCCAAGCTCAAATGCTCCTTCCATATTGGCGACTGTACCCAGTGATAATTCACGCACAAAAACCGTTGAAAAAGGTATGGGATTCCCTGAAGCATCTTTTATGGTTCCTTTTAAAACCTGCCCCGAAGCAGTTCCCAAACTTATTATTGCGAAAAGAAAAGTGCAGCAAATTCTACGCATAGCAGAGATGTGAAGTGCAAAATTATGCATAACTATTCAATATTTTCAGTATCTTTGAAATTACAGCACGGAACATAAATTATTTACCAGCGTTATCTTGTTTAGATAGTAACCAACTGTTAAAGCATGAAAAAACTGTCACTTATAATAATCTGTCTCTATTTCTCACTGCTTGCAACAGCTCAGATTTCCGGAGCAGAAGAGACTCCTTATACAATTCCGGTAGTTGGAATAATTCCCGGCCTTTCAGATGAAGAGATATTAGATGTAGTACAAAGGCAAACATTCAGGTACTTTTGGGATTTTGCACACCCGGTAAGTGGAATGGCACGTGAACGTAGCAATAAGGCCTATGATTATGGAAATGAGGTTGTAACTACCGGCGGTACCGGATTTGGAGTTATGTCCACCATTGTAGCCGTGCATCGGGGTTGGATATCAAGGGATTCTGCCACAAAGCACCTCCTCAAAATGGTAAAGTTCCTGTCGAAAGCTGATGCTTATCATGGTGTATTCCCGCACTGGCTTCATGGAGCTACAGGTAAAACAATACCTTTCAGTCGTAAGGATGACGGTGCCGATCTGGTGGAAACATCCTTTCTTTTTCAGGGATTACTTACGGCAAGGCAGTTCTTCAACCGTGATAATTCTGCTGAAACGGAGCTCAGAAACCGTATAAACTGGCTGTGGAACGACATTGAATGGGACTGGTTTACAAGGGATGGTGAGAAAGTGCTATACTGGCATTGGAGCCCCAACAATGGATGGGCTATGAACTTTGCCATCAGAGGTTACAATGAATGCCTTATCACCTATGTATTGGCTGCCAGCGGTGAACGTTATCCTGTTAGTGATGCCGTTTACCACCAAGGTTGGGCTAAGAGCAACTTCTTCAAAAATGGAAAAGAGTATTATGATTACATCCTCCCCCTGGGATTTGACTTTGGCGGACCACTGTTTTTTGCACATTACTCCTTCCTTGGCCTTGATCCTACCGGTTTGACTGACCAATATGCCGACTACTGGCAGCAAAACGTTAATCATACTCTCATAAACAGAGCCCATTGCATTAAAAATCCCGGCAAATATACCGGTTACGGTGAGAATTGCTGGGGATTAACGGCAAGTGATAACCACGAAGGGTACAATGCCCATTCACCCGATAATGACCTGGGCGTAATTACACCTACAGCTGCCCTCTCTTCATTCCCTTACACACCTGAGTATTCAATGAAGGCACTACGGCACTTCTATTATAATCTGGGTGATAAAATTTGGAGCGAGTATGGTTTCGTGGACTCTTTCAATGAGACGAAAGGATGGTATGCCAAATCACATCTTGCCATTGACCAGGGACCGATAATTGTGATGATTGAAAACTATAGAACCCATCTGCTTTGGGATCTTTTTATGAGCTGTAAAGAAGTACAAATGGGATTAAAAAAACTTGGATTCAAATCACCACATATAAAGTAACAACCATGAAGCAATACATTTTAATACTGCTGGTCATAACAGTTACAACAGGCTATGGACAGAAAGCCGGCACCTACTGCAATCCCATGAATCTCGATTATGGATATACGCCAATTCCCAACTTTGCTACCGGAGGAAAGCATAGGGCTACTGCAGATCCTGTAATTACACCTTATAAAGGAAATTATTACCTCTTTTCCACCAATCAGTGGGGTTATTGGTGGAGTCCTGACCTTGGCAACTGGCACTTTATACCCCGCAAATTCCTTAAACCTTATCACAAAGTTTACGATGACCTATGTGCTCCGGCGGTATGGGTTCAGGGCGATACATTGTTTGCATTTGGATCAACCTACACCTCCTCCTTCCCTATCTGGATGAGCACTGATCCCAAATCGGGCGTTTGGAAGGAAGCCATTGATTCATTAAAGATAGGTGGCTGGGACCCGGCTTTCTTCGTGGATGATGATGGCAAATTATATATGTTTAATGGAAGCAGCAACCAGTATCCTCTATATGGTATCAGGTTAAACAGAAAAAATTTCGAACCTTTCGGAACTAGGAAAGAGATGCTGCTGCTTAATCCCGACAGGTTTGGCTGGCATCGCTTCGGTGAGAATATGGACAATACCTTCCTTTATCCTTTCATTGAGGGTGCCTGGATGAACAAGTACCAGGGCAAATACTACCTGCAGTATGGAGCACCGGGAACGGAATTCAGCGGTTATGCCGATGGTGTGGCAGTGGCTGATAATCCTCTTGGACCATTCAAACACCAGTCGCTCCCATTCTCCTATAAGCCGGGCGGTTTCGCTCGTGGTGCAGGCCATGGTTCCACATTTCAGGATAATTGGGGCAATTACTGGCATATAAGCACTATTGCTATTTCGGTGAAGAATAACTTTGAACGTCGCAATGGTCTATGGCCGGCAGGTTTCGACAAGGATGGAGTGTTATACTGCAATACTGTATTCGGCGATTACCCCCACTATCTGCCTGATGGAAAAGCCAATCATCTTGAAAGTAGATTTACCGGATGGATGTTGCTGAATTACAATAAACCGGTTACTGTTTCTTCTACTTATGGTGGTTATCACCCCAATTATGCTGTTGATGAAAGAATTCAAACGTATTGGAGTGCTCAAACTGCTAATTCCGGCGAGTGGATTGCCTCTGATCTTGGTGAAGTATATACCGTAAGGGCTGTACAAATAAATTATGCTGATCAGGATGCTGAGTTCTTAGGTAAATCAAAGGGTGTTTCACATAAATATAAACTCTATTCATCTATCGATGGGAAGAAGTGGAAAGTACTGATCGATAAAAGCAGAAACACCACTGATATACCACATGAGTATGTTGAACTAACAAATCCTATAGAAGCACGTTTTCTCAAACTGGAGAATATTGCCATGCCTACCGGAAAGTTTGCAATCAGCGGCTTAAGGGTATTCGGTCATGGACATGGTGATGTTCCTGACATGGTAAGTAATCTCATAGTGCTTAGAACGGAAAGTGATAAACGCAGTGCCTGGCTTAAATGGCCTCAGGTTGACAATGCCGTTGGGTATAATATTTACCTCGGCGTGGATAAGGAAAAACTTTATAATTGCATAATGGTTTATGGTGCCAATGAATATTGGTTGAAAACTATGGATAAAGAGATGCCCTACTATTTTTGCATTGAAGCATTCAATGAAAATGGCGTCTCAAAAAAGACCAACGTGATTAAAGTTGATTGAAAAGTAAAAATAGCATGGTTTAATAAACAAAATAAGTATGAAAAGATTCACTCTGATTTTAGTAATGTTATCAATGCTGATCCCTGTATTTTCGCAGGAGAATGGCGATAAGAAAATGGATGATTTCATAAATAAGCTGATGGCTAAAATGACTCTTGATGAAAAGATAGGTCAGTTGAATCTTCCTGGTGCCGGTGACATTGTCACAGGACAGGCTTCAAGTTCCGACATAGGCCGGAAGATTAAAGAAGGTAATGTTGGCGGATTATTCAACATCAAGGGAGTTGATAAAATCAGGGCTGTGCAAAAAGTGGCTGTTGAAGAGAGCAGGCTTAAAATCCCCCTGATCTTTGGAATGGACGTGATTCATGGTTACCAAACAGTTTTTCCTATTCCTTTGGGCCTTGCCAGCACTTGGGACAGAGGGCTTATAGAACAAAGTGCCCGCATTGCTGCTCAGGAAGCAAGTGCTGATGGAATTTGCTGGACATTTTCACCTATGGTTGACCTATGCAGGGATCCACGGTGGGGAAGAATTGCTGAAGGACATGGTGAAGATCCACTAATTGGAGCTGAAATGGCAAAAGCCATGGTAAAAGGTTATCAGGGCGATAATCTGGCAAATAATAATACAATCATGGCATGCGTGAAGCATTATGCGCTTTATGGAGCATCTGAAGCCGGAAGAGATTACAACACTACCGACATGAGCAGGTTGCGCATGTACAATGAGTACTTCTTGCCTTATAGGGCAGCCGTTGATGCTGGAGTAGGCAGTGTTATGGCATCCTTTAACGAAGTGGATGGAATACCGGCCACTGCCAACAAATGGTTGATGACTGATGTATTACGTGATCAGTGGGGCTTTGATGGTTTTATCGTTACTGATTATACGGGCATAAATGAAATGATTGCCCACGGTATGGGTGATCTGAAGCAGGTTTCAGCTCTTGCACTTAATGCAGGGATTGATATGGATATGGTGGGTGAAGGTTTACTTACCACCCTCAAGAAATCATTGGAAGAAGGCAAAATCACTGAAAAGCAGATTGATATGGCTTGTCGCCGAATCCTTGAGGCTAAATACAAACTCGGCCTGTTTGACGATCCCTATAAATATGCTGATCCAAAAAGGGCTGCTACAGAAGTCTATACCGATCCTAATCGCCAGGCTGCTCGTAAAATTGCTGCCCATAGTTTCGTTCTTCTCAAAAATGAAAAGCAGCTGTTACCACTCAAAAAGAAAGGTACTATTGCCCTCGTTGGACCGCTGGCTGACGCAAAGGAAAACATGCCGGGAACATGGAGTGTGGCCGCTGATTTTTCAAAAAGCATTTCAGTATTGCAGGGTATGCAGGAAGCACTGAAAGATCAGGCAACCATTCATTACGCAAAGGGAGCTAATGTTTACAGCGATTCATTGACCGAAGCACGCGTAAGTATTTTTGGCAAACCAACAGGATGGGATAACCGGCCAGAAGATGTGATGATAGCTGAAGCCCTTGAAGCGGCTAAAAAGTCTGATGTAATTGTAGCGGTTATTGGCGAAGCTGCCGAGATGAGTGGCGAAGCATCAAGCCGCTCTGATATTGAAATACCGGCTAACCAACGTAGACTGGTAAAAGCATTGCTTGAAACAGGGAAACCTGTGGTTATGGTACTGTTCACAGGCAGGCCCCTGGCCATGAAATGGGAAAATGATAATGTACCTGCCATCCTGAATGTTTGGTTTGGAGGTAGTGAAGCCGGATATGCAATAGCCGATGTGCTTTTTGGTGATGTGGTACCTTCAGGTAAACTGACTTCTACATTCCCGCAAAATGTGGGTCAAGTACCATTATATTACAACCATAAGAATACCGGCCGTCCTTTACCTGACGGTGAGTGGTTCCAGAAATTCCGCTCCAATTACCTGGATGTTTCAAATGATCCTGTTTATCCTTTTGGCTATGGGCTTAGCTACACTACTTTCAGGTATGGACAGCCGGTGTTAAGCACTAATGAAATGGGTATGAATGATAAGCTTGAAGTTCGCTTCAGCGTGACCAATACCGGTGATTATGACGCTGAAGAAGTAGTTCAGCTTTATATACGTGATATGGTGGGGAGTATTACACGCCCTGTTAAAGAACTAAAGGATTTTAAAAAGATAATGCTGAGAAAGGGTGAGTCAAGTCAGGTATCATTCACCTTGGATGTTGAAGATCTTAAATTCTACAATAGTGATCTTCAGTTTGTGGCTGAACCTGGCGAATTCAAGGTTTTTGTTGGTGGTAATTCCAGAGATGTTAAGGAAGTATCTTTCTTCTTAAAATAGTATAATGCCTTCTTATGGTGTCTGAACATCTTATTTGAATCACAAACTCCGGCTTTTGGTCGGAGTTTGTCTTTTACTGCCCTTCATTAATCCCAATTCGGAGCAACCGTACAGGGCTTTGTAACTTTTAACTTGAATGTGTGTTAGTATAATTATAATCATATTCAACATACTAACACTCTTAATCTTAACAAAATGAAAGCAATCATTATGTCATTACTTGCTTCGTGGTTCACTATCAATTCTATAGTTTATGCACAGAAAGAGAGTCTCCCACCACTCATTGACCGGGAACTTTTATTCGATAATCCTGAAATATCAGGTGGAAAATTGTCACCCGATGGAAAATTCATCTCCTTCATCAAACCAAACAAAGGGACCATGAATATCTGGGTCAAGAAAATTGATGACCCTTTTGAAGTCGCCCGCCCTCTAACAGCCGATACAACAAGGCCAATAAGACAGTATTTCTGGTCAAGAGACTCAAAGTATATACTCTATTCACAAGATAAAGGTGGCGATGAGAATTTTAATCTTTATGCAGTAGACCCTCAGGCTGTTACGAAAAAAGATGCCATACCTGAAAACAGGGATCTTACCAATCTCAAGGGCGTTAGGATTTTCCTTTATGCTGTTCCAAGATCTGATCCTGATGCTGTTTATATAGGGCTTAATGATCGCGATAAAGCATGGCATGATCTTTACAAACTTAAAATCTCAACCGGTGAAAGAACCCTACTATTTAAAAATTCAGAAAAGAGCAGGATTACTGAGTATATATTTGATTGGGATGACCGGTTGCGACTTGCCGTGCGTGCTAATGAAGATGGCAGTACTGATATATTGAGAGTGGATAACGATAGCCTGATCAAAATTTACTCCTTCACTGTTTTTGAAACGGCATTCCCTGTTGCTTTTACAAGTGACAATAAAAATGTATTATTGGTAACAAATAAAGGTGACCAAACTGATCTCATGCACCTTGTCAGGCTTGATCCCATTACACTTAAGGAAGAAATAGTGGAATCAGACCCATTGGGGCGTGTTGATATTGGCAATGTAGTTGTTTCAGATGTAACCAGAGATATCATTTACACGGTTTATGAGGATGATCGTGAACGTTATGTATGGAAAGATAAAGCCTATGAGAAGGATTATGAAATAATAAGGAAATCACTGCCGGATAAAAACATTTATTTCTCAAATGCCACTTCCGATGAGCAGGTTTGGCTTTTAAATGCATATAGCGACACCCACCCTGCCAATGCGTATATATATGACCGTAAGAGTCAAAAACTTACTTTTCAGTATAATCCACGCCCTAAACTTCCAACACAAGATCTTGCTCACATGAAACCGGTTAGTTATAAGTCGTCCGATGGATTAACCATACCTGCCTATCTTACTTTACCCAAAGGAACGGATGGAAAGAACCTGCCTGTAGTGATACTGCCACATGGTGGTCCCTGGGGTAGAGATAGCTGGGGATACAACAGTTTCGTTCAATTCCTGGCAAACAGGGGTTATGCAGTCCTGTCACCTAATTTCAGAGCTTCCACCGGATACGGTAAAAAGTTCTTGAATGCAGGCAACAATGAGTGGGGACAGAAGATGCAGGATGATATTACCTGGAGTGTGAAATACCTGATTGAACAAGGTATTGCCAATAAGGATAAGGTTGGTATTATGGGAGGCTCATACGGTGGTTATGCTACACTTGCCGGTCTTGCTTTTACACCTGACATATATGCTTGTGGAGTTTCTATTGTAGGACCATCAAATCTGATCACCCTTCTCAACTCTATCCCACCCTATTGGGAATCTATACGCGCGGTCTTCCACTTTAGAATGGGCAATCCAAATACACCTGAAGGAAAAGCACAGCTGGAACGGCAGTCGCCACTGAACTCAGCAAACAACATAAAAGCTCCGTTACTTGTAGTTCAGGGTGCCAATGATCCCAGAGTCAACATTCATGAATCTGATCAGATAGTGGTGGCATTACGTGAAAGAGGGGCTCCGGTAGAATATATTGTTGCTCCCGATGAGGGGCACGGTTTCTCGAGACCCGTCAATAATATGGCTATGTTGGCTGCAGCAGAGAAATTCCTTGCTAAACATCTTGGCGGCCGTTATCAGGAGTCAATGACCCCCGATGTTCAAAAAAGACTGTCAGAGATAACTGTGAATATAAATGATGTTAAACTGGCTGAAAGTCCGGCTAATGATTACTAATTTCAATAAAACCACATAGTTCTGCTATTGAATAAAAATCAATTGCTATTTCAAAATTCGTAATTACAGGAGAGAGAAGTGTTAAAACATTTCTCTCTCCTGTTAAAATTGATTAAAAGATCAGGTTCTATGGATAAAATGTCTAATTTTATGCGTTGATAATGAAAAATAGTTTGGAAATTCACCTGAGATGAAAAGAACTTTTATAGCTCTTCTGGCACTTATACTTCCTTGTATAATCATGGCGCAAGAATCCGGTGGTAGTTTATCAGCCACTGCGGCCTTACCTAATCCGTTTAAGCCTGTTCAATTCAATATGCTCACCGGCATGAACATCGGAACAACAGGATATGGAGGCAACTTCCTGCAATCATATCTCTCTCCATCTTTGTCTATGCCATTAAATAAGAAATTATCTATAACAGCAGGTGTAAATTATTCACATATAAACATGAATAATACACCTGTAATTAATAGTGAAGGATCAGTACAAAACTACTCAGGGGGTATTAACACCCTCACTATGTATACATCAGGCTTATATAGAGTAAACAACAAGCTCACCATATCAGGTTCGGCATTCAAGACAATCAACCCTGCCTTCAATGCAAGGATGAATCCTAATTCATTGCAAATGGAAGCTCAGGGCGCCAGTATTGGAATAGGATATCAGGTAAATGAGAATATGTATATTGGAGCTGAAATCAGGATGCAGCAGGGTAATTCAAATTTCTACAATCCATATGGAAATCCTTATGGTAGTTCATTTGAAAATCCAAACGGCAACAGATACTTCAGCCCTTTTAACAACAATTTTAGAAGTCCTTTCGGTTTTTAGGTAAGAATAATTTTCTCTTGAAAGGTCTGATATCATTCTTTTTGTTAAGGATAAAAAATCTGATTGAATTAATTATTTAACCAATCATTAACAAATTCAGAGTACGATGAAACTAAATAGGGTTTTGCTGATAATCCTGATAATCCTGAATATTGTTGTACTGCTAGGACAGTTATGGCCTGAAGGGGCGCCCCCTTTTGCCCGTGTTATCAATATAGCTTTTCTGATTCTATCATTGGCATACTTTATCTATACCATTACAGGAAAGAAATAATCAAATAAAAACGCATTAAATATCTTATCCAACAGACTAAATTATAATAGATCAATTGTAACTACAAAGGATTACATAAAAAAACTGCCCCATGACCAGTGGAGCAGTTTTTAATTAACCAACATTACTAATTAAGCAAGATTGTGTGGGTATTGCCTGTATGCATGTCAGACACAGTAGTCAATGCCCTCGAATAATTCAGCAGGTTCCTGATAACAGCATCGCTCGGTTTTAATGTTTCTTGCATGGTGTCATCATAATTTTGGTCATCTTCCACTGAATTATTCTCTGAAATTGTAAATTCTAAATGAGTGTAGTTTAATGTCATAGGCTGTTTTGCGTTTATATCTAATGAAACGCTGATAACCTGACTTTAGTATAACACTTTAAAAAAAAATGAAAGAATATTTCAGGGCATAAAATTCAAGGCTTAAACTGAGAGTTTAATCTCATTCCGCTCCATCATTTTACGAAGGTTTATCAATGCATAGCGCATTCTGCCAAGAGCAGTATTAATACTGACATCCGTTTGCTCGGCTATGTCCTTAAAGCTCATATCAGCATAATGCCTCATGATTAGAACCTCACGCTGCTCAGCAGGCAGAAAGTCAATCATGGTCCTTATGTCCTGGTGTATCTGCTCGGTAATCATCCTTTCTTCAATGGATTCATCATAAACACGAAGATTATCAAGAATATTGTAATCCTCATTCTGGCTTTCAACAACAGGAATTCTTTTTGCTTTCCTGAAAAAGTCTATAACCAGGTTATGGGCAATGCGCATCACCCATTGGATGAATTTACCTTCTTCCTTATAGGTTCCTGATTTAAGGGTAAAGATTACCTTGATGAAAGTATCCTGAAAGATATCATCAGCAGTTTGCTTATCCTTAATAACCATATGGATATAGGAAAAGACTTTAGACTTATGACGGTGGATTAACTGTTCCAGACAGAATTCGTCACCGGATAAATATCGGTTTATTAGCTCCTGATCGCTAACTGTTTGGGCAAACATGGCGCCTCCTTTTATGTTAGTAATTCTAAGAGTAGTTGTTTAACCGATAAAGATCCTCCTGTGTGTTAGGTTTATAAATGAAACAGTTTAACTGAATAAAGGATTCATCCTTTGTATTCGTGAACAAATGTACATCAAAAAAATACAGAATACAAACTTCAGGCAAAAAAAAATTAATTTTGCAGCATGAAAGGCCTACCGAATGCTCAATAATGATCTAAAAAAAAGTATCCTCATAAAAGGAGCCCGCATACACAATCTCAAGAATGTCACTCTTGCAATCCCTCGTAACCGCTTTGTTGTTTTTACAGGTTTATCAGGCTCAGGTAAGTCTTCATTGGCATTTGACACCTTATATGCTGAGGGACAGCGCCGATATGTGGAGAGTCTGAGTGCATACGCACGTCAGTTTTTGGGTAGGATGAGCAAGCCTGAAGTCGATCAAATAGTCGGCATTTCACCTGCCATCGCCATCCAGCAAAAGGTTAACTCACGAAATCCCAGATCTACGGTAGGTACATCAACAGAGATATATGAATATTTAAAGCTTCTTTTCGCCAGAATAGGTAAAACCTACTCTCCTGAATCTGGCAAGATGGTAAAGCGTGATTCAGTGGATGATGTGGTTAATTGGCTTCTGCAGCAAAAACCGGGTACCAAAGCAACCATTCAGTGCCCTTTAATACTGAAATACAACCGCGACTTAAAGTCACAGCTCAAAATTTTACTTCAACAAGGATTCACGAGAGTAATGCTTAATAATGAAGCACTCCGAATAGATGACATACTGGAATCTGAACCTGATAGTAACTCGGCTTATTTCCTGATTCTCGACAGGTTAACTATCAGGGATGATGACGATGAGCTCCGTTCAACTCTGGCTGATTCCGTTCAAACAGCCTTTTATGAAGGTGAGGGCACCTGCATTTGTTCAGTAGAACTGGCCGGCAAAGTTTGGATTGAGTCATTCTCAAGTCGCTATGAGGCTGATGGCATTGTATTTGAAGAGCCTTCAGTCAACCTGTTCAGCTTCAATAATCCTTATGGTGCCTGCAAAACCTGCGAGGGTTATGGCAGCATAATTGGCATTGACGAGGATCTGGTTATTCCCAACAAGAGCCTTTCTATCTATGAGGAAGCCGTTGCTTGTTGGAAAGGCGAAAAGATGAGTGAATGGAAAGATGAACTGATCAAGAATGCATACAAGTTCAGCTTCCCGGTACATAAGCCCTGGTATGAACTTACTGCCGATCAGAAAAAACTGGTGTGGACCGGAAATCAGTATTTCCATGGAATCAATGATTTCTTTAAGTATGTTGAAGAACAGACGTATAAAATTCAGTACAGGGTAATGCTCTCTCGTTACCGAGGCAAGACTGTTTGTCCCGACTGCAAAGGTTCACGGTTGAGAAAAGATGCCAATTATGTAAAGATTGAAGGGTATTCCATTACTGATTTGGTGCTCATGCCAATCAGCAGGTCGCTTGAATTATTCAAATCACTGAAACTTAATGAAACTGACAAGGTGGTTTCTTTCCGATTATTGCAGGAAATTACCAACCGACTGCAGTTCCTAAATGATGTGGGGCTAGGGTACCTAACTTTAAACAGACTCTCATCTACACTCTCGGGTGGTGAATCACAGCGAATAAACCTGGCCACTTCACTTGGCAGCAGCTTGGTGGGCTCCATGTATATCTTGGATGAACCCAGCATAGGGCTGCACCCCCGGGATACACATCTGTTGATTAAAGTGCTTAAGCAACTCAGAGATCTTGGCAATTCTGTAATTGTTGTCGAGCACGATGAAGAAATCATGAGACAAAGCGACTATCTGGTCGACATAGGCCCTTTAGCCGGAGAGAATGGAGGTGAGATAGTCTTTGAAGGCACATTTGATGAACTCCGCAATGTTGAAACGAGCATCACTGCCAAGTATCTAACCGGCAGAATGTCAATTGAAGTACCTGCCATAAGACGCAAATGGACTGATTATATTGAACTTGCAGGAGTGCGCGAGAATAATCTGAAGGGTTTTTCAGTGAAATTCCCATTAAATATACTTGTAGCTGTTACCGGAGTAAGCGGCTCAGGCAAGACATCCCTCGTCAAGAGAATCCTTTACCCTGCGCTCAAGAAGATCTATGGCGGTTATGGTGATAAAACAGGTATGTTCGACAAGCTATCGGGCGATTACAACCGCCTCTCAGATGTAGAAATGGTAGACCAAAACCCAATAGGACGCTCATCCAGGTCCAATCCCGTAACCTACGTCAAGGCTTATGATGAGATAAGAGCCCTGTTTGCTGATCAACCCTTAAGTAAAACACGTGGTTACAAACCCGGCTTCTTCAGCTTCAATGTTGAAGGAGGACGTTGCGAAGAATGTGAGGGTGAAGGTATAGTTGAAATCGGTATGCAGTTTATGGCCGATATTCACCTTGTTTGTGAAAGTTGCAAAGGAAAACGCTTCAAGGAGGAGGTCATGGATGTACAGTATCACGGTAAAAACATTGCCGATATATTAGCCATGACCATTGATCAGGCTATTGAATTCTTCTCTGAGAATGCCAAAAACAATAATATTGAATCACGTATTATTGCCCGACTTAACCCATTGGCAGAAACTGGCCTTGGTTACTTGCGCATGGGACAATCATCAGACACCCTCAGCGGTGGAGAAGCCCAACGTATCAAATTGGCTAGTTTTCTCATCAAGGGTAGCAGCGAAAAGCCTATGCTCTTTATCTTTGATGAACCAACTACAGGTTTGCATTTTCACGATATCAGGAAATTGCTCGATTCATTCAATGCCCTCATTGATAAAGGGCATAGCATTATAGTTATTGAACATAATCCTGATGTTATTAAATGCGCCGACTGGTTGATTGACCTGGGACCCGAAGGTGGTGATGAAGGCGGAAACCTTGTGTATGAGGGAGTTCCCGAAAAAATGACTGGCATCAGTGGCTCTTATACCGCTAAATACCTGAAATTTTCCTGATTTTTCTTTGATATGGCAGGTTACAATCAATGGAAATAGCCATTAAACATTAAATGACGGGAACATCCACCTCAAAATATTTAAGGGGTATATCAAATAGTTTTGTACTTTAGTTGTTTAAAATAAAAAGAGCTTCAACATAGATTCAAGTTTCAATATGGAAAACATGGAAAACAATGCTCAGCACTCTCCTGAGGATCTTCTTACTATCATAAAATCGTTAAAAGAAGAGCTCAAAAAACTGGAATATCTTAAACTACAGGAAAGTGAGCTCATTAAGGCAAAAGAAGATGCGGAAGTTGAAAACCGCATGAAATCAGACTTTCTTGCAATGATGAGCCATGAGATCAGAACTCCCATGAATGGCATCATTGGCATGACTAGCCTTTTATTGGACACACCTCTTAATCAGGAGCAAAAAAACTATGTTGAAACACTTAGAATCAGCTCCGATAACCTGATGACCATCATCAACGACATACTTGACTTCTCAAAGATTGAGTCAGGAAAGATGATGCTGGAAGAGACTCCATTTGAATTACGCAACTGTATTGAAGACGCACTCGACCTCTTTGCTCCCAAAGCCATTGAAAAGGGAATTGACTTGCTTTATCTTATACAACCTGATGTTTCCCCTTTCCTTGTCGGCGATGTTCATCGTCTCAGACAGGTTATGATCAACCTCATAAATAACTCAATTAAGTTTACTGAAGAGGGCGAAATCTTTATCTCAATAGAAAAAACCGGTGAAGGTGAAGGCTATCAGGAACTCTTGTTCTCAGTTAAAGATAGTGGAATTGGCATTGCTAAAGAAAAAATGGATATTCTTTTTGAAGCATTTACCCAGGCTGATGCCACTACTACCCGTCGTTACGGAGGTACCGGCCTCGGATTGGCTATTGCAAAACACCTTATCAATCTGATGGGCGGCGATATTTGGGTGGAAAGTACCCTGGGAAAAGGCTCCACTTTCTTCTTCAACCTTAAACTGACAACTTCCGGTATAGGTAAAACCAAACTTTATGTTCGCGGACAAATCCCTGAACTTAAAAACAGCCGCGTTCTTATTGTTGATGATAATGAGACCAACCGACATATATTTACCCTTCAATTCGAGTCGTGGGGAATGATCCCCTACACCGCCAGATCAGGCCAGGAAGCATTGGAAATCATTGATGAACAGGAAGAGCCTTTTGAACTGGCTGTTATTGATATGCAGATGCCTTCAATGGACGGGCTTGAGTTAGGAAAGATAATTAAATCTATTCCTTTCAAGGGTGATATACCTATGATCATGCTTACCTCACTGGGCAAGATTAATAAACTGCCTACTGAGATATTTGATGCCCAATTGTCGAAACCAATCAAGCTGGCAGAACTCTTTGAAGAGGTATTGCGTGTTATCGCCGAAACAAGAAACCGTAGAAATAACCTTGCTGACCATAACATCGACAAAAGCCTTGCTGAGAAGCTTCCAATGAGAATACTCTTAGCTGAGGATAATATCACTAACCAGGATCTGGTGATAACCTTGTTAGGTAAAATGGGCTACAAGATTGATGCAGTTGAAAATGGGCGTAAGGTTCTGGAAATGCTGGAACGCAAGAAATATGATATCATCCTCATGGATATTCAGATGCCGGTTATGAATGGCATGGAAGCCACTAAAGCCATCTGTGAGAAATATCCGGAAGAAGAAAGGCCTAAAATAATAGCCATCACTGCCAATGCGATGTCAGGTGACCGTGAGCGATACCTGAATGCCGGTATGGTTGATTATTTGCCCAAACCTATCAAGTTCAAGGACGTACAATCGGTTCTCATTAAGTGGGGCAAGAAAAAATCAGAAACCGCTAAATAATATAGGCAGTTTCTGCTGTTCATATTAGTATCTATTTTCATTACAGTTAGTTAGCTATACTAACACTATCTGAATTGATGGTTTTTGGTATAACTGGTCCATTCTCCTTAAATTATAGATCAATTCTTCTTTAATCATAGGTCAATTCTTCTTTGATCATAGGTCAATTCCTTTTAAATCAGAAATTTAACCATTGGCATAATAAATATCCATAAAACAGCCTGTATACTAACTACAGACATTTATACAACTCTTCTTAGAACGTATTACCCAATATCACTTGGAATCCTACTACTATATACAGGATCCCAGAATGAAAAAGATGTAAAGAAACGGTGAATTTAAAACGCTGAAAAATCAAAACAATACGCAAATGCCTTAACAGAAGAACATCTCTGTTATTGATATTTTCTCAACCTTGTCTGGCAGTTATAACAATTAGCATTTGTTTCTATCAAGTTTAAGAGTAAATAAGGGATTACTTTGGTTCATCTCCAGTATAACTCCAGTATAGCTCCAGTATAACTCCAGTTAATTGATATCCTGACACCACTTATACTGGAGCTGTACTGGACCTGAACTGGAGTTGAAGCG
The DNA here is from genome assembly GCA_937894795.1 of uncultured Bacteroidales bacterium. Classification (GTDB taxonomy): domain Bacteria; phylum Bacteroidota; class Bacteroidia; order Bacteroidales; family Lentimicrobiaceae; genus Lentimicrobium. The sequence goes on from CALCQV010000159.1 coordinate 38,598, forward strand.
AATGTATACTTAATTGGTATTGCATCGTGATTGGATGATGTTACACATTGCCTTCCTTATTTGATATAGTTGAACAATATTTAATCACTACTTTTGCATCAAATAGATAAGAAATGAAAGTAGGAGGTTTTACATTTATAAGGAATGCGGTTAAATTTGATTACCCCATTGTTGAAGCTATAACCTCCATTCTTCCTGTATGTGATGAATTTGTTGTAGCGGTTGGTAATTCTGAAGACGGGACACGGAAACTCATCAGTCAGATAAACTCACCCAAAATAAAGATTATAGATACCATTTGGGATGACAGTTTAAGGGAAGGAGGTAGAGTGTTGGCTGTTGAAACCGATAAAGCCTATGATGCCCTAAGTGAAGATACTGATTGGGCTTTTTACATACAGGGTGATGAGGTAATGCATGAGAAATACTTGCCTGCCGTTAAAGAGGGCATGACAAAGTGGTTGAATAAACCTGAAGTTGAAGGACTTCTATTTCATTACCAACACTTTTATGGCTCTTATGATTTTGTTGGCGATAGTCGCCGATGGTATCGTCAGGAAGTTCGGATAGTAAAGTACGATAAAGCAGTCAGATCATATCGTGATGCACAGGGTTTCAGAAAGAATGGACGTCCACTGAATGTAAAGCGCATTGATGCAACCATGTACCACTATGGGTGGGTGAAACCACCTGAAGCCCAGCAGGCAAAACAGCAATCATTCAACAAACTGTGGCACAGTGATGAATGGGTTGATAAAAAAGTGCCTAAAGTTGATTCCTTCGACTACTCACAGATTGACTCACTTGCCCATTTTATTGGCACTCACCCTGATGTGATGAAGCTGCGGGTAAAGGCTTTAAATTGGGACTTCAGTTTTGATCCCAGCAAAAAACGATTACCCCTGAAGTCGGGAATCCTTCATAAAATAGAATCAATTACAGGTTGGCGTCCCGGTGAGTATAAAAATTACAAGATCATTTAACAGAATATGATTCACTCAAATTTGTTACTTTTGCACCGGATAAAATGTTAATTGTATGAACCTAAAGGAAATTATGGCCATTGCCGGGAAGCCCGGACTCTACAAAATGATTGCACAAGCCAAGAATGGTATCGTTGTTGAATCAATCATTGATCAGAAAAGAATTCAGGCTTTTACTCATGATAAAATAAGCACACTCGAAGAAATAAGCATCTACACTGAATCAGGCGATAAGCCTCTGCGTGAAGTACTTCGTAAATTTTACGAGAAGCTTGATGGTAAAACGGCCCCTGAAAACAAAGGCGACAACAACAAGATCAAGCAATTCTTTGCTGATATGCTTCCTGAATATGATAAAGAGAGAGTGTATGTTTCTCATATGCAGAAGATTATCAGTTGGTATAACCTGTTGTTGAATCATGATCTGCCGGAACTTTTGAAAGAGGAAAAGGCAGAAGAGCCTGTGGCTGATAAAGTTGAGGCTGACAAATCGGAGGCAATTGAAGACAAACCGGTCAAGGATTCGATAAAAAAGAAAGCAACCACAACTGACAAGACTGAAACTGTCAAGAAACCTGCAGTCAGGAAGAAGACGAATGAAGATCCTAAATAAACATACTGAGTCCGTACACAATACGGACTTTTTTATAATTTTATACTTCATTTCATCGCTATGAAAAAATATATCGCTGATCTTACAGTCACTAATAATACACAGCTCAACTCAAAGCATCACCTATTGGAACTAAAAGCAACTGCCCCCCTGCCTGATATGGTGCCGGGTCAGTTTGTTGAAGTTAAAGTGGAGGGTTCTGAAACCACCTATCTCAGGAGGCCATTCTCTATACACCGCGTAAACAGAGAAACAAACTCTCTTCACCTGCTGATTAAAGTGGTTGGCGACGGCACTGCGAAACTGGCTTCAATTGCATTAGGTGAAACTGTAAATGTGATGTTTCCATTGGGGAAGGGATTTGAACTCACAAATAATAAGCAAGTACTGTTGGTTGGAGGAGGCTGCGGAGTAGCCCCTCTTTATTTCCTTGCTGAGAAACTTTTCGAACAAGGTAATCAGGTTAACGTACTTATCGGCGGCAGAACATCGGCTGATATACTGCTGGATGATCAATATGCTAAATTCGGAAAAGTTTACATTTCCACTGAAGATGGCAGTAAAGGCGAAAAGGGTATGGTTACTTCCCACTCAATTTTACGCAGTAACACAAACAATGCTTCTGACTATACTGCTCCTGATGATAAACTGAATGGGCACTTCGACAAGATATACAGTTGTGGTCCTGATGGAATGATGCGTGCTATTGCACACTACGCCGAGCTTAGGAATATACCATGTGAAGTTTCACTTGAAAATACAATGGCTTGCGGAATTGGAGCCTGTCTTTGCTGTGTTGTTGAAAGCAATGAAGGGAATGTTTGCGTTTGCACTGAAGGACCGGTGTTTGACAGCAAACGGCTTAAAGGCTGGACAATGGAAACAGAAGTCGGGTGTTCGCTGGATTAACCAATGAATATGGATAAATATGGCATGGCGGGCAAGAAACAGGTGATATACCAGGTTGTTCAGTTTAAATGATCACAAACTTGTTGTAATATCCTGAATTTGGCAATATAACTCACATAAAAGAATAAAATTAACAATCTCGAAATATGGTGAATCTAGGGGTTAAAGTGCATAAGCTTGAGTTAAAAAATCCTGTAATGACAGCATCAGGCACCTTTGGATATGGTAAGGAGTTTGACGACTTCATTGATGTCAACTCACTCGGTGGTATCATTGTCAAAGCAACCACCTCAAAGCACAGGGAAGGCAATCCCTATCCACGGATGGCTGAAACGCCAATGGGAATGTTAAATGCTGTAGGACTGCAAAATAAAGGAATAGAATACTTTGTCAATGAAATATATCCCAAACTTACTTCCTACAATACTAATGTTATTGCCAATGTTTCTGATTCAACTATTGAAGGTTATGTTCAGGTTGCCGAACAAATGAATAAGCTTGATCATATAGCCGGCATAGAACTTAATATCTCCTGTCCAAACGTGAAAGAGGGAGGAATGGCATTCGGGACCAGTTGTCCATCGGCCATTGCTGTCACCAAGGCAGTGCGTGAAGTCTATGATAAAACACTTATTGTCAAACTTTCACCGAATGTAACAAGTATAACTGAAATAGCCTTAGCTGTTGAAGAAGCAGGCGCTGATGCCATATCATTGATCAATACGCTATTAGGAATGGCCATCAATTTTGAAACAAGGAAACCTGTACTATCCACTGTTACAGGTGGGCTTTCAGGCCCCGCTATAAAACCCGTTGCTTTACGAATGGTTTGGCAGGTGGCTAAAGCAGTAAAAGTTCCTGTAATAGGCCTTGGTGGTATCACCACTGCCGCCGATGCAATTGAATTTCTGCTTGCAGGCGCTACCGCGGTTCAGATTGGCACAGCAAACTTCATTGATCCCACCACCACTGTTAAAGTGATCAGCGGTATAGAAAATTATTTGCTAAGACACAATATCTCAAGCGTTAATGAATTGATAGGTGCATTGGATTGCTAATACCAGAAAACCAATAGCCGTCAAGCCAGAAGCTAAGATACTGACTTTCATAATATTACTTATATAGTTTTGACTTGTATAAAAAAATATCAACTTTTCGTTAATAACAGTTTACATATTGAGTTAATGTACTACATTTGAAAAGAATAATTAACTCTTATTCCTACCTGTTATGAAGGTTATTAGCACTCTCGTTTTCCTTTTCATAATTTCATTTACCTTCGCTCAAAAAGAAGCGAATGTTTGGTATTTCGGGAATAAGGCAGGTCTTGATTTTAATTCTGGTAGTGCTGTTGTTCTTGAAGACGGAGTTTTAGACAGTTTTGAGGGAGTATCAACCATTTGCGATAATGATGGTAATTTATTGTTTTATACCGATGGTATTACCGTATACAACAAGAATCATTTAATTATGCAGAATGGAACAGGTTTGCTGGGTCATCCCTCAGCCACTCAATCAGGTGTTATTATTCCTGTTCCTCTATCATCTACCATGTACTATATCTTTACTGTAGATTATGCCTATACGGTTGGATCATTGCATTATTCAATCGTGGATATTTCATTAAACGGGGGGTTGGGCGCTGTAACTACCAAGAATGTTAACATTCAGAATAATTCAACTGAAAAAATTTCAGCTGTTGTACATGCCAATAAAAGCGACATCTGGATTGTAATTCACGAGAGAAATAATTCTGTATATAAAAGTTATCTATTAACCAAAGATGGTCTTTCATCAACCATTACGACCAGCAATACAGGACCTGTAGTTGGGGTTAATGGTGAACAGGGATGCTTAAAAATATCACCTGATGGTAAATTACTGGCAATGGCTACATACCTGAATAAGAGAGTTGACATCAGTACCTTTGATAATACTACGGGACAGGTTACCTACAGCTATGGCTTCGATTATAGTGATGCCACTTATGGTATTGAATTTTCACAGGATAGTAAGTTGTTGTATGTGTCAGTTGCCTATGATATTTCTGAAATTTATCAGGTAAATCTTGTTAATCATACAAGCACGCGAATAGCTACACCAGCCAAGTTACCCGGCGCACTTCAGATTGGCCCTGATGGTAAAATTTACGTTGCCCGATATATGAGGCCTAACCTCGAGACTAAATATCTGGGTGTAATAAATAATCCTGAAGTTATTGGTATAGGTTGCAACTATATTGATGAAGCCATATATCTGGGTACCGGTGCTTCAAAAGCAGGGTTGCCAACTTTTATACAATCATTCTTTGACTATTCACTTTCAATTGAAGGAACCAATTGTTGTGAAGGGGGCTCCTCGCAGTTCAATGCATATTTATCGACCGATCTGCAGGCAAATCTTGACTGGATGTCTTGGAACTTTGGGGATCCCGGTAGTCCTGACAATACCTCTGCCCTACCCTCACCTGCGCATATGTATGAAAATCCCGGAATCTATACCGTTACCTTTACTATGTCGGCAGCCGGTAATTTAATTACTAAAACAACGCTGGTTAATGTAATGGCAAATCCACCACTTGATTTACCGGATAAATCTTTTTTGTGCCCCAATCATAACGTTGTTCTCAATGCAGGCGTTGGACAGTACTTTTATTCATGGAGCAATTCTAGCACCGTTGCCAGCATCACAGTGAATACAGCAGGCGATTACTGGGTTGAAAAAACTGACATATTTGGTTGTATCTCAAGAGATACGACATCTGTAGAAGTTGCTACAAATCCCGTATTACTAATACCAGATACTTTAAAGATTTGTAGCGGCGACACTACTGTTATTGATGCCGGAGCAGGTCAATACACATACGTATGGAATGATTCAAGCATAGGTCAACAGATACACGTTTTCAAGGAAGGTGACTATTGGGTCAGGAAAACAAACACCTCAGGTTGTTCATCAACTGATACTACGATCATTCTCTTGTATCCCTTACCAGAATTGACATTGGGTAATGATACATCACTATGTGATGAAAGTGGAATACTACTGCAGGTAAGCGGTTTCGAGACCTATACTTGGCAAGATAATAGTCAGGGAAGTTCTTACCATGTAACAGATCCCGGAATATACAGAGTGGAAGGAAAAACAATAAACAACTGTTCGGTCTCAGATGAGATACTTGTAACTCCATGCTGCAGGTTCAGCCTACGAATTCCAAATGCCTTCACACCCAATGAAGATGGTTACAATGATATTTTTAGACCTCTCATTAATGGTGCCAATCAGTGTAAAATGACTATTGCCAACAGATGGGGCGCAATAGTTTATACAACCCTTGACATAGATAAAGGTTGGGATGGAAGGTTTGAAAATACTGACTGTCCCGAAGGTGTCTATATAGTGGTTCTGGAATTCAACAGGTGTGACCAGATAGAATCTGGAATAATAGATACTGAAATTTGTGCAGTTACCCTTATTAGATAACAGCAAAACACTAATCTGTCAGTTTATCAGTATAAATGGCTATTTCTCCGGCCACTTGCCTGTTGTATTCAAAAGCCAGGGTTTGGTAATTTACCAGGTCAACAATAGTACCAATCAGGCATAATCCACCTGTAAATACATATAGTATCCCCATACCAATCTGATTGATTAAAAAACGATGAATACCTGCAATACCCAAGAAGCCAATTAAACAGGTTAACAAAATAATTTGTGGATCTTTCCTTCGTGAACGATAGATTGATGCAAATTGAGATGCCTGCTTGTCGCTGTAATCCTTGATAATTGTTTGAACATGATTTAATTCCATACCCTGAACTTCAGGAAGGTGTAAAAGTGCGTTTGCCATGATTGTGTTTGTATTTGTGTTTGTGAAAAGTGATAATTATGTGCTTGCGTTATCTGTACCTGATACTATTGAATTGACCTCTGGATATATTCTTTCGTAAGAGACTTTTCCGGATGATGGTTGCTTAATCAAATTCCTTATTAATGTTATGATTCTGGATAGAAGCATTATAACAGCAAACCATCCAAGGGGATGAGTTTGAAATGAAAGGTTAAATTCACCACGGAATAACCAGGAGATTGAATGCCCCAAACCACAGCCGGGACAAAAGCTTAAACCCATGGCATTGAACGGACAGAGGCTAGCATGATCATTCTCAGGCGACATGGTGGCAAGTAAAAACAAGCCCACTATCCATATGGCCAGTTCAAAATACCTGTGAAAATAAGAAACCAATGATTTTCGGAATGCTTCCGCCATCTTATTGAAAATTACCCAAAGTTAACATATTAATAAGCTTCCTTGCAATTGCCTCATAATAATAGACGCCGGTAACATTGATTAGTTACATAAAGTGTACAAATAAAATTCAAGGTTGCCTGCTTTCTTTATACAAATTTAAAATCCGCTGTTTAAGGCTAGACAAGTGACTTAAACCGACTGGATATTACTTTAGCTTGAGATTACACATTGATCGAATATTTTTCTTCTCTTGTAAAATCAATTAATAATATTTGTACTTTTGCCGGCCATTTCAGGGTGTCAGTTATTGTTCCCACAGGTAATATCATAGTTTTATATCCCTCTGAAAATCAAAACAATTAATTGTTTGTTCTTTCAGATCAGGAAATTTTTTATTAACACATAAACAATGTCAACAGTTAAATTAAGAAATATTGGAATTGCTGCTCATATTGATGCAGGCAAAACCACTACCACTGAACGTCTTCTCTTCTTCACCGGAGTCAACAGAAAAGTAGGTGAAGTACATGATGGCCAGGCAACGATGGATTTTATGAAACAAGAGCAAGAACGCGGTATTACTATTGCGTCGGCGGCTATTACATGTTTCTGGAATGATTATCAGGTTAACATCATTGACACACCGGGCCACGTAGATTTTACAGTAGAAGTTGAACGTTCCCTAAGGGTAATTGATGGTATGGTAGCCCTATTCTGTGCAGTAGGTGGTGTTGAACCTCAAAGTGAAACAGTTTGGAATCAGGCTGAACGCTATAAAGTGCCAAGAATTGCTTTTGTGAATAAAATAGACCGTACAGGGGCTGATTTCTTTGAAGTTGTAAATCAAATGAACCAAAACCTTGATGCCCGTGCATTGGCCTTCCAGATTCCCATTGGACAGGAAGAGGAATTCGAATCATTGATTGACCTGATTGCTCAAAAAGTCTATACATTTAACGGAAAAGAGACGATTACCACTGAGATTCCTGAGAATATGAAGGAGAGGGCTCATAATTACCGTCAGTTGATTATTGAGAAGGTTGCTGAATTTAATGAAGAGATACTTGAGTTATTCCTTGAAGATAAAGAAGTTCCTCTTCCATTGCTTAAATCAGCCCTGCGCGATGCAACTCTTAAGCTTTTGATAACGCCAGTATTCCTTGGAGCATCATATAAGAACAAAGGTATTGTTCAATTGCTTGACGCCATAGTTGATTATCTTCCTTCTCCATTAGATAAGGGTGCTGTCATCGGAATGGATGTTGATGATCATGAGAAAGCCCGTCAGCGTAATCCATCGCCTAAAGAGCCATTTTCAGGACTTGCTTTTAAATTAATTCATGATCCATACGTTGGTCAGCAAACATTCGTTCGAATATATTCAGGCACAATAAAGAATGGAATGCAGATTATGAATTCCACTAAAGGAAAGCCTGAACGTATAGGGAGAATTCTGAAGATCCATGCTAAAGACCGTGAAGAGGTTCATGAAGCAGGACCCGGTGATATTATTGCCTTGATAGGTTTGAAATACACAAAAACTGGTGATACCTTATGTGATATGGATCAACAGCTACATCTGGAATCAATCCATATTCCACCAAGTGTTATTGAATTGAAAATCAACCCTGCAAACCGTAAGGATCAAGGCAAATTAGGCGAGGCCCTTGCTAAGTTGATAAATGAAGACCCTTCATTCCACGCCCGATTTGATGATGAGACCGAGGAGACTGTAATTGCAGGGATGGGCGAGTTACACTTGGAGATACTTGTTGATCGTTTGAAACAGGAGTTTGGACTGGATGTTGTAGTTGGGGAACCGGCAGTTGCGTTCCGTGAGACTATTACCCAGGAAATTGAAGTTGAGTATCGTCATTCAAAGCAGACAGGTGGTAAAGGCCAGTTTGCCCAGACATATCTCCGGATTGAACCTAATGAAGGCAAAGGTTATGAGTTTATTGATAAAATTAAGGGTGGAGCCATACCTGCAGAATATATCACCTCAGTGAATAAGGGTATCACCAAAACATTGGCTGAGGGAGTCCTGGCCGGATTCCCAGTTGTTGATGTGAAGGTTGTGTTGCTTGACGGACAATTCCACCCGGTTGATTCATCTGATTTCGCTTTCCAGATTTGTTCCTCCATCTGTTTCAAACAGGGATTCATGAAGGCCACTCCTGTTCTGCTTGAGCCAGTGATGAAGATTGAAATAAATACACCCGATGAATATATTGGCGATATCGTTGGAAACCTTAATAAACGTCGTGGCAAAGTTGAGAGTATGCGCCGTCATCGTAAGGGATCACAGAAACTTAACGGTACTGTTCCACTTATGGAGATGTTTGGATATGCTACATCGCTCAGAAACTTATCAAGTGGAAGAGCTAATTACTCGATGGAATTCTATCAGTATATGCCGGTAACCAAAGCAGTTCAGGAAGAAGCTCTAAAAAAATTAGCTGAGAAGAAACGTCAGGAAACTTCACGGTAATTTATCAGTTAAAAGCTAAGATTATCAGCAGCAATATGTTGCATTTAATATAAGTGAATTTTGAAAATAGCCTCCTCTAACGGAGGCTGTTTTTTATTATTCAGTTATGGATTAGCCAACCGGCAGGTTTGTAAATTTTGTTACTTTGCAAAAAAAGGAAAATGAATATTCTTCTATTAGGTTCAGGAGGCCGTGAACATACTCTTGCATGGAAAATTGCACAAAGCCCTCTTACTGAGAAACTTTATATTGCTACGGGAAATGCAGGAACAGCCAGGGTAGGTATCAATGCTGCCCTTAATCCTAATGACTTCAATGCAGTAAAAAACTTTGTTATTCAAAATAGGATTGTTTTGGTTGTGGTTGGACCTGAAGAGCCTTTAGTAAATGGCATTTATGATTTCTTTAAGAATGACCCTGAGCTAGCTGAGATTCCAATAGTAGGACCATCTCGTGCCGGTGCTCAACTTGAAGGCAGCAAGGATTTTGCCAAGGATTTCATGTTAAGGCATAATATACCCACGGCTTCACACAGAACATTTACATCAGATGAAGTAAAGGCTGCAGAAGATTTTATCCGCTCAACACCTCCCCCATTTGTTATTAAAGCCGACGGATTGGCTGCCGGGAAAGGTGTAGTTATTGAAACGGATGTAGAAAAAGCCATTTCCCATATTCATGAAATGCTTATTGATAAAAAATTCGGCAAGGCATCAGAGAAAGTTGTTATTGAGCAGTTCCTCAAAGGAATAGAGCTATCCGTTTTTGTTATCACTGATGGAAACGACTGGATTATGCTTCCTGAAGCAAAAGATTATAAGAGAATTGGAGTTGGTGATACAGGTTTGAATACAGGAGGTATGGGTTCTGTTTCACCGGTACCTTTTGTAGATCATGCATTTTTAGATAAAATAACCAACCGGATTATACAACCCACCATAAATGGGTTATGGAAGGATAATATAGATTACAGAGGATTTATTTTTTTTGGTTTAATTAAAGTTGAAGATGATCCATATGTTATTGAATATAATGTAAGAATGGGAGATCCTGAAACTGAATCGGTCATACCAAGAATTACTAATGATCTGGTTCCTGTGCTGTTGGCTTGTGCAGAAGGTGACCTCACAGAGCAAATCATTGACACCGATCCAAGGGTATCAGCCACAGTGATGTTGGTCTCAGGAGGTTATCCGGGAGAATATAAGAAAGGATACCAAATATCAGGTTTGCCGGAAGATGTAAATGAAACCGGACATCAAAAAGAGATCAGTATGGTTTTTCATGCCGGAACAAGCTTAAATAATTCAAATGAAATTGTAACTGCCGGTGGTAGAGTTGTTGCAGTAACTTCTCTTGCCCACACACTTAATGACGCTTTGAATCTTTCATTTAAGGGCGCAGAAGAGATTTACTTTACTGATAAATATTTCAGAAAAGATATTGGTTTTGATGTCCTCTGACCTTATTGGCCTTATATATGTTGAAGAAGCTTTCTAAATCAGGTGAATACACGCACATGCTGATAATACTGGCATTGCTGGCTATTTACTTTTTCACGCCGGCTGTTGATTTCACTATGCTTGTGAGTACTAACGATATCGCACCGGCAGGTATGTGGATTCAGGAATATGTTGTATTAGTTCCGTTGCTTGGCAAATTGGTGAATATATTATTGATTGTTCTGATAATCAGCCAACTTAATAGTATTGGCATCAGAACAGAGATAATTCCACGTCGATCATTCATCACTTCGAGCCTGCTTGTTGCATTATTGCTTTTTTCACCTGTTGAAGCTTATTTTACCAAGGCCCTATTCATTATGCTTTTATTGGTTTATGGCTATGCAAACACAATGAGTATGTTCGGCAAACAATATCCTTATACTCAGGTACTCAATGCTTCAATAGCTATTTCTCTTTCTTCAATGATTTTGCCGCATACCATTCTTTTTATCTTCTTCATTTGGTTGGCTTTCTTCACATACAGTGTCAATTCATGGCGTGAGTGGTTTATATCAATCATTGGATTGGTTATCCCTTACATTTATTTGGCTTTTGCTTACTTCTGGAATGACAATCTGATTTATTTCATTGATATTTATAAAACATTCTTCAGCAATCCTGATTTCACTATTGCAATGCCATCCATGTACCTTATGATAACATTTTGCCTTATCATTATAGTTTATTTCGCAGTCATGCTTCCATTTATAAACAATGCATCAGATAAGGTAATCAGTGTTCGTAAAGGCATGTGGCTTACCTTCCAGTTTTGATTCTTAGCCATTTTAGTTATCGCAACAAGCGGAAGTTCTTTCTTCATCATATTACCGGTATTATTTGCCCCTATGGCATTAATGCTGAGTTATAACATTCATGACCAAAAAAGAAGTCGGGTTTATGATGTACTATTCTCACTATTGCTGATTTCAATATTGATAAATAGAATTATTGTCTGAAATGTTACAATCCAGATACACCGAAAGTACAATAATAGAAGCAGGAATTGATGAAGCCGGTCGTGGATGCCTTGCAGGCCCGGTATATGCAGCTGCAGTTGTGTTACCTGATGATTATAGAAACAGCATCATAAACGACTCCAAAGCCTTAAACGAAAGAATCAGGGAGAAAATCAGATTAGAGATTGAAAAAGAGGCAATTTCATGGTCTGTTGCAAGTGTGAGTGCTGAAATTATAGATGAGATAAATATACTTCAGGCTTCAATCAGGGCGATGCATTTAGCCATACAGGGCTTAAACATCATTCCGGAATTACTGCTGATTGATGGAAACAGATTTACGCCCTATCCGAATATTATACACAAATGCATTGTTAAGGGCGATGGTTTGTATATGTCAATAGCTGCTGCTTCAATATTGGCCAAGACCCATCGCGACGAGTTTATGACAAGATTGAGTGAGACTTTCCCACACTATAAGTGGAATCAGAATAAGGGCTACCCTACTGCACAACATCGTGAAGCCATAAATAGACATGGAATTACTTCCTGGCACAGGAAGACTTTTCATTCAAGTAATCAGCTCAGTATGAACTTGTAAGACAATAAAATGGTAATATCACCTATTCACTGAAATTCAATAAGTCACGGAATATTATTTTGACATAGAAATTCAATTGTGGGCTAAAACCGGTTTTCTCTTCAAGGTTAATCATCATATAATGAGTTGAGAATCCCGGCTCAATAGCAACAACGGGACTGAATTCTATTCTTGCACCTATACTTCCAAATAGGCCAAAACCAATGCCACCCTGCCTGATCTCATACTGTTGTTGGTTGCTGTTGGGTATATATGGACGATTACCATAGATTCTGATCATGTTGTACTTTTTATCTCCCAGATAAATGGACGATTCCTTCACCAGTGTATTGTTCATATTGATCCCAGCACCCAGAACCAATCGGGCAGTCTTGTTTAATCCCACGGAATGAGAGATTCCCAAGTCGAGTAAATTTCTTTCCTCCACACCTTTCACAGGACAAAGGCGTATGTCGGGTTCCGTTAGATATTCCTTTGGATCCACTTCAATGGTAACCACATCATTGGCTCTTAATTTTGCGTAATAGAACTGGGCATATATACCGGTACGACAATTAAAATCATATTTAACGAACAGTCCAAATGAAAAAGCCGGACTATATCCCATCTTTTGTGGATACTCCCTCACAAAAACGGTATCATAGAAATTAAGCAAATGCCTGATTTCCTCATACCAGTGTGAATTGCTGAAAATATAATCCACATTATTCTCATTTTCCGGTTTACCTGAATAGAAATCAGCACTGGCATTATTTGCGATGTAGATTCCACCAATACCGCCATATTCAAAACCGCTTCTTTTAACGCAATCCTCCTTCGAGTAAAACTCTTGTGCAGAAACAGATGAAAATGTAAAAAGCACTATCGAACTGACAGCCAATATTCTTATTACCCATAACCAACTACCACTCATGCTATAGTGTGCTTTCATCAAATAAAAATCGAATCTGACTCCTGACATAAATCAATGATGGGTTTCAATAGAAGCAAGTTGAAACATCAAATTTAGGAATTAAATTATTAATTTACTAATCAGGTTCTACCTGTTGATTTATTAACATTTTATTGTTCATTAGTCAGCCGGAGTGCCATGAAACAAGCTCGAATTAGAGAGTATATTTGTTATTCAAATTCAGGGTAATGAAGAATTTGCGCGTAGCGATATTTGTAGTCATCATATTGGTAATTACAGTTTTTATTGGCTCAGCGGTTAGATCCTGGTACCGTTTCATCAAAGAGCCTGTATCGCCTTTAATCAATGCTCTGCCAATAAATACTTCAGTTATTATTAAATCGAATTCCGTTTTCAAGTTGTTGAAAACAATCGACAATTCGTCATTACTTGACTTATTTGGCAATAAAGAAGGCAGTTATTTTAAAATCAACAGTATACTTGACTCAGTTGCCATAAAGAATAAGTACTTGTATGACTTATTGGAATCCAATGACGTAGTCATAGCTTTTATTGATAAAAATGAAGCACAATATGGGTTACTTTTAGCTACATCCATTGGCAAAACAAGTCCGGGAAGTGTCAATAAACAAATCAAATCTTTATTGAATGAAAAATATATATTCAGCAAAGCAAACGATGCACTATACAAGATAGAACATGATAACCAAAGGAGCTGGTATTATATCAGGAAAGGCATACTTGCTTTCAGCAATGACAGTTTAATACTTACCCGTTCATTGCAAAGCCTTACCAGTGATTCCAATCTCTCAGCTGATAGTTCTTTTCTAAAGCTTTTTGCTACCGGAGGCAAGAGGGTCGATGCCAATATCATGATCAACAATAAGGCATTGGCATCTTCCATTTGGCCCGATAAATCTTCAAATTTGAAGAAAGGCACGCCGTTTGACCAATGGACAACCTTTGATATCAATATTAAAAAGAGTGAAATTCTGATGGGAGGTTTCACCTTTACGCAATCAGAACACTATTTTAAAGAGCAACAACCTGTTGAAGTTGATCAGTTCAGTATTCTACCCCCCAATACAGCCCTGGCCATTTCCCTATCCTTAAGTGATCAGGGTAATTATATTAAGCATTTCCTAAAAGGTGACACGCTTCATGTAAAGGGATACGATGCTTCCATAAAACAAGATTCCAAAGAAGTATTCACACCTCAGAACCATATACGCTCATGGATTGGTAATACCGTTAGCCTGATTTACACCAATGATTATTTCAGAGGTAATAAATCAGAACAAATGATCCTGATTTCATCCAGAGATAATGACAGCGCTTCATATTATCTAAAACCATTCATTGAGCCAATAAATGACACTTTAGGTGTGCTTCACTATAATTCATTCACCTATGATCTGTGGGGGAATATTTTCAAGTTACCGGGGCGTCTTTACTGTCTTATTACCAGTAAGAACGTAGCAATATCACCAGGCAGGAACACGCTTGAAAGATATGCTATGAGAGGATCTTACAAAACAAATAACTTCAAGGTTGACAGGGAAATTGCAGGTTCAAGTTCAAATGTATTCATCTATCTCAAACCGGAAGTAGTGGCCAAATGGTTTGCCGGCACAAAAAAACTATTAAACATGGATCTATTGAATTTCCTAAGCCGTAACAATGCTATAGGGCTGCAGTATAGTGCCGGCAATGAACTCCAATATACGCATGCATGGATGATTCCTGATACTAAACATCATGTAGAACTTGCTCAGGTGACAGAGACAAAAGATGTGGATAAATTAGTTAAGGAAAATATCCTACCTGAAAAAGAGAAATCAAAGAATATAAATAACAAGGATACTGCTGGAAAAGGCAACAATAAGACAAATAAGAAAGCAGGAGGTCTATTTTTAAAGCGAGATAGAGCTGACGACAATGACAAAGATAAATCTAAAAAGGAAATTGAACTTAAGTCGAATATATTCTCAATTCAGGTTCTTACAGGATCTAAGAAGAATGAAAAGCAAATTGCCCTGTTAAGCGACAAAGGTCAGCTTAGCATGTATGACTATAAAGGCAAGTTATTATGGAACTTCAAAGCTTCAGGGCCTCCCTCCTCCAAGATAATGGAAGTTGACTACCATAAGAATGGGAAAATACACTACCTGGTTGCAACGAAACAAAAACTCCATATAATTGATCAGAAAGGTGATGAAGTAAAAGGTTCCCCAATAGAATTACCTGCAACAGCCTCGGGCGAAATATCAATCTTTGACTATGACAAGAAGAAAGACTATAGGCTCTTGTACACCGCCACTAACAATCAGATTTATAATATCACTCTGAAGGGCTTGGAATTACCTGATTGGCAGAAACCTAAAGTGACGGGTAATGGTAGTATTTCGTTTCAAAGAACGAATGGAAAGGACTATCTGATATATAAATATAATGGAGATGCTGTGCGAATATTTGATCGCAGAGGAAGAGAACGAATAAAAGTTGATAATCAGTTTTCATTTTCTTCCCGAAGCTCATTATTCGAGAATAAAACGAACAGCAAAGGGATATTTATCACTTTATCAAAAACAGGTGAATTAACTTATATTAATCAGGACGGCTTAATCAGCAAGAGTACCTTTGGTAAGTTTGACAATAATCCTTGGTTCAGTTATTTTGATTATGACAATGATGGTTCAATGGACTTCATTTTTGCGGGGAAGGATCGTGTGATTGCCTATAACAGGATGAAAGAAGTCATTACTTCCAAATCTTTACCCAATGCAATGTTTGGCACACCATTCATTTACTCCTCATCGTCAAAGGATACATGGATATTTGTCAGGAATACTAAGAATAAAGAGATATTTGGCCTTCATAATTCAGGTAAAATCTGGACCGATAAATCTATTAAATCAGATACTGACCCCATTGTTTTTAATCCGGGTGGCAGTGTTAAGGAAGTACTTATAACAACATCAAAAGGCAAATTGGTACTTACATCCCTTGACAGGTTATAATTGGAATCAAACAATATTTGATCAGAATATGAAATAAATAAAGAAGCACCGATGCCGGTGCTTCTTTATAACCAATGTTCAACCTAATCAATCCATCAAATAAAATTATGTGCAGCACCGGATTGTTTTGCCGGGTTAGCCGGAACACTGACAAATTTATTTCGATATAAGTATATCACGTAAATTGGAAAAAGTAACTGGTAAACTGTCTAATAATCAGATAAATTACCGATTATTTTATCGCAGAACAATCTTACTTCCGGGCAAAGGTTCATGGCCGGTCTGCAATCCATTTCTTTTATAGAGGTCCTTAAGCTTCACAGCATGCAATTGAGCTATGTCGCGCATAGTTTCACCTTCCTGCATGATATAAAACTCAGTATTGGCCTTCTTCTTCTTTGGCTCAACATAAATAATGGAACCGGGTTTTATTGTTTCCTTACTTCCAAGTTCATTATATTTAAGTATCTGGAATGTGTGTACTCCAACATCATCAGCTATTGATTGTGCATCATCCCCTATTCTGGATATCACTAATCTGACTCCATTATTCTCATAAATACTTCTATTGCCGTTTGTAACTTCCACATATTTGAAATCATACTTCATGCCAGAGCTATGATTCTTATTTGCAAGGCCATTTACCTTATTATGGTTAATTTTATCGGCAGGCAATGCATCGCGTAAAACACCACTGTCGTATAGATACAATTGATTCTCTTCAATTATCTTTATCAACATCTCAGCATACTTAGGATTCGTTGCATATCCTGCTGACTTAAGTCCATAAGCCCACCCTTTGTAATCATGAATATCCAGGTTAAATAGCCCTGCGTACCTGGGACGAGAGGTAAGAAAAAGAGAATGATCATTAAAAGACTCTTCAGGCGATGAGTATTTTCTGAAGCACTCACCCTTTTCATCATCATCCATAATATAAGTCATTCCAGTCCATTCTTTATGGCATTTGATACCGAAATGGTTATTTGCATCAAGTGATAATGCTGAATTACCACTACTTGACTCCAATAAACCCTGAGCAAGAGTAATGCTGGCAGGAATTCTATATTCATGCATTTTCTTGATTGCTATATCCTTATAGGTTTCTATATACTTCTGATAGCTGATGCTAGTGTTTACTCTTTGAGAAAAACCTTGAAAACCAATAATAATCAGAATAATAGTCCAAGTGATAGAGCGTGATGAGATCATTGATATTTGTACTAAATAAGGTGCAAAGATAATTAACCGAAAATAATGAATAACATCAAAGTGGAGAGAACTGTTAAAATGTTTAATTTAGTGGTGAAAACTACCATAGTCCTTTTGATATGCCCGATACTAAAATACTAATCGTTGAAGACCACGTAAAGATGGCTGATTCCATAAGCAAAGGACTCCTTGAGAATGGGTTTTTAACCGACGTAGCCTACGATGGTTTTATTGGCAAACGCCTATCAGATTCCAATGATTATGATCTCATTATATTGGATATCAATCTACCTCTTTTGAATGGGTATGAGCTGTGCACGGAGATTCGCACGAAAGATCCACAGGTCCCAATTATAATGCTCACAGCTCTTGGAAGCACCGAAGATAAACTGCTGGGATTTGAAAAAGGAGCAGATGATTACATTGTTAAACCATTCGAGTTCAGGGAACTACTGGCAAGGATCAAAGCACTTCTGAAAAGAATGCCCGAAAGTAAAAAGAACCAGACAATCCTTAAGGTAGCTGATCTGGAAATGGATACAGAAAGTAAAACTGTTAAGCGTGGTGATAATTTTATAGAGCTTACCGCCAAGGAATTTTCCTTATTGGAATATCTGGTCAGGAATACCGGTAAAGTCATTTCTAAGGCTGATATAGCTGATAAGATTTGGAACATCAATTTTGATACCGGTACTAATGTCATTGAAGTATACGTAAACTTCCTTCGAAAGAAAATTGACAAGAATTATCCTGTTAAACTGATTCACACGCAGATTGGAATGGGGTATGTTCTGAAAGAAATCCAAGGGAATGCAGATTAGAAACAAGTTAACTCTTCGCTTTGCTCTCCTTGTGGGAAGCCTCTTATTGGTATTCTCTGTAATTATTTATACGCTCTCTGCCACCTATAGAAAACAGGAATTCAACCAGCGCCTTAAAGAGAGAGGCGTAAATACTGCAAAACTTCTTATTGATGTAAAAGAAATTAATAATGAACTGCTCAGAATCATAGATAGTTCCAATTACAGTGCTCTTATTGGTGATGAAGTTGTAGTATTTGACTATTTCAAGAAGAGTAAAATCTATTCATCAGTTGATTCATCCAGTATTGTTATAGATGAGAAACTGCTTTCAAAAATCCGTACCGAAGGAGAATTCGCTTTCAAGCAGGGAGGCAGGGAAGCTATTGGTTTATTATATAGCAATGATTTCAGACGATTTGTGGTAATATCTTCTGCTATTGATATTTATGGAATGAATAAGCTTAAAAACCTCTTTTGGATTATTTTTGGCTGTTTCATTGGCTCTTTAATAGTCATATTGCTTATCGGCAGATACTTCTCAATGCAGGCCCTTAAACCAATTATAAATGTCATTGCTGAAGTCTCATCCATTGGTGCCAGTAACCTGGGGCAGAGAGTAAATGAAGGCAATGGCAATGATGAGATTGCCCGCCTTTCCATCACCTTCAATAAAATGCTTGATCGAATAGAAACTGCCTTTAATATGCAGAAGAGTTTTGTATCAAATGCTTCGCACGAACTTCGGACACCTTTAGCATCCATTACCAGTCAGATAGAAGTCGTTCTGATGAAAGACCGGCAGGTTTCAGAATACAAAGATGTATTGACTTCTTTATTGGAAGATGCAAGAGGATTAACCACACTTTCCAATAATTTACTGGAGATTGCCAGGTCAGAGCAGGAAATAGGGACTATTAAAGTTCAAAATGTAAGGCTGGATGAAATTCTTATCCAAACACAACTTGAATTTCTAACACTGAATCCCTCCTTAATTATTGATATCGATATCAGAGATAACACTAATGATGATGATCTTGATCTTGCTGTAACGGGAAATGAGAATTTGCTAAAACTTATCTTTGTGAATTTAATTGATAATGCATGTAAATTCTCTGATAATAAGCCTGTTAAAGTAATCATTGACTATAGAAAAGAAAATGTGATATTAAGTTTTCAGGATCAGGGAATTGGCATTGATCCTCATGATATACCCAATATCTTTGAACCATTCTATAGAGCAGGTAATGCACAAGATAAAAAAGGCCATGGCATAGGCCTTTCACTTATTCAAAAAATAGTCAATTTACATTATGGTTCCATACGTATTGATTCAAAACCGGGAAAAGGGACTATTATTGAAGTTACTCTACCATACAAACACGACTGATTCATGGACGTTATAGTAAAATATTTCAAAGATCTCAATGATACTCAGATCAGCAATTTTAATAAGCTGGATGAACTATACAGATACTGGAATGAGGCCATAAACTTAATTTCACGAAAAGACATCGATAACCTTTACATTCACCATGTACTTCACTCACTTGCTATAGCTAAAATAATAAAGTTTGCTCCCGGCACCTCAGTTATTGATGTAGGCACAGGAGGAGGATTTCCAGGAATTCCACTTGCAATAATGTTTCCAGATGTAAATTTCCATCTGATTGATTCAATTGGCAAGAAAATTAAAGTTGTTAATGAAATATCCAAGTCATTAGGGCTTAACAATGTCAATGCTTCACAAAGTAGAATAGAAGATATTACTTTCAAATACGATTTTGTAGTAAGCAGGGCTGTAACTGCTTTACCAGCATTTGCAGCACTCACCAGAAAAAACATCACCAAGCGATCCATTAATCCGCTTCATAATGGGATTCTTTATCTTAAAGGTGGTGATTTGCGTGATGAGATACAGCAAACGGGTACTAAGAATATGATTTATCCGTTATTCAAGCTGTTTGATGAACCATTCTTTGAAACGAAATACTTGGTTCACTTATGGTATTAATGAGAAGCTGAAATTTTACTACTTTTAACCCAGATTATATAATAAGTACACTATACATTTTTAAAACTAAAATTTTATGAACAATCAGATTTTAAGCCTGAAACCTGAAGCTGTATGGAAAAACTTCCATAGCTTGACACAGATACCAAGGCCTTCAAAGAAAGAAGCAAGAATTATTGAATTCATGAAGAACTTTGGGGAATCATTAGGACTGGAAACAATAGTTGACAGTATTGGGAATGTCATTATTCGCAAACCTGCCACTCCGGGTATGGAAAATAGAAAGGGCGTTATTCTGCAATCGCACCTTGATATGGTTCCTCAGAAAAATAGCGATAAAGTACATGATTTTGAGAAAGATCCTATAGAGACAGTAATTGATGGCGATTGGGTTAAAGCTAATGGAACTACACTTGGAGCCGACAATGGCATGGGTGTAGCTGCTATTATGTCAGTGCTTGAATCGAAAGATATGCAACATGGACCGGTTGAAGCTCTCTTTACCATTGATGAAGAGACCGGAATGACCGGAGCTTTTCAGTTAAAACCGGGCTTGTTGAAAGGCGATATTCTATTGAATCTTGACTCAGAAGATGAGGGCGAACTCTATTTTGGTTGCGCCGGTGGAATTGATGGTACTTTTACTTTCCCCTACACAAAAATTTCTCCTGATAAAGGAACCTCTGCATTGATGATAAAAGTAACAGGATTAAAAGGTGGGCACTCCGGAATGGATATTATTCTGGGCCGCGGTAATTCCTGTAAAATACTAACACGTTTATTATGGCATGGGGTATCAGATCATGGATTAAAGCTGTCATACATCGAAGCTGGGAATATGAGAAATGCTATCCCTCGTGAAGGCTATGCTATTGTTACTGTTCCAAGCAGCGAAAAGGTAAAATTTGAAAATTGCATTGGCAAATTGGCTGAAGATATCAAATCAGAACTATCAGTTACTGAACCTTCATTAAGTATAAGTGTTAGCGACACAAGCATGCCAGCGACAATAATGGATACTGACACACAAAACCGCATACTCAGAGCTGTATACGGCTGCCCCAATGGAGTGATGCGTATGAGTGATGCCATGCAGGGATTGGTTGAAACATCAACTAATCTATCCATAATAAGCACTGATGACAAAGCCGTTGTGGTGAAGTGCCTATTAAGAAGCTCAGTAAATTCAGCAAAGGCAGATCTTGCATTAATGATGGGGTCAATTTTTGAGCTTGCAGGTGCACAGGTAGTATTTGAAGGCGAGTACCCGGGTTGGAAGCCAAATCCTGATTCGGCTATCCTTAAAACTATGCAAAAGGTTTATAACGATTATTTCGGAAAAGTACCTGAATTAAAAGCCATACATGCAGGTTTGGAATGTGGTTTACTGGGGGCCGTTTATCCTAATTGGGATATGATTTCTTTCGGACCAACTATCCGGTCTCCTCACTCACCTGACGAAAGAGTTTACATCCCTTCAGTACAGAAATTCTGGATTTATTTATCGGAAACATTGAAAAATATTCCTATAAAGGGTATAATCGCTTAATATCCAATGGAATAGACTGATGTCAGTCTATTCCATTGTTCTTTAAAAAAAAGTGCTAATAAAATTTGCGGATTAAAGATTAGTTCCTATCTTTGCAGTCCTAAAATTTACGTATATGAGCAAGAGAACATTTCAGCCGTCACAGAGGAAAAGAAGAAACAAACATGGTTTCCGCGAACGTATGTCTACTGCCAATGGACGCAGAAACCATGTTTGTTTCTTCTTTTCCTC